>JACKQB010000001.1:600000-954781 GCA_024233115.1 Akkermansiaceae bacterium
GGCTTCCCAAGTCGGTTGCCATCGTTGTTGTCAACGAGTCGGGCGCGTCGATCTACTCCGCCAGCGAAGTGGCACGCGAGGAATTTCCTGATAAGGATATCACTGTGCGGGGCGCGGTATCCATCGGTCGCCGCCTCATGGATCCGCTCGCTGAGTTGGTAAAACTCGATCCCAAAAGCATCGGAGTCGGCCAGTATCAACACGATGTGGATCAGAATTTATTAAAAACCGGTCTCGACGACACCGTGGTCAGCTGTGTGAACGGTGTCGGAGTGGAAGTGAACACCGCGTCACGTCAGCTGCTCGGATACGTCGCCGGACTGAACTCAGGTATCGCTTCTAACATTATCGCCTACCGCGCGGAGCACGGTCCGTTCAAAACCCGGGATGAACTGAAAAAAGTCCCCCGGCTCGGCGATGTCGCCTACGAGCAGGCGGCCGGTTTCCTCCGCATCCGTGGCGGCACCCACCCGCTTGATGCATCCGCCGTTCACCCGGAGCGCTACGCCCTGGTCGAGCAGATGGCCGCCGACCTCGGCTGCGATGTGCCCACGCTCATCCGTGATGCCGATGCCCGCAAGAGGATTGATCTGAAAAAATACGTCAGCGACGAAGTCGGCCTGCCCACACTCAAGGACATCATCGCGGAGCTGGCCAAGCCAGGTCGTGATCCACGTGCCCAGTTCGAGCTGTTCACCTTCGCCGAAGGTGTCAACAAACCCTCCGATCTCACCCAAGGGATGAAACTTCCCGGCATCGTGACCAACGTCACCAATTTCGGTGCCTTTGTCGATGTGGGTGTCCATCAGGATGGTCTGGTGCATATTTCCCAACTCGCCGATAAATACATCTCCGATCCCGCAGAGGTCGTCAAAGTCGGACAGAAGGTCCAGGTCACCGTGACCGAAGTCGATCTCAACCGCAACCGCATCGCGCTCTCCATGCGTGCCAATCCCGAACTGGCCGGCCAGGGCCAGCCCCGTGAAACCCGCACCACCAACGCGCCGCGTCGCAATCATGGTGGAGGTGGTGGGCAGCCCCGCCCAAACAACGGTAGCGGTAGTGGCGGAAACCGGAACAACAATTCCTTCGGCGGCAATTGGTTCGATCAGGCGGTGAAAAAAGGAAAATAGTTACCCTGTTTCCTGCATAAACGTGGTGAGATGTCAACCTGTTGCTTGAGAAAGCTTGGTTTTTCATCGCTCAGCCTATCAGATTATGATCTGCTGTTAATCCTGAGCTATGAAACACAACCCGAGATACGATGATATCTTCAAAGCTATTGCTGAACACAAGGACACGCTGATTGTGCCTTGGCAGGGTGAATGCTGGCGGTTTCAAGCAGCCTCGTATCCGACAGGAAAGGAAATACTCAGCGGTCAGGGTGCCTATGTGAACGGAGGACGGTGGAACGCAGCTGGAACAACCCAGGTAGTTTATGGCAGCACTTCTGAGGAAGTAGCACTGAAAGAAGCCTAGGCAAACGATGATTACTTCGGTTTCCCCACACGTAGCCCCCGTATATTGGTGTGTATTTCACTCAAACTTCGCCGCGTAATTGACCTTACAGATGCAAAGGTTCAGCGACGGCTTGGCTTGGTGCTCAAACATCTAAAAGAAGAGGACTGGAGAAAAATTCAGGATGGTGGTGCCGAAAGTTTAACTCAAACAGTAGGGCGTGCAGCTTTTGATTCGGGCGTAGAGGCTCTCATCGCCCGATCCTCTGCTGTCAGAGGAGGTGTGAATACCGCTTATTTTCCTGCTAACAAAATGAAGTCGAGTCAGGTATCCATCTACGATCAAGAGACGCTGGATCGGATGTTATGCACAACAGCGAAACAATGGAAGGTGCGCAAGAAGCCATAATTTGATGAATTGTTTCTTGCAAATATACAGGAAATAGTGCACGTATTAACCATGGCTACGATAAAAGAGAACAAACCTCGAACAGCGACATCCATGAAGATCCGGGCATTACAGGATCGCTACGGGTTCACTCAACCCGAGATTGGCCGGCTTAGTGGTTACGCTCCTCGTTCTATTGCCAATTGGCTCGGTGGGAAAAAAGTGGCCCCGCCCGCCCGCCAGAAATTTACCGAGCTTGATCGTCTTCTCTCCGCATTGGAAACCCTTGTGCAAGAAGCCTCGGAGGTTGCTGATTGGTTAGATGAACCCAACAAAGCCTTCGAGGGATCCACACCCATGCAGGTTATCGAACGTGGAGAAAGCGACCGCATCTGGCGCATGATCTACTTTCTCGAATCTGGTGAGCCTGGTTAAAATAGCCACAGAATATTGCCATGATGCCCTACGAACAATATGAGCAACAGGCCGTTATCGCTCATTTGGGGAAATTAAGTAGAGACTTCAATGTATGGTCTGAATGGATTGATGCTATACACTCGGAAAGGGAGGCGATTGCTAATTTGATACGACTTCGAAATGAGATGAGTCACCCAGATTTCATTCTCGTTCCTGAAAAGATTCATCAATCAGATCAAGAGTTTGAGGTTTTATTGACTCGTCTTATACCGAAGCTTCGTGCCGCAGTGATGGGTGTTGACTTGCTTCTGCACAAGTCACGTTCTCCAGCGGGAGTTAGAGATGCGCGTTGGCGATCATTTGTCTCGTCGCGATAAGCGGCAATCAGTTAATCGCTTGCATGGGCTGTTACCCCATCCTGGTTTCCTGATGTGTGGATCGTAAATGGATGGTCTTGGTCCTGAGGTCGTGGTGTGCCTCGATAAAGCGAACCGTTTTACTCCGAATACGCATCAGTACCGAGTGGGTGATGGCGGTATGCCCGTCGACGTGGACGCCTTTCAGCAGGGGGCTCGGACTGATACCGGTGGCTGAAAATATAATGTTGTTCCCCTTTGCCAAATCGCGGGAACGGAAAATGGTGTCCAGTTTGTCACCCCAGCCACTGGCGATGAGTTGCTGTTTTTCTGCCTCGTCGGCTGGCCAGATTTTGGCTTGCTGGCCGCCGCCCAGGCAGCGTAGACCTGCTGCTGATAGAACCCCTTCGGGTGATCCGCCAATGCCCGCGTAGAGGTCGACGTCAGTACTCGGTAACGACGGTGCCATGGCTGCCGTGATGTCGCCGTCCGCGATCATGCGTAGCTTGCTGCCGATGCTGCGTATTTCTTCGACGATGTGCTCATTCCGTGGCCGGTCTAACACCATGACCGTGATGTCCCGGATATTTTTGCCAAGGATTTTGGCGGAGATCTTGATGACCTCTGAAATAGGGGCATCCACACTGATGGGTAAGGAGGGGTCCTTGATCCAGGCCTGGCGCACGGCCTCGGTGTACGACAGCTTGTTCATGTAAAATGCCGGGATCTCCTGGAGCGCGCAATCCTCACCTTCCTCGGGGATGGCGGCTGCGATGCAGCTGATCGAGTTGGGCATTCCCTTGGCGACGTTTGTCGTGCCGTCGACCGGATCGAGGGCAATATCAAAACTCGGGCTGCCTTCTGACCAGGTGCCGACTTTTTCCCCTTTGAAAAGTCCGGGTGCTTCGTCCTTGATACCTTCACCGATAACGACCTCGCCACGAATATCCATCAGGTCGAACATGCCTCGGATCGCATCACAAGCTGCATAATCGGCTGATTCCTTTTCACCGCGCCCCATCCAATGAGAGCTGTGCAAGGCCGCGTTTTCAGTGGCTCTTAGAAACTCGAATTCAAGGATACGCTCTTCATCTTTGGGGATCATACTCATGGTTTGGCCAGTTGGTTGTTGATTGCATGGAAGCCGTTCAATGGCTCGCATCATACGCGGATTACATCCGGATGCGACCCTATTACCTGTCATAAGGAAAACCGACCCTCCTCCTGCGGTCTCCAAGCCTTTGACTAACCTGTCTCCGGCATGAATGTTGGCATGACGACACCCGTGGTCGTGATGGACTCGCCAAGCACTTGTGAGACGTGCAGTTCCAGGTTCCGGGCACCGAGCCGGTAGAGTCGGCTGATCAGCCCGGCTTCGTCCGCAGGAACCAGAAAAACCGGTTGTCGCCCCGGCGCGCGTTTGTGGTGGGCGAGGATCAAGCGGAGAGCTACCTGCCAGTTGCGGCAGACTCCAGGGCCTAACATACAACTGGCTGGATGGTTGATTGCCGTGAGGAACCCGGTGATAGTTCCACCTTCCTCGCACACAAGGGTATGCCAGACACCTTGTTGGTTTGTGATGAAGTAGCGGTAGTCTTTTTCTCTTCGGATTCCGGTGAGAGCCATTTCAAGATCCGCCATTTGCCGGGTATCATCGATGGTGGCCCCACGTATGGTTTCTGTTGCGCCTGGAACATCACCGGTATCGGGTGGTTTGGGAAACTGCATGTCCTGATAGAGTGCAAGCGGTGTGAACCCGGCCTTGGTATAGAGTGAGTAGGAATCCAGGTTCATCGCGCTGGAAACGAGCCTTACCGGCATGCCCTCCGCCCGTTTGATGATTGCATCGAGCAGTGCCCTCGCCACACCCCGGCACGCTGCCCCGGGGTGGACATTCATAATGCCCAGCGAGACGTGTGTTTCCCGGGGATGATAGAAACAACTACCGACGATGCCTCCGTCGTCAGCAACCGCGACCAGGCAGCACCCCGGGTCCAGATCCTCGTAGACATCGGTAAAGAGGCGGCAGTCACCCGCTTCTCCGGGAAATACCTCAAAGCCACGGTTTTTCTGATACCAGTGATTGGTGCTCTGATGGATCAGTAACGCGACTTGATCGCGCTCGTCATCACGCATGGGGCGTATGGTCATGCTTGTATCCTAGACCAAGGATCGCGCTCTGGCCAAGTCGTTTGATGGCGTGCTTGACGTGTGTTAAACCTCCAGGGGACGACATTCGTTTTTCAACCACTCTTTTTCCTCCTCATTCAACAATGGGGAGAGTTTTTCAAACACCTCCACATGGTAATTGTTGAGCCAGGTAATCTGGTGCGGCGGAAGCATGGACGGCTCGATCAGATCGGTGTTGATCGGGCAGAATGTCAGGTTTTCAAATTTAAAAAACCGACCAAACGCAGTCTCCCGCGCCAGCACCGTGTGGACCATGTTTTCAATGCGGATACCATGCTCGCCAGGACGATAACAGCCTGGCTCGATGGTGGTGATCATGCCCGGTTTCATGACCTCGGTGGAAATTCCGGAAATATTCTGCGGCCCTTCGTGCACTTCCAAGCCAAACCCGACTCCGTGACCCGTGCCGTGTTTGAAATTGCGCCCATGACGCCAGAGTGCCTGACGGCAGATGCCATCGAGTTGTGCGCCGGTAGCACCTTCGGCAAATACTAACAGAAGCAAGTCAAGCATGCTGCCAAGCACCGCTGTGTAGTCTTCCTTTTGCTGTTGGGTCGGCTCACCCATTGGGATGGTTCGGGTGGTGTCGGTGGTGCCGTGGACAAAATTTCCACCCGAGTCGATCAGGAAGATGCTTTCTAACAAAACGAGTTTATCGGTAGTTTCATCCACCGAGTAATGGTTAAGGGCACCATCGGGGCCGTAACCCATGATGGACTCGAAGCTGACGTGACGGTAGCCGGTAACCTCAGCGCGGAAGGCCTCGAGTTTACGGCTGGCTGATAGCTCGGTAACGGTGATCCCATGATTCAGGCTGCGGTATAACCAGGTGTAAAATTTTACCATCGCAGCCCCATCGTCAATGAGCGCTTGTTTCAGGTGCTTGACCTCGGTTGCGTTTTTAATGGCTTTCAGGTCAGTGACGATAGCGCGGCCTTCAACCTGCACACAATGCTCCGCTGCCTTCGCAAGGTGATAACTGATGTAGGCCGGGACCAGAAGTAGGCGTGTGGATGGATCGAGGGATTTTAAAACAAGCTCCACCTCGCCGTAGTCTCTGATCGTCACACCGGCGGATTCAAACCTCGCCGTCGCTTCACCGGTGAGTTTATCGGAATCGACAAAAAACAGCACCTCGTCCATCGTCACCAGGGTGTAGCAGTAGGGGGTTGGGTTGGCAAAAATATCTGTTCCACGGAAATTGAGTAACCAGCATGATTCGTCTGTGCGCCCCAGCAGATGGGCACCGATTTTCAGCTCCCGCATTTTACGGCGGACGGCGGTGATCTTCTCCCCGGTGCTTTGTCCGGCGTATTGGTCATCCACCAGAAACAACTCACCCTTGGGTGCTGCGGGGCGGTCGGTCCAGATGGTTTCTATCAGGTCGAGGTCGGTTCTGATTTTGAAACCGGCGAGTTCGAACGCCTTAATCCATTTTTTGGCCTGATTGAGATCGGTGTCCGCGCCGTTGAAGGCGACGGTTTTGCCGTTTTCGAGATTAGCTTTCAGCCAGTCATCGATGGATAGGACACCCAGATCACTCATGCGCATCAGTTCAATCCCGGTTCCTTTGATGGCATCCGAGGCAATTTCGTAATAACGGCTGTCTGTCCAAAGCCCACACCAGTCGGGGGTGATCACCACCGTACCAGCTGAACCCTTCATGCCAGTGAGCCATTGCCGACAGCACCAACGCCCGGCCACGTATTCGTTATGATGCGGGTCGGCGTTGGCCACGATCAGGGCATCGATGTTTTCGTCCGCCATGGCAGCGCGGAGGCTGGAAATCTTATCATTCACTTGCACGACAAAAACAAAGTCCAAAGCTGCTTGAGCCTCAAGGTAATTCGGTTGCTAATCCACCGGGCTGATGGCGGGCCTGGTCGCGTCCGGGGAGGGCAGTCTCCCCTGCACCGATCCCGCACCATTTTTGCACAGGTGAATTTATTGTTTCACTCAACGTTCATTCGATTACAATACAGGTATGAAAAAAGTATTCCTCACCCCCCTGGTCAGTCTGATTGTCCCGTTTTCATTGATACACGCTGCCAACGATGAAGCCAGGGTTCCCGTTACGGTCACGATCAAGACTCCTACTTTGGGATGGAAATTAAAAATCCAAAGCGCGCATACACGGGGCGATCAACTCCTGCTGGTCTGCTTGGCGAACCCGCCCGGGGGTGTCGGGTTAACCGCGATCGGTAAAGCCAGCGATACGATCCAATTAGGCAAAGGCCTGGCTGATAGGAAAAGAGTGGTTTATCTGTTAGGAAAAACCTGGAATTGGGATCAGGAGGGTGTCATTGGTGTCACTCCCAAGGAATTGCAAAAACACCTCGAGGGAAGCCAGCCGGTCTACACGGCCAAGGATGGAAAAGCGGCAAAGCCACTCAAGGGTAATGACGATGACTTCATTGGCCTCAGCTACGAAAAAGCAGTGGAACTGGCCAAGCAGCGCAAGCTTCCCTGCCGGGTTGTTCTCAAGGATGGTCGACCACTCCCCGCCACCATGGACCACCGCCCGGATCGTTTGAACTTTGTCCTTGAGAATAACGTGGTCACCAAGGTTCGCCGGGGCTGACCGCCCTGTCAGCGATGACCACGGAGGAGAAAAATTCTCACACGATATCGATTCATGGGAGCCCCCCAACGGGGTGAAAGGAGACATAGCCCGTGCCTTGTTTTATATGGCGGTGCGCTACGAGGGGGATGAGCCGGGCTCCGTGGATCTCGAATTATCAGATACACCAAGCCTGACCCAAGGCGTGCGCGGGAAACTTTCGGTTCCCCAAAAATGGCATCAGTTTGATCCTGTTAGTGAAGAGGGAAAAAACGCGTAACAACCAGATCCACCGGAGTTACCAGGGGAATAGAAACCCCTTTGTTGACCACCCGGAGTGGGTGGAAAAGGTTTTCCAATAAGCGGCGTGTAAGCTCACTGCTGCTTGCCGTCCGATCTGGGAGTTCCGGGAAAATCCTGCCAACACTACTTGACTAGACAGAAAATAAACGTCAAACATTCCCCGCGCTCCCGTAGTTCAATGGATAGAACAAGGGTTTCCTAAACCTTAGATACAGGTTCGATTCCTGTCGGGAGTATTTTTATCAAAACGCCTGTGAGCCTTGTAAATCAAGGGGTATGGGCGGTTTTATGGGTCGGGGCAGACAATCAGAGTTGCCTCTATTCCCGCCAGTTTCCAAGGCGCGGTTCGAGTGGGTCCTTGAATTTGACAACGATGGGTAAACCGCCAATGATTCTTTCCAAGACGGTATGAGGAAAACCATTCTATTTTTGGATATTGACGGGGTTCTCGTTCCCTTTGATGTTGTTTGAAAAGATGATGGTTTACCCCGCTCAATCATTCTGCTAGGTGTAACTTCAAAGAGCAAACAGCAGCATGTCGGCCAAATTCAACGAAGACTCCAGGGTGAAAATCCCGTCCATCCTCCATCTGGTCAGCATGGGCTACGATTATCTTTCGTTGAAGGACCATAAATGGGACAGCTCGAACAATATTTTCACCGATGTTTTCAAAGAAGCCGTTGACCGCATCAATGGCGGGCTGGAGCCGCCGGAGCTGAACCGCATCTACAAAGACCTCTCGCTCAAACTCGACAACGAGGACCTTGGCAAGGCGTTCTACGAGGCGATCACCACCCAGTCAGGCACAAAGCTGATCGACTTCGAGGACTTCAGCAACAACACCTTCCACGTCGTCACCGAGCTGCCCTGTGTCAATGGCGACGAGGAGTTCCGCCCTGACATCACGCTGCTGATCAACGGCATGCCCTTGGTTTTTATCGAGGTGAAAAAGCCCAACAACCGCAACGGTATCCTTGCCGAGAGGCGGCGCATCAACACCCGCTTCCAGAACAAGAAATTTCGTCGCTTTGTCAACATCACCCAGCTCATGGTGTTCTCCAACAACATGGAGTATGACGACAGCTCGCCGGAGCCTCTGCAAGGTGCCTATTACGCATCCCCCTCCTACACCGAACCGATATTCAACTACTTTCGTGAGGAAAATGAACCCGACCTCGCCAAACCCCTAACCCAGGTGGGTGAGGTTACTGAGAACTTCATCCTGAAAGACACCAACCTCCAAAGCATTAAGGACACGCCTGAGTTTGCCACCAACAAATCACCAGACACCCCCACCAATCGCCTCTCCACCGCCCTTTTCAGCAGGGCCCGCCTCGCCTTCCTACTCAAGTTCGGCATCGCTTACGTGCATGGCACCCATGGAGGCTATGAGAAACACATCATGCGCTACCCGCAAATCTTCGCCACCATGGCGATTGAGCAAGCCCTCGAAAACGGCACGCGCAAGGGTATCATCTGGCACACCCAAGGCAGCGGCAAGACCGCGCTCGCCTACTACAACGTCCACCACCTGACCGATTATTTCAGCAGAAAAGGCATCATCCCGAAGTTCTACTTCATCGTGGACCGCATCGACCTACTGACCCAAGCGAGCCATGAGTTCAAAAGCCGGGGCCTGGTCGTGCATACCGTCAATTCACGCGATGCATTTGCCCGCGACATCCGGTCCACCCACGCCATCCACAACGACTCAGGCCGCCCCGAGATCACCGTGGTCAATATCCAGAAGTTCAAAGACGAGTCCGATGTGGTCACCGCCGCCGACTACGACATCAAGCTCCAGCGCGTTTACTTCCTGGATGAGGTTCACCGCTCGTATAATCCCGAAGGGAGCTTCCTCTCCAACCTCAATGAGTCCGACCCCAACGCAATCAAGATAGGACTCACAGGCACCCCACTCATCGGCGACAACCTCAGGTCACGCGACCTGTTTGGCGATTACATTCACAAATACTACTACAACGCCTCCATCGCCGACGGCTACACCCTGCGCCTGATCCGGGAGGAAATAGAGACCAAATACAAAATGGAACTCGCCGCCGTGCTGGAGGAAATCGACATCCTCAAGGACGGCAAAAACCGCAAGCAGCTCAATGCCCACGCAAAGTTCGTGGAGCCGATGCTCGACTACATTGTGCGCGACTTCGAGCAATCCCGCATCGCCTATGGCGACCCCACCATCGGTGCCATGGTCATCTGTGATTCAGCCGAGCAAGCGCGGATGATGGCGGAGGTCTTTGAAAGAAAATACAGCTCCCACCACTACGATTACTCCAGCGGCATAGGCGACTACGCACGCGCTGCCGGTAAAACGGTTCCCTACCATACCCGCGAGGTCAAGGCGCACACGGTCAACTCCCACGCCCTCATCCTGCATGACGTCGGCACCAAGGACGACCGCCGGCAATGGGTGGAGGACTTCAAGGATGGAAACATCGACATCCTCTTTGTCTTCAACATGCTGCTCACAGGTTTCGATGCAAAGCGTCTCAAGAAACTCTACCTTGGCCGCATAATCAAGGCCCACAACCTTCTCCAGGCACTCACCCGCGTCAACCGCACCTACAAATCCTTCCGCTACGGTTACGTGGTGGACTTCGTGGACATCAGCAAGCAGTTTAAAAAAACCAACGAGGACTACTTCAGGGAACTCGAGGGCGAGCTGGGCAGCGAGATTGACCACTACTCGAACCTGTTCAAAACCGAGCAGGAGATCACCGCCGAGATCGAGGAGATCAAACACGTCCTACTCCACTTCGATACCGACAACGCCGAAACCTTTTCCCAACAAATCAGCGAGATCCAGGACCGCGACACCATGCGCGAACTCACCCGCGCGCTCAACAACGCCCGCAGCCTCTACAACCTGATCCGCCTCTCCGGCCAGTATGAAATGCTCAATGAGCTTGATTTTAGAAAACTGACCAGGCTGTCAATCGAGGCCAACAACCACCTCGCCCTGCTCAATGAAAAACATGCCCTGGAACAGGGAGACGAAACCAAAAACCTACTCAACGTAGCCCTCGAGGACATCCTCTTCATGTTCCACAAAACCGGCGAGTCCGAGCTGGTCATTGCCGACGAACTGAAAAACAGCCTGCGCAAAACCCGTGAAGGCCTCGGTGGCAGCATCGACCCCGGAGACCCCGAGTTCCTGTCGCTGAAAGCCGAGCTGGAAAGGATTTTCCAAAAGATGAATCTCCAGGAAATGACCCAGGAGGACATGAAGGCCTACATCGAGGCACTGGATGACCTCCACGCCCGCGCCCGCGAGCTGGAGCGCAAGAACCAGCTACTGCGCGCCAAGTATGCCAACGATGCCAAATACGCCCGCATCCATAAACGCCTACGCGAAAAAGGAGAACCCACCCGAGACGAGCGCAAACTCATCAAGGCCCTGCAAGACCTCAAGAAACGCACCGATGAACAGCTCGTCCACAACTCCCAGATCCTCAACAACGAGTCGTTCTCGGAAAAGGAAATGGTGCGTATCGTCATCGAGCAGTTCAAGGGAGAACACAATATTTCCCTGACTCCAGACAGTGCCAAATTCATCAAAAACCTTGTGATGAAGGAGTATCTTGCTGAGTATCACGGACAGCAACCAGCATGACCACTACACGCACTTTTCAAACCCAGGCGACCACTCTCATCGACGACCTCAAGGCCGTCTGCGCGAACTACGGCCTCGGCAACGATGGCAATGAGTTCAAGATCATCACCCAGGTCTTTCTCTACAAGTTCCTCAACGATAAATTCGCTTATGAGGTCAAGAAAATCGACCCCAAGCTCAGGAAGGCGGAATCGTGGGAGGACGCGCTCGCCGCCTACCCGGCGGACGACTACGAGATGCTCCTGCTCCAGCTCGGCGCAGGTACCGCCCAGCTCCAGCCCGCACACCTGATCTCCGCCCTTTTTGCCAAGACCAACGATGACAACTTCGCCACCACCTTCGACGACACCCTCATCGACATCGCCGCGCTGAACTCGGACATCTTTTCGGTAAAAACAGAAGGCGGCTCGAAGATCGTCCTCTTTGAGCGCATCAGCAACTACATCTCCGATCCCTCGAAACGCGACAGCTTCTGCCGCGCGATGATGAACAAGCTGATCCACTTTTCCTTCGAGCAAATCTTCTCCGAGAAATTCGATTTCTTTGCCACCCTCTTCGAGTATCTCATCAAGGATTACAACAAGGACGGCGGCGGCAAATACGCCGAGTATTACACCCCGCACGCCGTCGCCAAGATCATGGCCGCCTGCCTGGTCCCCGGTGGCGGGAAAATCCGGAACGTCACCTGCTATGACCCCTCCGCAGGCTCGGGCACGCTGCTGATGAACCTCGCCCACGCCATCGGTGAGGACAAGTGCTCGATCTACTCACAGGACATTTCACAGAAGTCTTCCAGTCTGCTGCGCCTGAACCTGATCCTCAACAACCTCGTCCACTCGATCCCCAACATCATCCAGGGCAACACCATCCACCACCCCTACCACAAGGACGCCGACACCGGCACGCTCAGGAAGTTCGACTACATCGTCTCCAACCCACCCTTCAAGCTCGACTTCTCAGACTTCCGCGACGACCTCGATACTAAGGCGAACAAGGACCGCTTCTTCGCAGGCATTCCCAAGGTCCCCGCCAAGTCCAGGGACAAGATGGCCATCTACTTGCTCTTCATCCAGCACATCATCCATTCACTCAGTGAAAAAGGCCACGCCGCCATCGTGGTGCCGACAGGATTCATCACCGCGCAGTCCGGCATCGATAAAAACATCCGCCAGCACCTGGTTGAAAACAAGATGCTCGCCGGCGTGGTCTCCATGCCCTCCAACATCTTCGCCACCACCGGCACCAACGTCTCCATCCTCTTCCTCGATGCCACTAACAAAAAAGACGTAGTCCTAATCGACGCCTCTAACCTCGGCACCAAGGTCAAGGAAGGCAAAAACCAGAAGACGCTACTCAGCTCCGGGGAAGAAGACCGCATCATCGCCACCTTCAACAACAAACAAGCCGTCGATGACCTCTCCGTCGTGGTCAGCTACGACGACATCACCGCCAAAAACTACTCCCTCAGCGCCGGCCAATACTTCGAGGTGAAAATCGAATACGTGGATATTACCCACGAGCAGTTTGAACAGAAGATGGGCGGCTATCAGGAAAGGCTGGATGAGCTGTTCAAGGAGTCGCGGAAATTGGAGAAGGCGATTGCCAAGAACCTTGAGAAAATTGATTTATGATGGATCTGACCAAACATAAATTTAGTGAACTCTACGCGATGAGTTCCGGTATTTCTACTGGCAAAGATCAAGCTGGGCATGGATCTCCATTTGTATCGTTTACATCGGTGTTCAATAATTATTTTTTGCCGACAAGCCTCCCTGACCTCATGTCCACTTCAGAAAAGGAACAGGAAACTTATTCAGTCAAGGAAGGTGATATTTTCCTAACAAGGACAAGCGAAACATTGGATGAGCTTGGGATGAGTTGTGTGGTGACAGAGGACTATCCCAAAGCGACATATAGTGGATTTTTAAAACGGCTGAGGCCAAGTCAATCGAAAAAGGCATATCATAAGTATATGGCGTTCTACCTGCGGAGCGGATTGTTCAGAAAGACGATGAACAATAATGCGGTGATGACCCTCAGGTGTAGTCTGAATGAACAGATCTTTTCGTATCTGAATCTGCTTCTCCCAAATTACGATGAGCAAGTCAAAGTGGGTGATTTCCTTTATCTGATCCATCAAAAAATGGAACTCAACAAGCGCATCAACGCGGAGCTGGAGGGCATGGCGAAATTGCTCTACGACTACTGGTTTGTGCAGTTTGAGTTCCCCGTCACCGCCGCCCAAGCCGCCGCCATGGGCAAGCCCCACCTCGAAGGCAAACCCTACAAATCCTCCGGCGGCAAAATGATTTATGACGCACAGCTCAAACGCGATATACCCGAAGGCTGGCAAGTTGGAAACCTACCGGATATTGCAACCTTCACAAACGGCATAGCTTGCCAAAAATACCCGCCAAATGGCGGCGATACGCTTAGGGTCATTAAAATCCGGGAGATGCGTGACGGCTTTACCCAAAACTCGGAAACAGTGACCTCAGAGGTTCCGGCTAAAGTAATTGTCCACAATGGGGACATTCTTTTTTCGTGGTCAGCATCCCTTGAAGTCATGTTGTGGGCCGGAGGTAAAGGCGCTTTAAATCAACATATATTCAGAGTCACATCAGCAACCTATCCTCGCTCCTTCTGCTATTTTACGCTCTTGAACTATCTGCAACATTTCAAGATGATCGCCGAACTGCGTAAAACTACCATGGGACACATTACCAAAGACCATTTGGATCAAAGCCGTATTGCGATCCCTCCACTGGAACTGACGGAACAGCTCGATGCAAAGCTCAATCTCATCATTGAGCAAACACAAAACCTCCATCAACAAAACCAACACCTAACCACCCTCCGCGACTGGCTCCTCCCCATGCTCATGAACGGGCAAGTCACGGTGGAATAACCCCATGGCACACGAACTCCGACTCCCGGCAGAAGCCAAGGAACGCGGTCTGAGCGTGTTGGTTCCGTTGCTCAATGCGGCCGAGGGAAGGGACGAGGTGAGGGTCGATTTTCAGGAGGTGCGTTTTTACCATCCGGCATCCATTGTTGTGCTGCTGGCTCGTCTCAGGCAATGGGGCAAGGATGGCAAACAACTCTACGGCTGTCATTTTAA
Source organism: Akkermansiaceae bacterium (assembly GCA_024233115.1). Classification (NCBI taxonomy): domain Bacteria; kingdom Pseudomonadati; phylum Verrucomicrobiota; class Verrucomicrobiia; order Verrucomicrobiales; family Akkermansiaceae; species Akkermansiaceae bacterium. The sequence continues at coordinate 614,427 of JACKQB010000001.1, forward strand.
CAAATGCCCCGCGCGCGATTACCTGAAGCGGATGGACTTTTTTGATCAATTGGGCCTTCAGCTCGATGAACCGTTCCAACGTCACAACGCCGCAGGACGTTTTGTCTCGATCAGGAAAATTACCAGCGGTCATGGCATTGATCGTATTGCCCGTGAAGTGGCATCCTGCATGGCTCGTGAATCAACGGACGTCCTTGAGTGCCTCAGTTACGCCATCGGTGAAATCATCACCAACGTCGCCCAGCACTCACAGGGCGAAGGGTTTTTATGTGCCCAGCGCTACCCTGCCACCGGGGTGGTGCGTGTGGCCGTGGCGGACAACGGCATAGGCCTCCGCCGCAGCTTTGATGGAACCCCTCTGGAACAAGAACTCCACAGCCCTCTGGACGCCCTGCAAAAAGCCATGGAGCCCAAGGTTTCCGCCGCTTTACTCCGTCCACCCACCGGCCCTTACGCGCAACCCGTCAACCGAGGTGTCGGGCTGTCAATGGTCGATGAACTGGTGCGCCAAACCTACGGAAGAATGCAGGTCATCACAGAAGATGCCGTTTACACCCGCATCGGTGACACCGGGGCAAGATTCCAGCAAAACAGCGGCTTGACGACTCCTGGAGTGCTCGTCAGCATTGAGATGACAATCGATGAAATCGTTGATTACCAGAGCATTATCAACGATGTCCGTGCCCGTATCCTTCCCTCTGGGCTTGACAACTGGGATGAAATGTTCGAATAGTATGGCCGTGAATCTCGAATTCAAACTACACGATCACGTGGGAACCTTTGCTGCCAATGGCACCTTGGGCGATCAGTTGCGTCGTCAGGAAATCGAGCCACATTGGGAAAAAGCAGATAAGATCGTGCTCAATTTCGTGGGTGTCAGCTCGATGACAGATTCCTTTGTCAACGCCTTTATCGGCAACCTGGTGGAAGGCCATCCCGCCGATTTCAAGAGCAAGCTACGTTTCGTGAATTGCAGCCCGCTGGTAACCACCTTCATCAAGGGTGCCCTACAATTCGCCAGTAAGCGCATGAGCCACGCTTGATTCGCCAATGCCCTCTACCTGCTCAAAGGCAACTGGGTAGGACAGCACTACGGGACAGGCCTTTTGCAGTTCAAAAGATTGTTTTTACGGGGGGCGAAGATGATTGTTCGCTACGGTTCCGGGCAGTCGTCCTCGCCGTGGATGGCGGCCTCGATGTAGTAGGCGGCGACGACGGGGTCCGAGCCGAGGGCGATGAGCTGGCGGACAGCTTCTTTTTCGGAGAGTGTGCCCTCACTGGCGGCTTGTTTGATGGCGGCGGCCTTGGCAATTGTTTCCTGGTCCATTGGAATTTCTGGCGTTAGTCCTCCACGTGCAGGTCACTGTGGCCGGTGGCTACGTGTACCATTTCCCGGGCGTGGTCGGGATGGGTGCCAAGTTTGATGAGTGCGGCGATGGCGGCGGCTGGCTCGAGCTTTCCGGCGGCGACATCGTTGGTGATGCGGAGGGCTTGTTTCTGCGTGTCTGTGAGGTCCATGTTCAGCAGATGAGGGTTGGGCAGTCACCGCCGTCGTGGGTGAGGGTGTAGGTGGTGCCTGGGCGGCGTTTGCAAAAATAGGCGACGGCTTGCTCGAGCTTTTCAGCGGGGACGGGGAATTGGGCGTTGTCAAAGAGGTTGGGGTTTCCGTGGATTTCAATGTTGCTGCGGATGGTGTCATAGAGGTATTCCTGGATGATGGTGAGGCTGTTCTGCCCCTTGTGGAGTGTAATGGTGTAGGTTCTCATGGCGGTGGTTATTCAAAGATGGAGTGGATGAGCTGCCAAGTCTCCAGGAAGGATTAGTGCCATTCAGGTCTGTCACGTAGTGTGGTCCCGTAGTGTGCGTAAATCAAGGGGTATGGGCGGTTTTATGGGTCGGGAAAAAATTGGGGTTGCCAGAATATCCTTACCGTCTCGGGGCGTTTTTGCGTATTTCGTGTCAAAAATAAAACCCTTGTTCTCCATGCCTCCCCCTGGATTGTCTGCCCGGACCCGACCACTTGTCGCCTCCCGCAAAAAAACGTGGCTGTTATCGCACCTCGATTTCCACCGTGCCGGAGACGGTGTCTGTTAGGGTCCAGCGCGTGCCGCTGCGGGTGGCGGCGACCTTTTTGCCGTCCACCAGGACCGTGGATGAGCCGGCTGCGGCGGGTAGGTCGATGTGCGCAGGGAGCTTCGCGGGAAGTGTGAGGGAGAGCTTGAATGTCTTGTCCTGGATCCAGTGGATGAGGATCGGCCCGCGGGGGGTGGGCACCTTGCCCTTGGCGTGTTTCAGCCCGCCGGTGTGCGGTCGGATCGAGGCGCGTTTCCAGCCGGGTTCGGCGGCTTGGGCGCCGAGGAGGTAGCGGGGCAGGAGATTGGCCGGGGCGGCGCCCCAGGCGTGGTTCCAGTCCTGGTTCGGTTTGTATTTCTGGTCCCAGGCCTCCCAGGTGATGGTGGTGCCGCTGTTGACCATGTGTTTCCAGCTACGGTCGTTGTCGGCGGTGATCAGGTCGAGCGCCTTGTCGGCGGCTCCGTTTTCAAACAGGCCCTCCAGCAGGTACTGGGCGGCGTAAACCGAGCAGTCCATGCCCTTGGCGCGCAGGAAATTGATGACGCTGGCTCTGTTTTCCTCCGGCACAAGCCCGAAGGCGAGGGGGAAGAAGTTCGCGTGATGGGACGCGTGCCGGGTGCCGACGCCATCGACGTAGATGCCGCGCTTTGTGTCGAAGAGCTGGTTCTGGAACTCGGCGTGGGTCTTGTTGAAACGCGCCTCGAGCTCCCCGGCCTCACCGTCCCTGCCGATGGCGCGGGCCAGAGCCGCCAGGCGTTGAATGGCGGCGAGGTGGAAGGCGTTGACCACGGTGTTTTTCGCGGTGAAGACGTAGCCGTCGCGCTCCGTCTTCGGCCAGTCGACGATGTCGGATTTTTTCCTCTGCCGGGCGTCGCTGGTGACGAGTCCGTCGGGGCCGGCGCGTTCAAGGAGGGCCTTGGTTTTGAGTTTTTCGTAGCGCGGGGCGATCCATTCCCTGTCGCCCGTTTGCATCCAATCGGCGTGCGCGATGAAGATCATGTGGGGCGCCCACTCAGTCGGCCAGGTGGCGAAATGGATCAGTCGGTCGTAGGTGTCGCGTGCGAAGCGGATGTCGTTGTCGGTGTAGTAATGGCTGAGCTGGTTCAGATAAGAATCCGCCTCGTAGGGGATGCGCTCGCGGTCGCCATCGACATAGACGCCGGCGAAGGTGGTGGCCTTGATCGAATACCGGCAGAGTTCCCAGATACGGTTCAGCGTTTCATCGGAGCACTCGAAGGCGGCGGCGTCATCGTCCCAGGTGGCGGAAAACGCGGCCTGGCGGGTGATTTGGGTGGGTTTCAGCTCGCCGGGCCAGCCCTCGACCTCGATCCAGCGGAAGGGCAGGACAACCCCCCACTCCCCGGGCGTCAGGATGGCGGGCGGGTGGGCGTCGTTGGTTTTCTTGGTGTTCCGTTTGTCGGCTGGAGGAGCGATGCGCATCACCGTGCCGGGCTTGGGCTGGATGGTGACGGAGGCGTAGCGGACGGTGCCGGGTGGCTTGCGGTTGATGCGGCCGTTTTTCAATGCCTCGCCAAAATGCACGGTGATCGGTTGGTCCGCGTTGGCGGGGATGGCCAGCCGGATGTTGGCGAAGGCCACGCGGCCGAAATCGACGAGGACGGTCCGTTGGTCGGGCGCGGTGACGGCGGCGGGTTGCTGGTCCACCAGCTTCACCGGGGCGGCGGTCAGCGGCCATGCGGTGAGGGTGGTGATTGCCGCGAGAACGAGGGGTCGGCGGGTCGTGGGAAAATGCATTGTCTGGGGACGGGTGTCCGGTGGTGTTTGGTGTGCGGCGGCGGTCATTCCGACTTCATCCAGAGTGAGGCGGATAGAAACCAGATGAACGTCCCGGCAAGCAGGAGCTGGTTCATCAACGGCGCGCCGATGCCGCCGGTGAAAAACAGGATCGGCGGCAGGATGATGAGCAGCAGTGACGCCCAGCTAACGGGTTTTGCGTATGCGGGTAGGTTTTTCATGAGGATTGGGAATGGCTGTTGTTCGTGAACATCATTTTTCCGAGCACGACGTAGAGGACGGCCGAGGCGAGCCACGCGGGGATCACGAGGTAGGCGGCAAAGACCCCCTGATAGAGCACCAGCCAGAGGCCGGGGACGGCGGGGATCAGCCAGGCGAGCAGCACCGCCGTGTTGAACGACGAGCGGGTGGCGTCCGCCGCGTCCTCGTGGAAGCCGAGCCGTTTGGCAAGGTAATGGTTGACAAAGATGATGCCGCCCATCGGCCCCAGGATCATGCCGTAGGTGCCGACGAAGCCGAGCAACTGGGCGGAGAGGTTGGGGAAGGCGCCGGCGCCGGTGGCCACCAGCCCGGCGAGCAGCACGCCGGTGGTGCGGGGCGCCCTGGGGAAAAGGGACTGGAATGCCAGGCCGGCGCGGTAGATCGTCGGGTTGGCGGTGGTCCATCCGGCGATGACCACGCAGATGATGCCGGTCCAGCCCAGCGCGTTCCAGGCGAGGAATCCGGGGTCCGCCTGGACTTTTCCGGCGCTGTTCACGGCGGCTCCGGGGTTGGTGGCAATCAGCGCCGCCAGCAGCAGTGCCGCGCAGATCCACGCCATGTAGTGGCCGAGGAACATACCCACGGAGGGCGCCCAGCCGGCGGATTTGGACCTGGTGAAGCGGAAGATCGAGAGATCCGCCATACCGAAGTGCATCGCGGCGTTGCAGAGCCAGGCGAAGACGACGATTTTCCAGAACCCGAAGTTCTCCGGGCCGTTGGCGACCTGGACAAAGGCGACGCCGTCGTTCCAGACCGTGTTGAGCCGCTCGAACGAATGGGCGTCCATCTGCGCGAGCGAGACGACCCCGCAGGCGGCAAACACGAGGATCATCCAGGGCGCGGCGATGTTGGCGAAGCGCGACACCATGTTGTATCCCGCGGCCGCGACCGCCGCGATGACGATGCCGACCACGGCCACGATGCCTGTGAAGCCCGCCCCGCTGAGACCGAAGGTGGCGTCCGGCACCTCGAAACGGATGTCGAAGGGCACCCCGACGGCGGATGCCGACACCGTGATCATCGCCCCGGCAAGGAAACAGAACAGTACGCCGTTGGTGACGTTGTAGATTTTCACCATGTTGCGCCCGGCGATTTTCTCCAACTGGAAATAGAGGGTCAGGCGGCGGTTCATGGCGATCGGCAGCACCAGGTAGCGCCATGTGAGTACGGCGAGGATGTTTCCTAACAACAGGCCGAACATCAGGTCCTTGAGGGAGGCGCCCGCGGCGAGAAACAGGGGGCCGATCATGAACTCCGTGCCCGCGGCGTGCTCGCCGGCGTACATCCCCCAGAACGCCTTGGGGCCTTTCCAGGCTTTTTGCGGCACGGGCTCGCGCTCGTATTCACCGCCGACGATTTCATCGACCGCATCCTCGTCTGTGTGTACTGTCATGGGGTAATTGGGTGGGTAGTGGTTGATAGGAAAAAGTAAAAACTGCGGCAGTAACAATTACAGATGGGAAAGGTTTCTTGTTTGCTGGCAAGCAAGTCTATGTATGGGAAGCGGTTTAAGGCATCGCCTTCAGGGGGGGCATCACGGCTTGGCGCCGGCCGGGGTCTTGAGGACGAACTTCCGTTGCACGTTTTTCTCCGCGGTGGGAAAGTCCGCGGGGATCGGCTGGGTGACCTTGCCGGTGGCGGCCCATTCCACCCCGCGTGTGAACGAGACGATGAATCCGACACCTTCGAAGGAATAGTCGTCATGCCCGAGGGTGGTGTGGAACACGCGGCCCTTGTGGTAGTCGAGGACCATGAGGATGGGCTCGTGGCGGTCCGTGGGTGGTTTGCCCGAGCTGTCTTTGCCGGTGGCGAGAATGGTCATGTTCTGTGCCGGTCCACGGAGTTTGGCGTAGCACTCGTCCTTGGAGGTCAGCCAGTTTTTGGGCATGCCCTTGGTGATCGGGTGATCGGTGACACGCACGGTGATGGGGATGTTGTGCTGCGGGCCGTGGGTGCCGGCGCTGCCCTTCGAGGTGTCGTGGATGAGTTTGCCGTCGTTGTTGTAATAGACATAAGGGCCGTCTTTCTCATTGCGACCGTCCCAGCCGCCGAGGCCGATCATCTTGTTGTACTCCGCCCATTTTCCGAACGAGTTGTCGGCGGCGTGAACGGAGACAAAGCCGCCGCCCTCCTGCATGTATTTTTCAAACGCCCTCTGGGTGGCCTCCGGCCAGTTCGCGGCACCCCAGCCGAAGTTGGAGATCACCACATCGTAGTCGGAGAATTGCGGGCTGAAACCAGGGTCCGGCTTGGATTTGTTGAGATCCTGGGTTTTACCGGCGTCCGCCAGGGGAAGGAATGCTTTTTCGCGATTGCCATTCCAGGTGAAGCAGGTGCGGATGACCTTGACGTCAAACAGGCCGGTGTCCTCCAGATACTGTTTCATCATGATCGTGGACTTCGGCCACACCGCGTGGTTGTTCTGGCCGTCGATGATGAGCGCTTTCAGTTTGGCGTCGGCGTGGTGAGGCAGTAATAGGACGGTTACAAGACAGAGTAGTGCGGTTTTCATAGTGATGGTTTTTTGATGAGAGGGTGAGTGAACCCGGTGACAAGGCTACGATCATCAAAGTGATCTATTTTCAGAAAAGAGTAGGAGCTTACCGGAGGAAGGCAAGCTGATAAGGCGGAACGATTCATTCATTATAGGATGTTCTTTCATAGAGAGCGTTCAAGTGGGGGGCGGTAGGGGATGTCTGCCGCACTGGTCGGAATCCGCAGGTGGCGGTCGGGGGTTACTCGAACCAAACATGCGGTTCTACCGAGCGTCAGGCTTCCCAGACTCTAACCATTTGAAGAGCTGGTTCTATGCATCATGCTGTGAATGGCCTGGGGGGCTCTGCAATCTCTTGTTTTGTCTATAAAATCCCCGGTTTGGCGCCAGGCTGGTCCGGTTTTTTCATTGCAAATGAAAATAAAAAACCAAGAATGGAGCTAGGGTTGCCCTCACACATCGTCAACTAACAGCAATATGATGAATCCATTCCCACTTAAACCGCTCTGGTCAGGATTAGCGGTATGTCTCGTTGCCGCGTCAACCATTGCAGCAGCTCCCAATGTGATCATTGTGATCACCGATGACCAGGGATATGGTGATTTTGGTTTTACCGGTAATCCCGCGATCAAAACTCCCAGCATTGATAAACTTCGGGCACAGGGAACATTGCTTGATAATTTCCATGTCGACCCCACCTGTGCGCCTACACGATCGGCCCTCATGACAGGGCGTTATTCTAACAGGGTTGGTGTATGGCACACGGTGCAGGGTCGGAGCATGCTGCGTCGTCGGGAGGTCACCATGGCGGATGTGTTCAGTAAAAACGGATATGTGACCGGACTGTTTGGAAAGTGGCACCTGGGTGATTGTTATCCATACCGGCCCGAGGACCGCGGCTTCAAGCACGCCGTTTACCATGCCGCTGGTGGGGTGGGGCAGGCGCCTGACTACTGGGGCAATGATTATTTTGACGATACCTACAGCGTGAATGGCAAGCTTCGGAAATTCACTGGATACTGCACTGATATCTGGTTCGACGAGGGCATGAAGTTTATCAAGGCCAACAAGGACAAGCCGTTTTTTGCCTACATCTCGACCAATGCCCCGCACATACCATTGAATTGTCCTGAGGAATATTCCAAACCGTATGAGGGTAATCCCAAGGTTTCCGATGTGAAGTTCTACGGGATGATTCGCAACATCGATGACAACATGGCCAGGCTCACTGCGATGCTGGAGCGTGAGGGGCTGGCGGATAACACCATCCTTGTGTTTATGACCGATAACGGCACGGCCAGTGGCGTCAAAGGGAAACGTGGGTACGACGGCAACATGCGTGGTACCAAAAATTCCGAGTATGAAGGTGGCCACCGCGTCCCGTTGATCATTCGTTGGCCTGGTGGAAAAATCGAGGCAGGGAAATCCATCAATAACCTGACCGCCCATATTGATATTTTACCGACCATGATCGAGCTCTGTGGCCTCAAGTCCCCCGGGATCGCATTCGATGGCTCGAGTCTGAAGGATTTGCTTTATTCCGACGGCAAGGCCTGGCCCGGTCGCTCACTTGTTGTCGAAACCCAACGGGTCGTTGATCCGGTGAAGTGGCGTCATTGTTCGGTGATGACCGATCGCTGGCGGCTGGTCAACGGAGAAGAACTCTATGAGCTAAAGGAGGATGCCAAGCAAACAAAGGATATCGCGGCCCAACACCCGGAAGTGGTGAAACGCCTCCGTGCCGATTATGACAAGTTCTGGAATGATGTTTCCCGTGAGCACAATCTGACCAGTTATATGGTGATCGGCTCGGATCACTCGCCGGTCGTTTCCCTGTCGTCTCATGACTGGTTGCTGGATGAACTGCCGCCGTGGAACCAGCCGCATGTGGCTGCCGGGGAGGTGGCGGTGGAATCGCACTGGGCGATTGAAGTCGAGCGTGACGGCGACTATGAAATTTCACTCCGTCGCTGGCCCGTGGAAGCCGACAAAGGCATCAACGACGGAACCTACGGCAAGGCCTACAGCTACAAAAAAGCGCGGCTACGCATCGGTGGTATTGACCGGACCGTGGACATCCCCCTGGGTGCCAAAGAAGTGACTTTCAAGGTGACCCTGAAAAAAGGAGTCACCAAGCTGGCGCCCTTGTTTATCGACGGCGACTTCCAAGCCACTCCTTACTATGCTTACGTCACCCACCAGGCCAAACCGGGTTGGCAAACACCCGGAGGAATGGGCGTTCCAGTTTACGATCCAAGTTACGGACGTGATGCCAATGGCAAGAAGAACACGGCGGCGAAATAGTCTGTTTGACCCCTGCAACATCGATGCAAACAAGCGGTGCAGTCGTTGCCACAGCGCCGCTGGTTTGTTTCATGGCCCGCGTGTGGTTTTCCAGCCAGAAGAAGTATTCCAAAAGTTGCCGTATAGGGTAAATTGCGGATGGGCAAGGGGGTGGGATTGACCTAGTATCCGGCATGGTTGTTCGCTGGGATGCCGCCATGGCATGCTCCGCCGCCGCATACAATCCATGATGGATACCCGACATCACTAGAAAAATATGAAAAAGAAACTAGCAAATAACTGTCTCCTCGTCATCGCTTCCATAGGATTGGCCAGTGCTGTATCGGCTCAAGAGATGGATGATCTCTGGGGTGACCAGATCGTCAAACTACGGGCTGACAATGCCAAGCGCGGCCAGCTCTTTGCGGATGGTAACTACGCGATGTTCATCCATTGGGGCCTGTATTCCAACCTCGGTAACAAGGTGGGTGAAAAGACCTACTACGGCATTGGCGAGTGGATCATGAACCCACGTATGGCGGGAATCCCCCCCAAGGAATACCGTCGGCTCGCCCAACAGTTCAACCCGGTTAAGTTTGATGCCATGGCCATCGCCAAACTCGCCAGGGACGCGGGCATGAAATACATCATTATCACCAGTAAACATCACGATGGGTTTGCCATGTATCATTCCAAGTCGAACACGTTCAACGTGGTCGATGCGACCCCGTTCAAGCGTGACCCGATGAAGGATCTTGCCAAGGCGTGCAAGGAAGTAGGCATCGGTTTCGGATTCTACTACTCCCACAACCAGGACTGGACATTCCCGGGAGGCAATGGCGGACCGAAGACGGATGCCGATGGAAAACCTGCCGGGTTTGATGACTACTATCAGAAAAAATGCCTGCCCCAGGTAAAGGAAATCACCAGTGAATATGGCCCGATCGAGCTTGTCTGGTTTGATACCCCTGGCAATATGCCCAAGCGCTATGTCGAGGAGCTCATTGCTGTGGTGCGTAAAAACCAACCTAACGCCCTGGTCTCAGGTCGTGCCGGTCACGGGCTTGGCGATTACCAGTCGCTCGGTGACATGGAGGTGCCTAACCACAACGTGGAGGGCTTGTGGGAAACGGTCGATACCACCAACGACTCATGGGCCTATGCCTGGTATGATGAAAACTGGAAAACACCGAAGACCATCTTGAAGCGGTTGATTTCATGTGTCGGACGAGGTGGCACCTACATGCTTAATATTGGCCCCCGTGGGGACGGCTCAGTGCCGCAACGAGCCGTCGATTCCCTCCGCGCCTCGGGTGAGTGGATTCGGCGTTACCCACAGGTTGTCTATGGAACCGACGCCTCGCCGTGGAAACGTGAACTTCCATGGGGTGATGTCACCGTCAAAGGCAACAAACTCTTTCTCTCCGTATTCGAATGGCCTGCCGGTGGCTCGCTCTACCTGCCTGGTTTGAAAAACAAGATCAAATCAGCCAGGTTGCTGAAAGGAAAAGAACACGAGGTGGTCGCCCACACGGCACTCCCGGGGTGGACCCGGTTCACGCTTCCCGCCACCGCTCCGGAAAAGCTCGTTTCTGTGATCGAGGTCGAGCTGGATGGAACGCCCGATGTGGACCCCGGCTTCGCGCTTGATCCCACCATGACCACCCGGATACTCGCTGAATTCGCTGCGATCAATGGCGCCAAACGTGATTCCAGACGCTGGATGGAAAAATTTGGTGAGTGGAAACACATGATCCAGATCAACGAGTGGCAAGACGGAGGAAAGGCGACCTGGGAAGTGGATGTGCTGGTTCCCGGCGACTACCACGTCGATCTCACCTACGCCGGGCAGGACCGCTTGGTCTGGAAGGTGGAAGTCGAGGGCGGCCAGGCCATCCAGAACCAACAGAACGCATCCCACAACTACCAGTCGTTCCCGATTGGCTGGCTCAATTTCCCCAAGGCCGGTCGCTACAAGGTCAGTGCTTCATGTATCGAAGGGGAAACCAAGTCGGCTGCGCTGTCGGCGATCCAATTCACCCCCCTGCAATAATTCGATAGAATCGATAGAGCCAGTTGGAGTGGTCGAGGCCGTCGTCGTTCTCAGCCCGTCGGATCAAGAAGAGCAATCAACACAAGTGATGGGTGGGGGCGCCTCTTCCTGCTCCAAAGTGGCCAGGTTGGTGTTGCACAGCTTGTCGGCCAGACCGCGAACAAGCCGTTATTGCTCATCGGTGGAGACCTGGCACACCGCGGAAAGCAGGCTGAGCAGGCACAACCCGGTGGTGATGGCTCCGATCATGACTTTGCCCTGGGTAAAATTGATGTAGGTGACCACGGCAAATACAACAAAGACCAGGGAGGCAAAGCCGAATCCAGCCCAGGAGCATTCCTTTTCATCACCGTAGTTTCTCTTCAGTCGGGCTTCAATGCGTTTGCGTAGCTTGTCCGCATAGACCGAGGTCGGGGGCAGTAGTTTGAGAATCTCAAGGTCATGCTTGAGTGAGATCCGCGATTTAGAGAAACGGGCAAGGATTTGCCACACGATAAGGATGGCGCCGGCCGTTAGTGCAACGACCGCGATCATATCGAAGTTATTCATGTTAGGTAAGGGTGTGCCCCGATCCGCCAGAATCGGAATTGCGCCCCCCATTGGGTCGAATTCATACTGCGCGGAAGAGAGGTGAGTTACGTTGTTGTAATCCCTGGGAAGAGATTGGCTAAGATATTAATAATATCAAGGTCTCCGTCAAGAATGTAATTCTATCGTTGTTTGAATCGTGATCCGGCATTGAGGATTCAATGGCTGTTAGTAGGGGGGGCAAGATGATCAAACTTCCACTTGCACCCGGCGTCTGCCTGGCTAGGGTCGGGTCATGTCTTTACCTGATTATTTGCAAAAAGAAATTTTAGCTGACCCCGGTAAAAGGGAGTTTGGGGATTTTAGCCTGACCCGTTTGTTGGGGACCGTGTTTGAGCCGACGAATGGGTGCCGCATTTGTATCCTGACGGACTTTGATGATCCTGCTGCCATGATGAAAAACCACGCCTACCTGGAAGCGGATGGTTTTCCGGTGCAGAAAAACGCCTATCAACATTTCTATCAGGCGCTTCACAACGGGGTGATGGAGGAGCTTGGCATGAGCGGTGGTGAGATGTTTGCCTATTATTGCACCCATGGATCCAACCTCGACTTGCAGGATCCGTGTTGGGATGCGGACGGCAAAAAACTCTCGTTGAACGGGGATATCTATCCGAACTACGATATTGTCCTGTGTATCACCGACTGGAGTGCCACGGCGCCACTCACCGAGAAGTGCAAGGAGTATGGTTTCCGGGGGGCGACCCTGCACGGTGTCAATGATGTGATTCTTAACTCGGGGCTGTCGGTGAATTACAATGAAGTATCAGCGGATGCCGAAAGGGTGCGCCAGGCGATGAACCATGCCGATGAGGTGGAGATCGACTTTACCCTGGAGGATGGTCGGGTGCTGACTGCCTGGCTCGGCCTGGACGGGCAGGAGGCCCAGAAGAGTCACGGGCTTTGCAAGGGGCATGCACCGGACGTCGCCAATCTCCCGGCGGGTGAGGTTTATTTTGTCCCGGTGGATGCCCGTGGCCAGTTTCCCATGAAATACGAGGACGGTACACTGGGCGTGTTAGACGTGGTGGACAGGAATATCATCAGTTCAACGCTCATCGAGGGAAACCAGGCCACCATTGATGAACACAATCAGCGGCTCGCGGATGACCCGATGACGGGCACCCTGGGAGAGCTCGGTTTTGGCACGCAGGTCTTACCCGTTTCCCATTCGGATATTCAGGATGAAAAAATCCTGGGGACCTGTCACCTGGCGACAGGTCGGGACGATCATCTGGGCGGGGATATCGTTCCGGGTATGTTTAAGAAACACGAGAACAGTACCCATGATGACATCCTCTTTGCTCCGCATAAGACCCCCAATTTCAATATCTCCGAAGTCCGGATGAAGCGGGGCGAGCAACAGGAGGTCATTATCCAGGACTTTATGCCATCCGGTTTCATTCTGTCTGCCCTCGAAAGATAATGGTTTAATTCTCAGACGAAAGCCAGTAGGGCTATCGCTTATTCCCACACAGTGATGAAATATTTACCGAACCACCTGCCGGCCCTATTGGGATTCTCGTTGATTGCCCAAGGGCTGGCCGTGTCCGTTGGTCATGCGGCCCCCGAAACCGTCGATGATGCCGTTATCATAAAGTCCTTGTCGGAGGGCATCGGGGCACTGGTCGACGGTGGTAAAGCATCTCCCTCCAAAAAGTTGACACCACAGCTCGAGCGCAGGAAATGCACGGTCAAAGTGGATAGGGCGTCGTCAAAGGCGCTCGACAACCTCTACGGCCAGTGTGCCGACAGCGTGATCGCCATAGCCTCGGTTTATAAATGCGGTAAGTGCGACAACTGGCATAACTCCGGGGCGGCGACGGGATGGATTCTTTCCGAGGATGGCGTGATGGTAACCAATTATCACGTATTCGACGGCAAGGAGGTCGCTGGTTTTGGCATCAGGACACGCGATGGGAAAGTGGCGCCCGTCACCGAAATCCTCGCTGCCAGCAAACGTGATGACGTGGTGATTTTCAAGGTCGCCGGATCTGGATTCAAACCCCTGCCCCTGGGGCCGGATGCGAACGTGGGCAGTGATTTGCACATCATCGCGCACCCCGATTCCCGTTTTTATACTTACACCGCAGGTAAGGTGTCGCGCTACTACCGCAAACGTGTTCCCAAGGGGGATGGACCATCAATCATGGCGGTCACGGCCGAGTTTGCCCGCGGGTCGAGCGGAGGCCCGGTAATGGATTCTGCCGGTAATGTGGTGGGTATGGTGGCCAGCACCCAGAGTATTTATTATCCGCCCAAAAAGAAGACCGACACACAAGGGCCGTTCCAGATGGTGATCCGGAACTGTGTGCCCGTCAGCGCGATCAGGGCGCTGATTGAGAGGTGAAAAATTCCGGCGAGGGCAAGCTCTGCGGAAAAGGGTGAAATAAAACGGGAATAATTATCCGTCTGTGCCATCTTAGATGGCGTCATGTCCGAGTTTGAAGAACTAGTCGATGCGCACTACAAGCCGCTCTATCGCTTTGCCTATTCCCTGGCAAGGAATCCCGATGGCGCGTCAGACCTGGTGCAGCAAACTTTTTGTATTTGGGCGCAAAAAGGCCATCAACTGAAGGACCGGAGCAAGGCCAAGACCTGGCTCTTTACGACCCTGTTCAGAGAACACCTGGCACTGTCGCGCCGACAGCAGAGGTATTCAGACAGCGATATTGATGATATCGAATACCAATTGCCGGCCCACGAGGAGGATAGTGGCAGGCAGCTGGACAGTAAACGCGCGGTTTATCTGCTCGGGCAGTTGGAAGAGAATTACCGAGCTCCCCTGACTCTTTTTTATCTTCAAGAACACAGCTACAGAGAGATCGCCGGGATTCTCGATGTGCCGATCGGCACCGTGATGTCGCGTATTTCCCGGGGTAAACAACAACTGCGAAAAAAGATGCTGGCAGAGCCGTCCAGCGCCCCCCGGAAAGTCATTCAACTTACCTCTGAAACCCTTGAGAACCATGGATAAGGAACAAGCCAAATTCATCTTACAAAGCTTCCGCCCGGATGGGGCGGATGCCGCTGCAGCCGACTTCGCAGATGCCTTGCGGCTGGCTACCGAAGATCGTGAACTGGGTGAGTGGCTCGCCGACGAGCGGGCTGCCGACGCCGCATTTGCCGCAGCCCTGGCAGAAGTGGAAATACCCGAGGAGCTGAGGCAGCACATCCTGGCTGTTATGCGTGGCGAGAAACCCGGTGACCCGTCGATCGACGAGGCCATGGATGATTTTCTCATTAGCGCCATGGGAGAGGTCCAACCACCGGCAGGCTTACGGGACCAGATCCTGGTAGCCATGAATATGGAAAGCCGCCAGGGTGAGCAGGGCGCAACGAAAGGTAAGCCGTCTAACATTGTGACACCAAGTGCCTCCCAAGCCAGTTGGCAAGGGAGTTGGTTTTCCGCTTGGGCAAAGGTAGCCACGATTGCCGCAGCCGTCGCGCTGGGTGCGTTGTTGGCATTCCAGTTGACTTCAGACGATTCGCCAGACCGCCTCTTTGCGTCCCACGAAGTGCAGCAGGAGGCGGGACGGTTGCTGAATGCGGGTTTTGAACTGGACGTGAAGGGCTCCGATCCAGAGAGCATCAATACATGGTTGATTAATCATGAGTTGCCTACGCCATCCAACATTCCAGAACGGCTCCGTAAGATGAAAAGTCTCGGCTGCAAGGAAATGGTGCTTCCGGGCGATAAAAAAGCCTCCTTGGTCTGTTTTCGCCAGGACGATGGGGGGACTTTGCACCTGATTATTGTGAAAAATGCCTATATCTCCGACCGCGACCTGCCGGCGCTAGGTGAGGTTAAGAAAAGGGACTGCTATCATTGTAGGGCAACGAACTGGAACGTGGCCCGTTGGCAGGACAGGGAGAATACATTTATCCTGCTTGCCAAAAGAGAGCCGTCCCAGAAGGACGAGTTGCTCCGGTTTTTCTAATTCGCTCATTAAGGAATACGATGGTCTGTAGCGGCTGAAGCAGGAGATGAAATGCGGACTAACATATAAAACGCCCTCTTGCCGAAGTGGGTGGGAATGTTATTATCACCCGCGATCTGAGTTTCAGGTGATCTTCCCCCGCGCGTTACAACGAGTCCACTTATGAGCGGGTGGTGGTGGGTAACTTGGTCTTCGGTCAAGCTGTCGGAAGATCCGTTATAGGGATCTTGATTGAGGTTCTTAACCCAGGGCCCTGGCGGTTACCCTGCTTTCCACCGGGGTACATTTTCTGGAAGACCTCCGGGGGTGAAAGGACCAAGCCTGTTCAAGCGTTACAGGATATAGATGCTGCTTATGAGAAGACCACATTATCTCCTGCTGGTTGTCCCAGTCTTGATGACTGCGATCCCGGCCCGTGCAATGGAATTCAACATTCCCAACCCATCGCTGGCTCCCGCAAAGAAGGTTCTTGCCAGCGAGCCCGGTTTACCATCGAAGTGGAAGCTAACCGGGGGCAAAGCGGACGATTGTAGAAAGTGGGTCGGAAAAAACAGGCAGGGGGAGGAAATGGCACACGTCGCCCTGTCGCGTGGCGTCACTCTGACCACCCGTTTTGCAATCCCTCCCCTTACCGACAAGGAGAAAAAAGCCAAAGGTGAGTGGTCGGGCCTGCTGAGCCTGGACCACCTCGGGGTCGGTGGGACGGGAGCCAGCAATACCTCGGGCATCCGGGGGATAGGCACATTCAAGCTTACCCTGCACACCGTTGAAGATGGCCGGATGAAGGCATCGCTAACAGGAAGGGCACGCTACGCCACAGATACCGATGCGCTCAAGGTGACAAGGGTATGGTGTGAGGTTCCGGTGCAAACCATGTCGGAACTTGAGGGGAAGCAGGTGGAACTCAGGCTGACCGCGGCCGGTAGTGCGCCGGTGGTCATCTCGGCAGTGTCATTGTGCCGACTTCACAGTGCCCCTTCGGGTAAATTGTTCGGTCGCTCCAACGGGGGTTCCGGACCCGATTTGTTAGGAGCCGGTTCGCTGGGGTTCAACGGTATGACCGAGCACCGGCAGAATGTTCTCACGGTGATCAGTGTCACGAAAGGCGGGCCAGCAGAAAGGGCCGGGCTCAAGGAAGGTGACAGGATCATCGGCGTTAATAAAACCCCGCTCCCGGTCAATGACCTCAACCCGGGGTGGGCGTGGTTTTACCATAGTCATGAAGCCGTGTTAGGTAGGGCGGTCACAGCGGCATGGTCGGCAAACCCCCCGCTGGGCAAGGGGATGGTTGAGCTGGTCATTCTGCGGAAAGGGAAGCCGTTCCCCATTTCCTGCGAACTTACCCAGTCGATGCCATTTGATACGCTCATTGCAGGCAAGGACAAGGAGGCACTGCATGCGCAGATGATTGGTTTTCTCGAAAAGAGTCAGCGGCCCGACGGCAGCTGGGGGTGTCCGATCCGCACGACCTTTTCCGCCTTGGCGTTATTGGCGACACAGGATCCCAGGCACGCACCAAGGATTAAAAAAGCGGTTGACGGGATGCTCAACAAATACCCGGAGCCGGAAAACTTTGGCAACCTTGGGTTCTGGCACAGCTCCTATGCAGGAATCCTTTACTGCGAATACTATCTTGCCACCGGTGACAAACGCGTGCTGCCACGGATTGCGTCGATATTGGACTGGATTCACAGCGGGACACACACCAGCAAGTGGGGTATGGCGTGCCTCGGCCATGGTGTCGGTGGACTTCCCTACGGGCAAAAAGCCTTGGTCGCCCCCGCATGTCACGCCCTCGTATTGGACGCCCTTGCGGAAAAATGTGGTGTCTCCTCCGGTTTGTGGAAAACCCTGCTTCCCTACATGGAATACTCCTGGTCGGATCCCGCCAAAGGTGGGCATGGCTCGCTGGGATACAACGCATCGTTTAAAGATAAAGGGCAGTTCTGGTCGCGCTCGGGCCTCTTTGCCATGGCCGCACACCTGCGCGGTGAACGCACCGATATGGAAACGGCCATGATCGGTTTCATGCGCGGCCATCACCCATGGATTCGCAACTCCCACGCCTACGGTGAACCAGGTGGATCGATCGGGCTGCTGGCATTGAATCTCTGTAACCCGGATGCCTTTCACGAGGTGTTCAATGCCTACGGCTGGTGGTTTGCGCTCGCATGGGAGCCCGGCTACGGACTGCGTTTTACCACACCTCATATGGGTGCCCCCTACATGGGAACAGACGATCTCATCAATGCCACCTATGCGCTTGTGTTTGCCGCGCCCCAAAAATCGCTGTGTATCACCGGAGGCGAAAAACGTAGTTGGCTGGATGTTTCCCAACTCGAAACAGAGCCCAACCCTGTCCTCATCCGGCGAAACAAGGATGGCAAGGTGCGTCTGGCCTGCCGGATTCCCGGGCCGGAAATTCGCTACACGGTCGATGGCACGGAGCCGGGGAAAGATGCTCCGATCTATACCGGTGATTTTGATTTTGCCAACGGCGGAACGATCAAAGCCCGCGCGTCCGGTTCCTCGGGTCGGCTTGGGGAGGTAACGACGCAATCATACGGCCCCGCCAAGTCGGGCTGGCGCATTCTCGCGGCCACCGGCCACAAGGACCCGGCCGAGGCCATCCGCCGCGCCAGCTATGCCATCGACCACTCACCGACCCACAGCTGGTTGACCGATGTCGGCCAGGACGCCAAGGGCTATCCTCACTTCATTGTCATCGACCTTGGCCAGGAAACCGAATTCCGGTCCGTTAGGTTAGGGTTTTTTAATGACCGTACAGCAGCCAAACAATGTACGGTCAAAGCGAGTAATACGCTTGACCAGACTCCCCGGACTGTGGCGCAAACAGCCTGGGAGGCTTTCCAAGCTACAAGGACCATCGTTCTGCCCGAGCCTGTAAAAATGCGCTATCTGAGGTTGGAATTTGCCCAGCCTCTCCATGAAACAGCCACGGCCCTGATCCTCCGCGAGGTCGATGTGGAATAATTGTAAACAACGCTAACAGGGGGGCACAGCGTCTGAGCCAAGGTCAAGACACGCCCCTTAAAGCCTCGGAAAAAACGTATTTACTCCGCGGTCAATGAGCGACACATTGCGCCTATGGAAAAAATGCTCACTATTTTTACATGTTGCCTCTTGATCCTCCCGGTTAACGGGCTACAGGCGCGCCCGGAATCCTGGGCACAGCCTGTGAAGCTCGACGGGGTCCCCAATCTCCACAAGATCAACGCAAACATCTACCGCAGTGCCCAGCCCTCAGCGCAAGGTATGCAGAATCTCAAACAGAAGGGGGTTGCCACCATCATCAACCTCCGGACCTTCCATTCCGACCGGGATGAAATTGGCAACAGTGGGCTCGGATACGAACACATTTTCATGAAAGCGTGGCACCCGGAGCGCGAGGATGTCATCCGTTTCCTTGAAATCGCGACAGACCCCAAACGCACACCGGTTCTCGTCCATTGTCAGCACGGAGCGGACCGGACGGGTGCCCTTTGTGCCGTTTACCGCATGGCCGTCCAAGGCTGGACGAAGGAAGAGGCGATCCAGGAAATGGTCAAGGGGGGGTATGGTTTCCACGGGGTTTGGGAAAACCTCCAACAATGGATCGAGTCACTCGATATTGCAACGATGCGAAAAGAGGCTGGAATAAAGAAGCCCCGGAAAATATCCGAAAAAAGTCTGATTCCTCGCGGGTAACGACTTGACAGCTCGTCTGAATAATGCATTTTCCACCTCCCGCCGCGCCGGAAACGTGGTGGCAGTAACCTAATCCAACCATGAAAACAGATTTTCATCCCGACTATCACCCCGTTGCTTTCCAGGACATGACCACTGGTGTGCGTTTCATCACGCGCTCCACTGCCAAGTCAGACAATGTTGAGCAAATCGACGGCGTTGACCACTACATCATCTCGATGGGTGTCACCTCCGATTCCCACCCTTTTTACACAGGCTCCAAGATGTTTGTGGATACCGAGGGTCGTATCGACAAGTTCGAGAAGCGTTTCGGTGCCGTGCGCCGCGCCGGCAAGCCCAAGCTCAAAGTATAGGCCCAGCTTGCCCCCATCTGGAAACCATCCGGATTTCTACTATTCCTTTATTTTTCCTTTTTTTCCAAAAACCTCCCTGTGTGATGCAGGGAGGTTTTTTATGGCCCTGATGACCGGCCTTAATCACGGAGACGGATTCTTATTTTAATCCATTCCCCGGCAGGGCCATGGACGAACTCCTCGTAATCCCAGTCATTTGCCTGGGATGAGTCGGGTGCTGAGTAGAAGGACATCGAGGTCTGGGGGCTTGGGCATAACTCCACGTCGAGGACGGCAGGGTTCTGCCTCAACACATCAATCACAGGGTGCACCCTGATGAAACAAGCCATCTGATTTTTCCTATCGGTTTTTCAATTTGGTGTTTGGCAATGAAGACTAAAAACATATACTGTTCACATGACCCCCCGTGAAGCTCTCGTTGCACTGAATATGCTACCCAGGATAGGGCCGGTGCGGGTGCGCCGGCTGATGGATCATTTTGGTGGGGCCGAGGCGGTGTTGCGCGAGTCCGCTCGCAGCCTCATGGCGGTGCAGGGAATTGGGACGGAGACGGCCGAGATTATCAGTGGCTGGGAAAACAGCATTGATTTGGCCGCCGAGATGCAGGAGGTGACGGCCCGGGGCCTCACGATTGTGACCCAGGCCGACCAGGAGTATCCGGCGGCTCTCAGACAGAGCTATGATCCGCCACTGGTTCTTTATGTCTGGGGCGAGCTGAAAGAGGCCGACCGCCATGCCCTTTCCATTGTGGGCTCCAGAAAGACATCCCATTACGGCATCCAGACGGCACGCCAGTTTGCTTTCCAGCTCGCGAGCAGTGGCCTGACCATCGTCTCGGGGCTCGCCCGTGGTATCGATACACATGCCCACGAGGGTGCCATTGCCGCGAATGGCAGGACGATAGCCGTCATCGGCTCAGGGCTTGCCCAGGTCTATCCGCCTGAGAACATGGCCTTGGCTGGGAAAATTGCCTCGGGTTACGGTGCGGTTGTTTCCGAATTCCCCCTGAGCACGGCACCGAGTAAAAAAACCTTCCCCATGCGCAACCGGATTGTTGCCGCGTGGGCCAAGGCGGTGATCGTTGTCGAGTGCCCCGAGTGGTCGGGTGCCCGTATCACCGCCAACCTCGCCGGGGAACTGGGTAAACCCATTTACGCGGTTCCCGGCCAAATCGACCGCCCAAGCTCGGCGGGTTGTAACGCCCTGATCCGCGAGGGTGCCACGCTGGTCACCAGCGGCCAGGATATTCTCGATGATATCTCCGTGCTGTCCCTGGGCGATGCCCCGGCCAATTTGGGGAATACAACGTCCCCAGCCGGGGATGGCTCACCAGATTGTGGCGCATTAGCCAGGCTGGAGGGGGCGGAAAAGAGTGTTTATGACGCCCTCGGTGGCGAAACCTTGCGCATCGACGAAATCCTGGCAAGCACCCTGCTACCTCTCCCCGAAGTGAATGTGACCCTACTAAAGCTTGAAATACAAGGCTTGGTGAGGCAACTTCCCGGCGGGCGGTTTGCCCGGAAATAGATCATAACAGCGAGTTTTTGACGAACGTATCAAAATTGGCACGATGCTTGCTTGCCATAAGAGTCACAAACCATAGACTACCAACTACCGACCATCATGAAAAAAATCGAAGCCATCATCAAACCCTTCAAACTTGAAGAGGTCAAAGAGGCCCTCGCCGACGTAGGCGTCCAGGGAATGACTGTCACTGAAGTCAAAGGATTCGGCCGCCAAAAAGGCCATACCGAAATCTACCGCGGCAGTGAATACACCGTTGATTTCCTTCCCAAGGTGAAACTTGAAATCATCGTCGATGACGAAGATTCAGCCACCGTGGCCGAGGCCATCGTCAAGAGCGCTAACACCGGCAAGATCGGTGACGGCAAGGTCTTTATCTCTTCTGTTGAACAAGCCATCCGTATCCGTACCGGCGAAACCGGCTCTGATGCCGTGGCTGTCAACTAGACAACCTGCTTCATCCATCTCTAAATAGCGCGCGGGCAAAGATCCACTTGCCCGTTGCGTTATTTTTTTTATGCTGCTGGGGCGATGATATCAATCGACCCCGTTAGTATCCACTTCCACATTCCCGCGACAGACCCACTGGGGAAGGATGAGGTGTTTGGGAAGTTGCGTTTCTTACCTGAACACGTCTCCCTCAGTTGGCGTATGAAAGGCAGTGTCTTTAAAGGTGGCATGGGGGAGATGACCACCATCGACCTGCCCTATGGTGAAATCGAGCACGTCGAGCTGGTTAAAAAATGGTTCAAGGTCCGGCGGATCGTCCTGCGGATATCCAACCCCGTGCTGGTCAAAGACATCCCAGGAGTCGATATGGGGAAAATGGTGCTCCACATCGATGACCGCTCGCGTCAAGAGGCCAGAAAACTCACCGGTCTGATCGATTTCAAACGATCCATGTTCATCCTCGACGACCACGAACAACGCCTCAAGGCGATGCGTGAAAGCGAGGAAACTCCTGAGCCATCGATTCCCTCAGATGCAGGGCAAGAGGAAGAGCCTGATGGGTTAAGTTAGTTTTTTTGACAGGATTCACAAAATTGACAGAATTGGGTTTTCAAATAGCTGGATTACAGAAGGCTGAATGGTCTGTGGAATGCGTGTTTGGATACAAATACGGCCTGCTTATCATGAAAAAAATTCTGTTGATTCTGTAATTTCTGTCCAGCGCCGCAGGCATCAACCCAGGAATTCCCCAAATCTCCCTAATCATTAGCGACGCTGGGGATGATTCACCCTGAAGGTGATTTTGCAACTTTGACTGATATTGTGTATAAGGGGGCATGTCACGACACTACTCCCTGAAGCCGCGCAAGTTTGCAATGGAGCTAAGAACCTCGGAATCATGCTCGGTGCATGGAGGGCAACTGGCCATTGTCGGCTTGATCCGGCAAAGCGGACTAATGGGCTGGATCAGTGATTACCCGCAGCTCGAGCACCGCAAGAACCGCAACCGGGGCTTTGATCCCGAAGTCTACATCAGCACCTTTCTCTACAACTTCTGCACAGGAGGAAGCAGCCTGGCGGATGCGGAGGCTCTCAATGAAGACAAGGCACTGCTAAGGCTGTTAGGAATAAAAAAACTGCCCGACCAGAGCGCCCTGGGCGAATGGCTCCGGGCTCTGGACCCCGCGGGCCTTGATGCCCTCAAGGCGATCAACCGCCGGTTTTGCACATGGGTGCTCAAGACGGCTCCGGCCAATACATACAGCTACGGTGGCAACGAACTCGAATGGTTTTTCGATGATACCCAGATCGAAGTCAGCGGTAAAAAATTTGAAGGTGCCGCAATCAACTACAAGGGGGATGTATCGCTTGGTTGGCAGACGTTGTGGGCCGGGCCTCTCATCCTCGAATGCGAACTCGGGGGACAGCGCGGAGTAAGCGAGTGTTTCGGCAGGTTCTGCGCTAACAGCGGTAAGCTGCGTAAAAAAGGAAAACACTATCTCTACGCCGACAGCGGCAGCAGTGACGGGGAGGATCTTGAACACGCGGCCAAACACTTCACCCGCCACAGCATCAGCTACAACAAATGGACAAGTCCCCTGGAACGCATGGCCGGAGGACTTCCCGAGGAAAGTTGGGGCGAGTCCGAACTTACCCACTGGCGTGGAGGAATCAAACATCTCGTATCCTACAGCTGGGTAAGACACCAGCCCTCGGGCTGTAGGCAAGCGCATAACTTTGCGGCCCTGCGTCACAAACGGGAAGACGACATGTTCTGGAGCTACTGCTTCGTCGAAGTTGAAGAAGGACGGGGTCACACAGCGGCCCAATCCAGGGCAGCCTTTGAACGTCACCGGCTCAAGGGTGAGTGTGAACGCCGCTTTGGCGAAGTGCTCAGTGATCTAGGGCTTCACAGGCCGCCCTGCCACAGTCTCAGCGCCAACGACGGATGGTATAGCCTCGGGGCGTTGGCCTACAACATCCTCGGGGCCCTCAAGCTGTTGGTGTTGCCTGAAAAAGACCTGGCCAAGCGTCCGCGCACGGTGATGCAGCGGCTGTTGTTATTGCCCATGGAAATCAAGCGTCATGCCCGCCAACTCAAGGCGGTGGTTTACATCTGTCATGAGAGGATGAAAGCTTGGCGGCAGATCTTTGAGGAATGGATGCCGGATCACCGGCTGATGTATCCAAAGGCCTGAAGCCGCCTTGCGCAAAAAGTTCCGGTTGAAGACCTCCCGTGCCGGGGAGGAGGAAGGACAACGCCGTCGACTGGGAGTTGGGAGCAATCCAGCCTGAGAATGAGCAGGTAAAAACGCCAGAACATCGTTGCTCCATCACCGTAAGCGATCAACGCGATGGATTTACAACCCCTCAGCATGAATATCACACAAAAATTAATCCAGCCCAATCCTCGCTAACGATCAGGGCAAATCTAGTCCCGATAAAAACAAGATTGATGAAACCGAATGGCGTGCGACAATTAACGCCGACACAATGGACGTGGCATCACAGGAAATTTTCGAGCAACTTGGTCTGACCGTAAGCGACTTCACCGGGCGTGGGCTGGTGCCATTTGCGGATGCCGATGAACTGGAGACGGTTCAGGTCGACGAGGATGGTCGGGTCCATGAATTGGTTCCCGCTGCGTGTGCCGCCTGGGAGGCCATGAAACAGGCCGCCCAATGTGATGGCGTCGAGCTCTATATCGTGTCGGCATTCCGCAGTATTGCCCGACAGGCGGAGATTGTCCGTGCCAAGTTTCTAGCAGGCCAGGGGAATGATGAGATTTTCGCCGTATCCGCTCCTCCAGGATTCAGTGAACACCACACCGGTCGGGCAATCGATGTCTCGGCACCCGGCGAAGCCGTTCTGGAGGCAGAGTTCGAGCAATCCTCCGCCTTTGACTGGCTCGAGCGGAACGCCACGAGGTTTGGTTTCACGATGACCTATCCGCGCGACAATACTTATGGCTTTTCCTACGAACCCTGGCACTGGTGTTATCATGGTGACTAACAATTTTTGCGTGTGACCTCCATCCCTGAACCCATCAAGCGCAGCAAGATTCGGCAGTTGCTTGGAAAGGAATTCTATATCCTCAGGCGCCACCTCGATTGGAAATTCGGTGGTAAAAAATGGGCACAGAAAGATGACGGCTCATTTGCTGGCGAGACAGTATTCGAGCACCGCTCTACCATTCTTCGCAAGCTGAGGGATGTCGACATGCAACTGCAGCGCAACAAACGGACCAACCTGGAGCTTGCCATTGCGCATCTCGACCAGATGGTCATCCACCGCGGCGAGACTTTTTCCGTCTGGAGAAATGTCGGCAGGCCGACCAAGGCGAAGGGATACCTCGATGGGCTGGTTTTAAAGCAGGGGCAAATGGCCAGCGGTACCGGCGGCGGACTTTGCCAGTTAGGGAACCTGCTGTTCTGGCTCTTTGCCCACAGTCCACTCACCGTGACCGAGCGTTACCGGCATGGATATGATGTTTTTCCCGATGTCAACCGCACGGTTCCCTTCGGTGCCGGTGCGACGCTTTCCTATAACCACATCGACCTCCAAGTGCTCAACGATACGATCTACGATTTTAAAGTCGAGCTGTGGCTCGATGAGAAATACCTGCACGGTCGACTCCTTTGTGAGTGCCGGTTGGAAAACTCCTACCGGGTGGAAGAGCGGAACCACCGGATCAAACAACAGTTCTGGGGTGGCTATTCGCGGCACAACGAAATAGTCAGGATTGAAACCGATCCCGAAGGCAATGAATCGGAACAGTTGCTGGTCAAAAACGATGCCATCATGATGTACAGTCCTCTACTCGAAGATCGCACAGAGGGGTGACGACGGTTAGCCTACTCCTCATCCACTGTCTCATCGCGTTGGTAGATGGGGAGCTGGCGGTAGGGGACGGTGAAGGCGAGTACCATCATGGAGGTGCCGTAAACATCGCCTGCCTCCCGGCTATACCACGAGCCGTCGTCCTTTTGTTTGGGAAGATAGTTGTCATACATCCAGGTGGCATATTGCTCCCAGTATTTGCCCCCGAGTTGGAACATCCCCTGGGCATTGTAGTAGTTGCCATAGATCTCAAACTGCTGGCTGCCGAGCGACTGGTAGGTTTTTAGAATGAAATCACCGGCTTTCAGAGTGGAGGGTTTGCCGTGCTCGCCACAGAGTTCAAGGCAGAGCAGCCCCATGCCGGTCAGGGTGGTTTTATGGTCGTCGGTTCCGGTGTAGCCGAAGGTGCCGGTTTTTTCATTGTGGTGACGATAGAGGTAGGCGACGGCGTCGGCAATGGCCTTGTCGGGCACGGCAGCACCATTGAGCTTGGCTGAACGAAGTGCCATCAGCGCCCAGCCGCTGCATGATGTGTCACTACTGTTGGACGCGGCATGATAACGCCAGCCGCCCTGGTCGCGGTCATTCTTTTTAACCTCCTGGGCCTGAAGGATGAGTTTGAGTGCCTTGGGTAGGGCCTCGTCGATTTTTTTCTGTCGGCCAGGGTCCACCATCCCTGAAACCTCGGATAAAAAGAGGGTTGAGATGCAGTGGGCATACATGGGGCCGGAGCCGGCATTACCCGCTTCAAACACACCACTGGATTTCTGGTGGGAGAGGATGAAGTCAATGCTGAGATTGATGTTATCAGCAAAAGGCCCCTCGGTGGGCAGGTGGCCCTTGGAAAGAAACGCCATGCCGGCAAGCGCGGGGATACCCGTGGAATCACCAAAACGTTCGGGGAATGAGCCGTCTTTGTTCTGAACCTGGGCAAGGTAGTTGAGTCCCTTTTCAATGCTGGGGTCGACCCTGTCTCTGTATTTGGAAAATACGGTTTTGGGTGACTCTTGGGCGGAGCTGAAACTAGTTAGACAAAGAAGAAGGGTGACGGCGATCCATCGCTTTGGAGTGCGGCGAGGTATCGCCGCTTTTGAATGACCCTTGCGTGTGAGTTGGTTATTCGACCTGATAGAGTACAGCGACTTCTTCTCGAGAAATAACATTTTCCCTGATTCCAAAGCGGCGATACCTCGCCGCACTCCAAAGATGCCTATCATTATTTTTCCTCCTTTCCTTCGCGGGCGACTTCTTGGAAATATTTCTTAACGAGGTTGCGATAGTCTTCGGGGATGCCTGCCGCCTCGCTGCCGCCGACGTCCGAGCGCATCATGGCCTTGAGTTTTTCCCAGTCCTTGAGTGAGACACCCAGCTTGGCAAGCTCGGGTGGGACACCGGGGTCGGGGGTGGGTAAACGAGGACCGGCGTCGGGTCTGTCTCCCTCGCCGGGTGTCGGTTGTTTGGGTTCACCCGGTTCACCCTGCTGGGCTTGGGCTTGCCCTTGCTCGCCGGGTTTTTGGCCTCGCTGCATGTTTTGCATTGCCTGTTCGGCGAGCTGACTGAGAGCTTCAGCCGCCTCTTGGGATGCCTGGGCGGCCTCGGCGGGAGAATCGGCCTGGGCGGCGTCGGCGGCTTTTTGGTAAGCATCCGCGAGCTGTTTGTTGTCGGCTGGCGCCTGATTGTCCGGTGCTTTTTGTCGGGCAGCCTGGGCTGCTTGCTGGGCGGCTTGGGCATCGAGCTGGGCGGCTTCGGCATCCAGCGCTTCGGCGGCTTGATCGAGAGCCTCGGCTGCCTTGTCATTGCGGTCGGCTGCGGCTTCCTGGTTTCCTTGCCCGGCCTGTTTGGCGGCTTCCCTGGCGTGATCATCGGCTTGTTGGGCGGCCTGTTCGGCTTGTGCCCTTTCACCGGATTTTCCATCGATTTCAGGGATGGCCTCGATGTCGTCGGCGAGTTCCTTTGCGGCTCCGGCTTGAAGTTCTTGCAGGGCTTCCAGTGCCTTGTCGGCATCGCCATCGCCGAGCGCCTCGAGAGCTTGCGCGACTTTCTCCTGACGTTCTGCTAGATTCTGAAGCTCGGGGTCGGCTTTGTCTCCTTGATCATGTTTTTCTCCTTGGTTGGCTTTTTCCTGCGCAGCCTCTTTGGCTTTGGGTTTGGCGAGTGCTTCAAGTTTTTCCGCGGCTTCGCGAGCGGCGTCTGCGGCTTTTTCGGGTTGGTCTTGGCGGATTTCGTCGAGGGCTTTTTTAGCTTCGGCGACGGCCTCGGGTAATTGGTCGGCGCGCTTCTCGCGTTGTTGCCGGGCCTCGTCGAGTTGCTCTTTGGCTTGTTGATGTATACCTTCCTGTTCCTTTTCAATTTGCTGACGGATGTCTTCCGCCAGCTTTTTCTTGTCCTTCCCTGGGTCGGCCTGCTTGTCGGGTTGATTTTTTTTCTGTCCCTGGGCTTGGCGTGTCAGGTCTTCGAGTTGCTCTTGTTTCTCGCTGAGGTCGCGTGCCTCGTCGGCGAGTTGACGTGCTTTCTCAGCCTGTTTTTTAGCGGCCTCGGCTTTGGCTTCGGGGCGTTCGTTGACTTCGCGGCGAAGTTCTTCCTGGACTTCACGTTGTTTCTGTTTCCAGTCGTCTGCCGCTTTCTGCTGCTGCCTTTCCTGCTGCCTGGCTTCTTGTTTATTTTCAGGAGTTTGTTGTTGGTCCTGTGCATCGGCCTGTTTGTCCGCCTGGCGGGCGAGGTCCCTTTCCTTTTGGGCCAGCTCGTTGAGTTTGGCGACGTCCTCGACCTGCTGGCGGTCCTTCTCAATCTCCTGACGCATTTTCTCGATTTCCTCGAGAGCTTCATCCGCAGCCTTGCGGGCATGATCGAGTTGTTGTTGTTTTTCCTCCGGAGTGTCCTGCAGGGGGGATGTCTCCAGTTTTTCACGTGCCTCTTTGACTTTCTCGGCGGCCTTTCCAGCCTTGTCCGCTTTGGGGGCATGCACGGTGTTTTCCATTCGCTCGGCGAGTTCTTCCAAGGCTTTTTCGGCTTTGGCCAGTTTATCACGTGCTTCCTCAAGTTGCTTTTGGGTGTGTTTGGGCAGCTCTTCCTGTTTGATGTCTTCGCGATGGGCGTCCATCTTTTGTTTGGCCTCCCTGATGTCTCTGGCTGCCGCCTCGGCGGTTTCGCGTATATCCGACTCCTGGGCCCGGAGTTCTTGTCGAACCAGGGACTCGGCCGAGCGGGAAATTTTCAGCACGATGGTTTCAGATTCGCCGATATTGGCGCCGCCCAGCTTGTCGGGTCGGTTATCCTTGATACGGAGCTTCAGTTTGACTTCCCGGGCCTTGGGGTGCTGTTCGATCAGGGCGCCGACGTAAACGGGGATTTCACCATTCCATAGCGGCTTTTTCGATCGCTTCACCTTGGTAGGGAGCAGCTGCGGCAAGGGGGCGGCTTGATTGCCGTTGATTTCCACAAGGAGTTCGGCGGTCTGGAGACCCACCTCTTCGAGCACCTGGTAGGTGATGGTGAACTGGTCGCTGGGTTTGACACGCAACTCGCGTTTCACGGGTGTTAGAATGCTGACGACCGGTGCTTCATCGGGCAGGGCTTTGACCGGAAAACGGGCCGCTTCGATGACGTGGCCAAGACGGTGTTTAAGCACGATGGTGCCCACGCCTGACTGATTGCCATCCATCGGAAAATCGATTGAGATACGACCACCCGTGGCGCTGCCTTCGATTTTTACCGGGCTGATTTCTTTCCCATCGATCAGGAATGTCCCTGAATCCACAGGAGTGTTAGGCGTGCCATTCAAATGAATCCGGGTTCCTACAATGGCCTGGACGCCCTTGGGGTCGAGTTGATGTCTGACGGGTGCCCAACCGGTGTAGTCTGGGTAGTTGTAGTTGACATCCAGCCGTGCCAACCTTGGTTGTGGCCAGACGGTGACTTTGTAAGCATCACTTTCGTTTCTTCCTGCAGTGACTCGATAGCTGAAGCTTTCGCGTGCGGTGGCAAGTTGATAGACGGCGACATGTTTACCATCCTCCTTGGTTGAAAAATGAAGACGTTCCCGGGTGACATCCCCGTTTTCACGGGTGGTTTCCAGCGTCAGGACATCGTCTTCTGATCCTTGGTAGAGGACCTTGATCTCGATCTTGTCGTTTTCCAACACCTCAAGGTTCCCAGGGACAATATCAAAGGCGATGGCACCTGCATTACCGGCTTGGGAAAATGGCGCGACTGCGCGGACGAAGAGTCGGCCAATTTGTTCGGGCCAGATGGAGAAGAGCATAACAAAGGCAGTCACCAGCCCTGCGGCTGGCCAGAACCACGCCAGGACCTTTTTCGAGCGAACCTCAAGCACCGGGTTGAGATCCTTGACGTCGAGTTCCGCCTCGTGGACGAGTTCCTTGAGAAGGTTTTCGGAAACACCTGGTCTTGATGAGCCGACGAGTTCCAGCGAAGTGCTGATTCTTTCCTGGATGCCAGGGTGTTTGACTTCCAGCCATCGTGCCACCTGGAGAAGCTCGATTTTCCGATTCAGGGGTTTGAGGAAGAGACGCCAGAACGAACCAGCGGTTACCAGAACGAGTCCGAAGAACAAGGCCCATCTGATAGAGGATGAGAGCGGGGCGAATAAGTAGTCGGCCGCCATGAGCACTGACACAGAGGCAAGTGTCAGGGTGAGGACTCCGAGCATGCCTCTGAAAAACTGTAGACGTCGCACCCGTCGGAGGACGGCCTCGAGGCGTTCCGTGATCTGGCTGGGTAGTTTGTCTTTCATTTGCAAATGAGGTTGGGGTGATAAGTAACTACGGCAATCCGGCACCTCTTCTTACCATCCACTCGGCGGTGAGAACGGCAAGGAGGATGATGAGCAGTAACCAATGATCCCAGAGAGTAGTCTCTCGTAACTCTTCCCGGGTTTCATCGCCAGTTAAAAACAGGGAGGCTAGGGAAGAGGATTGACCAGGCTCAATCACGCGACCACCGGAAAGCTCGGCAATGGTTTCGAGTAACGGGCGGTTGAGAGTGGTCTCGGACAATTCGACCGGGCTCTTGGCACCGAGCACCCTGATGCCTGTTGTTACCGATGCATCCGAGCCTCCCAGGAGCGTGCCTACCTCGGAACCCTGGAGGGTGATCTCGTAGTTTCCTTGTTGCGCAAAGGGGCCGGCGAGTGCCCGGTGCAGGCCATTGGAGCCATCGATGTATGGCATCGGGAAGGAGGCGATTTGTTTGCCGTTGAGGTGGACCAGGGCGTGCAGACTGGGGTCTTTGACCGGGAGTAGATCCTTGTCCCTTAACCTGGCGGTTATCTCCACGCGGTCATCCGCCGAGTAAGTGAGTTGGTCGGTGCCGAGTCGGACACCTGCGACACCTGAGCGTAGGTTGGGACCTGCTCCCCAGCGCACCAGCTGTCCCCAGAAGCGGTGGTGGTGAACGTCACCGACTCCTTCACGAAGCCGCCAGGTCCTGTCGGTGAGCAGCATGGCCACTTTGCCATTGCCGACCTGTTGGGCGACAAGAAGCGCGTTCTTTTGCTCTTCTTGTTTTTGTTTTGTCAGCTTGTCAAGTGCGCTGTCCAGGTCTTCGGCAGAGCGGGGTGCTGTGGCTGATTTTTCAGATTCTGGTTTTGCCATCAGCAGGACCTCGGCTCCTTTTTTGACCCCGGTGATCGGGTGGCGCCAGCGCATGACCGGGAAATCCGACCAAAGACGCGCATTTTCAATCCCACTATCCGATTGAGCCGTAACCGGGTGGTTTCGACCTTCAGACGTGAGAGTCATTTTAAAAGCTTTTTCACCGGAGCCGAAGTAGGTGCGTGCTGTGAGGTTGTATTCGACGGGGAGGAGTTTTTCTAACACTGGATCGCGATGTGCATGCGGCATCCAGCGAGGGCCGGCGACCGCGACCAGCAGGGCACCCCGATCCTGCACGCAGCTCTGAAGGATTTTCCAATGGTAATCCGTCAGCGCATCTGGAGCGATGTCACCGAGGATGATGACATCAAATTTTCTCCATTCCTCTTCCGAGCCGGGTAGTTGGGTGGCTCTGGCATCGCCAAATGGCCGGGCGGCGGAGGCTACGACGGGTTCATCTTTCTGGCCTTCAATGCGATCGGGGTTCAGCAGGACGTATTGAAGGTGGATGGACTTGTCCCGACCGTAAAAGAGGTTGCGCAAATAGCGGAATTCCCATCGGGCGTGTGAGTCGATGATGAGGACGTTGGTGCGGGCATCGGTAACGGCGGTTTCGAACGACCAGCTGTTATTGTTTTTAAAGCGTTCGCCGTCCATGGCACTCATTTCGAGGCGGTAGCCAGTGACGCCACCTTTATCGGGAGTGTGGCGGAACTTGATTTCCTCGCGATGCCTGTCCTGGGCGATGGAGATGGTGCGCTCCTCAAGAACGGTGTCGCCTTGGAGTAATTTTACCTTGGCCTGTTTGCCGCGATAGCCGTCGAACTTTAGTCGGGCGGACACCCGGATGCGGTCGCCGAGATAGACAGCATCTGGTGATAACACGGAAAGAATCGCCGCATCCCGGGGCGGGGCATCGCTACCGAGGGCAACGGCCGCGATCGGGGCATCCAGGATGCCAAAGCGCCGCGCGACATCCTCGACCCTGCCGGGGCGGTTGTGACGACCATCACTGAGTAAGACAACCCCACCTAGATTATCAGCAGGGATTTGTTCGAGCACGGTTGACAGTGCACCTGCTAGATCGGTGGATTGATTCCATCCGTCGTTGGGTGTCTGTTTCGTAGAAAGGACCTTGCGGGCGGCACGGAGTGTGCGGACGTTGACTTTACCATCGAGCACTTTGAGTAAACCACTCTCATCTAGGGCGCGCTGGCCGATTTCCTGGCGGGTCTCTCCTTGCCCGTCGTCTTTCAAATGCATGGATGCCGAGTCATCGATCAGAACAACGACTTCGCGCAGGATTTCCCGTTCGACCTTCCTGCTCCAGACCGGTTGTAAAAGCATCCAGAGAAGTCCGAGTAGAGCGATGAGCCGAAGGGTCAGTAACCAGCGCCCTTTGCGGGGGGCTACGGCACTGCGTTCGTAACGATAGAGCCAGAAAATGAGTTCTGCGGCGAGGGCGCCAGTGGCCGCCACCGACATGATCGACCAACTGGTGCCGTATTGTAATCCCCGTCCGAGGAGCCAGAACAGCCCCCACAGGGTGAGAAAACCGGCCAGTAATCGGATGGCGCTATGGAGCAAGGTCCCGGTCATTTCCCGGTCTCCTTAATCCGGTTGAGTTGATCCATGAATACCTTGTTAGGGTCGCCGCGATGTGCAAAGTCGATGCTGACGTCCTCACCGGCGCGGCGGGATTTTGAAATCCAGCGGGCGAGTGCGATTTCCAGGATGAGGAGGAAAAAGGCAGCCATTGCGAGTAGCCTCCAGAGTTCTTCACCGAACCCTTTGCCGCTTAAAACGGCGAGTACGTCCCCGCGGTTTCTAACATTAACGACATCCAGGTGCTTCCCGATCAGCGCCCGGTCATCTTCGGTAAGCGGCTCGAGCCTGCTTTCGGCAATGTCCCGACTGACCACCATGGGGATCATGCTTCCGGCTTCACCTCCCATTGATTCTGCGGCCGCTTGGGGAATCTTGAGCTGATAGATTCCCGGGATGGCGGCACCGTCTATTTTGAGCATCCTGCCGCGTCGGCCCGCTGCAAGGTGGGCATTACGGGTGGCGCCATGGGGGTCGATGACCTCAGTTTCCTCGAGAACAAGCTCGGCACCGCTTGATTCCTCGACAGGTGGGAACAAGACGGAAGACGGGACGATGGACGGTTTTCCACCAGGCGGTGTCCATGAAAGAGTGGCAAAAGCCAAACCTCCATCTTCCCAATAGGTCACCTTGATGTTGACGGCTCTGCCTTCTTCAAGATCGATGTTTCCTGTCGTGTTGGAATGTTCATTGGCTTTGATGATCCGGGTGCCATTGATTTCAACCTCCATGCGGTCGTCGACTTTGGCTGTAAACTCGTATTTGCCGGAAACGGGGGGGAGTAATCGTCCGGTCCACTGAACAACAAAATGATCGGAGGGTAACTTTCTATCAGGGGCACCCTCTTTCCAGTCGAAATCAATGGCAGCATCCATGCGGGTGATCACGGCTCTTTTGCCCGGTTTTGAGCCGCGGAAATACTCTCCTTGGAGGCCACCTCCGCCGGGGAGGTAGAGCGTTGGACTCCAGCTGGCTTTGACGTTCAAATCGAGTCCGCCTGCACCTGCGAGCCATGTCACCATCTCGTGGATGAAGGGGACAAAGGACCTTCTGGCGGGGAGATTGCCACTACGGCTGTCAAACCCGCAGGTGGCCAGCACCACACGACCTTGTCCGTAGGATTTGGCGGTGATGAACGGCTCGCCATTGGCGAAACGGGCGACGACGTGACGGGCGGACTTTTCTTCGTCCACCTCTCTGAAAATTGTGACCAGCGAGTTGCCTAGATCGCTTTTTTTCTCATCGGAAAACAGACTGAGCATCGGGTGGTCAAATGTTTCAGGAGCCGGGGAAATACCTTGCTGCTCGGTTTTTACTCCTAGTAGTCCAACCGGGGGAACCGGGCCATCGGCTCCTTCCCAGGCATTGTAAAAAGGGGCGTCTGCGCGCTCACCTGTGAGTATGAGGAGGCCGCCGCCATTGGCGACGTGGCGTTCGATGCGTTGTGCCACAGCAGCAGGCAGGCGGGGGACATCCGCCAGAACGATGACACTTTGGGGGGCGAACTCCTTGATTCGGGCGATGTCGGGTGCGGCTACGACTTCGGGCTCCATCAGGTAGCCATCCTTCGATTTTGTTCCCTGGATCAGCGCATTGGTCGGTGCCAGTGCCAGGGCGGTGAAACCTGCTGCGCGTTCAAAAAAACCTCCAGTTGGGTTGCCGTCGACGAGCAGCACAGGCAGGCGTTTTCTAACAATGATGGCGCGTTCATATCGGTCGTCCTCCTGGATGTCGTCCCTGGCATCCATGCGGGCGACCATGACCTGGGCACCGGGCTTGGCAAAACGGTGCCTGAACTCGACCGTTTCCTGCTGGCCTGGGACCATCTGACCGATTTTACCAGGCTCGAGGGTTTTGTCACCAATGGTCAGCTCGATCTCACCTGGTGTCACGGCTTCGGTGCCGGTGTTTTCGATGGTGACAAGCAAGGCGACTTCACGGTCGGTTCCGACGACGTCTCGCGATAGTTCAATACTGCTGACAGCGAGGTTACGCAAAGTGCTTGGCGGTGCATAATGGCGTAGCATGAGTCGGGGTCTTTTAGGCAGGGAGTCAAGCGCGTCGCCAAGTGACCGCCACGCGGGTGGGCTGTCGGTGCGCCAACCAATTCTCTGGCCATCGGTGAGGACCAGGATTTCCTTGCCTGCGTTTTCGCCCTGCGCAAGGCTGAGCGTGGCGACCCCCAGGGCGTCTTGTGCGCGAAACGGGCCGCCTACGGGACGTAGTTGGTCGAGCACCTCAATGACATCCTCCCGATGGGTGAGGGGGGAAGCCGTTTTTAGTTCGGGGGCGGGGCCGCCGAGGATAACGGAGAATGCCGTGCCGCGCGGTGCTTCTTTGACGATTTGGCGGGCTTCCTCCACAGCGAGTTCGAATGCCGTTTGGCTGCCGCCATTTTCCCCATGGATCATCGTCATCGAGGTAGAGGCATCGATGATCAGCGCGACATCGCGGCCCCCTTCGAGGCGGAAACGCTTCAAGTTCAGCTGGCGTTCCATCACCACGGCACCCACTGCAAGGAGCAGACAAATGACGCCTGCGGCACGCACGATGATGCGTGTTTTCAGTCGGGATAAAACCACCGAGCCAGCAAGTGCCGCGACGCCTAACAGGACGAGCGGAAGCACGACCACCCATGGCACGGACGAGTTGGGCGGAACAAATGGTCGGGCGATCGCTAACGCAATCAGCGTGATTAACAGACAGCGTGTCGCCATCAGCAGAAGGTCCTCCCACTCGATTCTACGACGGCGCATGGCCACGGTATCAAACAAAAACCGCATGGCGCCCCACTCCATCGGCTTCGCTGCCTGACGACGTATCAGGTGCAGGATGATCGGGATCGACACCCCGACCAGTCCTAACAATAAAATGGAATTGAGAAATAACATGGTATCGTCATTGCGCTATCTGCGCGCATGCATTCTCCTTCCGAAATAACGTAACAAGGTATCACGCAGTGGCACCTTGGTGGTAATAGGGACATAATCGGCCCGCAGGTTTCCGCACGCGGCTTCCATGGATTTGACAAACTCCTGGAGCCGTTCGAGGTAAGCGGCACGCACCGCCTGCGGGTCGATCCTTAACATCGGCTCGACCCCTTCGAGATCCTTGAATCTCTGAAAGTCTTTAAAGGGGAAGGTCAGTTCCTCTTCTGCAAGGACATGGAAGAGAACCAGCTCGTGCTGTCGAAAATCAAAGTGGTGCAGTGCCTCGACCATGGCTTTCGGATCGTCAAAAAAATCGCTGATGATGATCACAAGACCGCGTTTGGGAATACGCTCGGCGACTTCATGCAGAACACCCGCGACCTCGGTTTCATCACCGGTCTGGGTGTCCCAGAGTTCATCGAGTATTCTCCTGACCTGACTGGGCCGGCTCGCCGCGCGGATCTGGGTTCTGATCTTGCTGTCAAAAGTAACCAGACCCACACCGTCGCCCTGCTTCACATAAAGATAGGAAAGAGCCGCCGTTAAATAGCGTGCGTATTCGAACTTCGATCGTGCCACGCCAGCGATTTCGGCGGCCTGGTCGCCCCGGTAATTCATCGAACCCGAGACATCCACCGCGATGGTCACCCGGAGGTTGGTTTCCTCGATGTATTGTTTGATGACGTTGCGGTCATTTTTCGCCATCACCCGCCAGTCGAGGTTGCGCGGATCATCACCCGGGCAATACTCGCGGTGCTCAGCGAACTCGACCGAAAACCCTTTGTCGGGGCTGGTGTGTTTTCCCGACAGTGTGCCTTGCATGCGTTTTCGCGCCAGCCATTCTAGACGGCGAAGCACGTTCATCGTCTCCTCGGGGAGAAGAGACATACTTTCGGGCAATTGGAAGGAATCGGACATCGTGGCGACAAACAACAGCCTTCTTACAGCTCGAGATCCGCCTTCGGTGCCAGCTCCTTGAGCAGCATCCTGACAATCTCGTCACTGGTGACTCCGGAGGCTTCCGCGTTGAATGTTGTTAGGATCCTGTGGCGTAGCACAGGCGCGGCTACGGCGGCAACGTCTCCGGTGGTGGCGTGGAATCGACCTCGGAGCACAGCATAGGCCTTGGCTGCGGAGATCAGGCTGATGCCAGCGCGTGGACCCGCGCCCCAGCCGACCATTTCCTTGACAAAATCCGGTGCGTCCGGACTCTTGGGTCGGGTTGCCCGGGCGAGTTTGGCGGCAAAATCAATCACATGGTCACCCACCGGCACCCGCCTGACGATACCTTGCAGGGCGACAATTTCCTCCGCAGTCATCAGCGGCTCGACCCTGGCATCGTTCGGACTGGTGACGCGACGGATGATTTCCCTCTCCTCCTCCTCGGATGGATAATCAACGACGATATTAAAAAGAAACCGGTCGAGCTGTGCCTCGGGCAGCGGGTAGGTGCCCTCTTGCTCGATCGGGTTTTGCGTCGCCAGCACAAAAAACGGCTCAGGTAGCGGGAATGTCTTTTCGCCCACCGTGACGTGGTGCTCCTGCATCGCTTCTAACAAAGATGCCTGGGTCTTGGGTGGCGTCCGGTTGATTTCATCGGCCAGCACCATGTTGGCAAAAATGGGGCCGTGCACGAAACGGAAGTCGCGCCGACCTGTCGCCTGGTCCACTTCCAGCACATCGGTTCCGGTGATATCGGACGGCATCAGGTCGGGGGTGAACTGGATCCGTTTGAAGCTCAGGTGCAGTGCCTCACTGAGTGTCGAAACAAGAAGGGTTTTTGCGAGACCGGGCACGCCGACGAGAAGGGCGTGGCCCCGACAGGAAACAGCCATCAGCACCTGCTCAATCACATCGGTTTGTCCCACGATGACCTGGGAAAGTTCTTCCTTCATCCGCTCGTAGGCGGCGTGTAGCTTTTCGACGGCTTCCTTATCGTTGATCTCATTCATAGTGCCAGTTGGTATTCGGGATTTGGGACAACTTGGTCCAGCTATCCTAATACCCTTCTAGCGTGTAGCATCCTTTCACGCAAGCTATGGAAAAACAGGATATCTCATGATTCAAGTATGATCCGGCGGAGCAAATTGCCGAATTGAGTCAGAAAAAAAGTACCGGTTTTCATTGTACACGGAACAACCGATATTCAGATTCCGGTTCTGGCGGCTAAAACACTCCATGCCAGCGCCCCTGGTTCGAAGTTAAAAATCATCGAAGCCATGAACCATGTCTTAAAACCAGCCAATCTCGAAAAGAAAAGCCAGAACGCCGATTACACCAATCTTGAAGTTGCGCTGCATCCGAAGCTGGGGGAAGTAATTGCTAAGTTTGTGAAGTAGCCGCGAGGCAAAGCAGGGTAGCTTTGCAAGCTGCCGACAGGATGTGCAGGGGTTGTCGGCAAGTTACCCACTTACCCTACTTTTCTTTCCGCAGCTGTTTGATCTGGTCGCGTAAGTGGGCGGCGCGTTCGAACTCCAACTTGGCAGCGGCCTCCCGCATTTCCTCTTCAAGCTCCGCGAGAACCTGGGTGGTATCGTAGGTGGTGGCATCCTCATTTAATACGGCGCGGTTAATCTCGTCGGCTTCCCCGGCGTAATGCGTTGCTTGGCTGAGGCTCTCCTGCACGGGGCGGATGACACTGCGTGGGGTGATGCCGTATTGTTCGTTGTACTCGATCTGCTTGCTGCGGCGGTGCCCGGTGATGTCGAGCAGGGCTTGGATCGAGTCGGTGACCACATCACAGAAAAGGACACACTCACCTTGCAGGTGACGGGCGGCGCGGCCCGCGGTCTGGATGAGGGAGGTTTCGTTGCGGAGGAAGCCTTCTTTGTCGGCATCAAGGATGCAAACGAGTGAGACCTCCGGCAGGTCAAGTCCTTCCCTGAGCAGGTTGATACCTACTAACACATCAACCTCGGCAGCGCGTAGAGAGCGGAGGATTTCGACCCGTTCAATGGCACCGACATCGGCGTGGATGTAGCGGACTTTGAGTCCGGTTTCCTGAAGGTATTCGGCGAGGTCCTCGGCGGTTTTTTTGGTCAGGGTGGTGACCAGGACACGTTCACCGCGCTCGACGCGATCCCGGCACATGTCGATGGTTTCATCAATCTGCCCCTTGAGGGGTTTCAGGGTGATGACAGGATCTAACAGGCCTGTGGGGCGAATGATCTGCTCGACGATCAAATTGCTTCCGGCTGAACGCACATCGAAGTCGTCGATATCCTCATCTGCGCCGCTGGTGGTGATGTTTTTGCGGATTTGTTTGAGTGCCTGCGCGGCGGAAATCTCGCCACGTTTCCAGGGGATGAACTTTTTATTGTCGGGTCGTGAGTTGATGAACTCAAACGGCCCGGGAGTCGCGGAGACATAGACCCGTTGATGGGTCATCTGCATGAACTCATCGAATTTGAGCGGACGGTTGTCGAGCGCACTGGGGAGTCGGAAGCCGTGTTCCACCAGTGTGGATTTCCGGCTTTTATCGCCTTCGTACATGCCTCCGACCTGCGGCACACTGACGTGGCTCTCGTCCATGAGCAGCAGGTAGTCGTCGGGGAAGAAATCGAGCAGCGTGTAGGGCCGGGCGCCAGGCTCGCGCCCCGTCAGATGGCGCGAGTAGTTCTCAATTCCCTGGCAGAATCCCATTTCCTGCATCATCTCGATATCAAAATCGGTGCGCATCCTGATCCGTTGGGCCTCGATCAGCTTGTTGTTTTTTTCAAACCAGTCGACGCGTTCCGCGCATTCCTTTTTGATCGCCCGGATTGCTGTGTTGAGTTTGTTTTTATCGGTAACGAACTGCTTGGCCGGGAAAAAGGTATGGCTGTCGAGCGTGTCGATCCGAGTGCCGGTCATAGCATCGATTTCGGAGATGCGCTCGATTTCATCCCCAAAGAACTCCACCCGGATCGCCGTGTTTTCAAGGTAAGCGGGATGGACTTCCACCACGTCACCCCGGACGCGGAACTGGCCACGGGAAAAGGCGATGTCGTTGCGCTCGAACATCAGGCTGACAAGGCCGTGCAGGAAATCCTCCCGATCCAGCTCGTCACCGACTTTGACCGGCAGCATCATATTCTGATAGTCCTCGGGAGAGCCCAGGCCGTAGATACAGGAGACGGAGGCCACCACGATCACGTCCTCACGCGTGATGAGTGAGCCCATGGTGCTGAGGCGCAGTCGTTCGATCTCTTCATTGACCGCGCTGTCCTTCTCGATGTAGGTATCCGAGCGCGGGATATAGGCTTCGGGTTGATAGTAATCGAAGTAGGAAACAAAGTACTCGACCGCATTGTCGGGGAAAAAATTCTTCAGCTCCGAGTAGAGCTGGGCTGCGAGTGTTTTGTTGTGGCTCATCACCAGCGTCGGCCTACCCACGCGTTCGATGATGTTGGCCATGGTGAATGTTTTCCCCGATCCGGTGACGCCCAGCAGTGTCTGGTGGCCGTTGCCTGCCTCGATCGATTTGACCAGCTTCTCAATCGCTGGTGCCTGGTCGCCGGAGGGCGAGTATTCACTGTGAAGGGTGAAGGGCATTATTGAATGGATAATCGGAGGAACCTACTACGCCGAGGCTATGAAGGACAGGATGGATGAATGGATGAATGGATGAATGCGTGTGTGGTTTCTCAGCGCACGAGCAGGTCATGGACGAGTTTGGCGGCTTCCTCGTTGTTGTCACTGACGAGGCTGACGTGATTGATGTTGCCACTGCGCCGGATGATGTGAAGGCTGCGGAGATTGATGTTTGCCTGGGCGAAACGCTGGGCAACCTTGGCGAGGGAACCGGCTTCATCCGGCACGCGGATGACGATGGCGTCCTCGGTCACAGGCTGGTAGCCGGCGGCACGGAGGCAGTCGAGCGCTTCATCGTATTCTTCCACACACAGCATGATAAACCCGTGCTCGCCGTCTTCCATGGCATCGATATTGAGCAGATTGATCTTGTGGGCGGCCAGGATACCCGTGACGGTGGCGATCTCGCCGGGTTTGTTGTTGGTTGGAATGGTGAGTTGTTTCATGGCGATTGGGAAAGGTAGTCGTGGACAAAGCGGTCGATGATAGACTTGGTCATGTGGGGGAGGCAGACGATGTGCGCGATGTGATGGTCGGTAGCGAGCGACCAGTGCCTGGAGAATTCTGCGGCGGGTTTCGGGAAAACGACGATGGGTGAGTTGGCGTTACGCCACGCGGGGATGTTGTTCTTTTGGAAAAGCTCCACGGCGTACTCGCCGAGTTCGATGCTTTTCCGGATCATCTTGCGCAGGCCGGTGTCGCCGTTTTTACTGAGTCCGTACCAGAGCATGAGCGGGGCGAAGGCGGAGCGGGAGCCGCTGATGGTGGTGTCGTTTACACCCACATATTCCACGGCGCGGGAGATCCGTTTGACGTGGCTGGAGCGTGCCAGGGCGATGCCGCAGGGGATCGGGGTGCCGAGCCATTTGTGGCCGCTGATCGAGAGGGAGTCGATACCGCTGGCGAAGTCCCACGGCGGCGGGTTGTCGATGAATGCCAGCGCCAGGCCGTGCAGGGCGGCATCGGCGTGGATGTAGTGCTCGCGGATGGCGAGGTCGCCGAGGATGCGGTGGATTTGATCGAGGTCGTCAATGGCACCAGTCATGGTGGTGCCGATGTTGGCAAAGATGATCGGCGGCAGGTGACGGTTGATCCGGATGGATGCGCTCAGGTCGTCGTAGTCCATCTCGCCGTTTTCCTGGGATTTGATCATGATGCTCGGCGTGTGCTGGAGGCGCAGGATCTTGGCCACCGAGTAGTGGCTGTGTTCGGAAAAATAGACCATACCCTGCGGAAAGAGTTCACGGGCGAGGTAGAGGCCATACATGTTCCCCTCGGTGCCGCCGTTGGTCACGTAGCCCCAGTGCTGCCCGCGGGGAAGGTGGGTGAGATCGGCGAAGGTATCGATCACCTCGCGTTCATACTCGAGCGTGTTGAGCTGGTAACTCGATGTCTGGAAGGGATCACCGACGTTGTTGAGCGGCATCTCGAGGAAGGGCATGAGCTCCGAGTAGTCGAATGCCTGGTTGCACGGGTAGCCCAGACTGGTGCGGGCCGTCTGCTGGAGCTGACGGTGGCTCTTTGCAAGACGGTCACGATCGACCCCACCCTGGAGCAGGTCATGGCTTCCGTGTGGTTCCATGGCCTAGATCTATCACAGGATTGGGGATTGAACAAATCCTCATATAGGGACACAAACAGGAAACCAGATGGAGGAAAACGAGAAATTAGGGGACAAGCTGCGTGAGGTGGTGATGCCACGCGGACCGAAAACGATTGCCGAGCCGGAGAAGGAGCTACGCTTTACCCGGGCGCGCCAGGCACCTTTGTTTTTGACCCTGGCTGTGGTCGTCTTTACCGCGAGCATGGCGGTATTTATCCTCGCGACCCAGGACTGGGGGATGGATGGGCCTTTGCTGGACGGTTGGTGGTGGCTTTGTCTGCCGGGTTTGCTGCTGTGCTACGGCATGACCAGGCTCGGCTTGCGCTGCACCCGCCACGCCTACATTATCGTCAGCCCGCTGGGTATTGAGATCTTTCCCTTTTTCAAAGCCAGGAAAAACCTGCAAGTGATCTACTGGACACAAGTCGCTGATGCGGAGTTTACCCCGGGCGCCAAACATCTCGTGTTGCACTTCACCGAGGAAAAAAAGAGCGGGGTCATAGCTTCGCTCAAGCCGATTCCCGAGGCACGCCGTTATTTGCTGGAGGAAGCCGTGTT
Source organism: Akkermansiaceae bacterium (assembly GCA_024233115.1). Lineage (NCBI taxonomy): Bacteria > Pseudomonadati > Verrucomicrobiota > Verrucomicrobiia > Verrucomicrobiales > Akkermansiaceae > Akkermansiaceae bacterium. Next base: position 656,630 of record JACKQB010000001.1, read on the forward strand.
AGGCGTGTTGGACAAACGGGATGAGGAGGAGTAATCTGCTGTAGTCTTTCGGAGTGCGGGGATCTTAATCACCGCTTTTCATATTCCATTGAAGTTGCCTGAACCCAGGCACGATGAAATACCCAGCCCACCGTGACCTAACCCCTAAGCTGAATGTGAATGGAGCGTTAAGATCGATTATGACGGTCGAGAGCTGGCCACGCGCCAGGGAGCATTTAAAGCGGTGATTAAGATCCCCGCACTCCAAAAGAAAAAACCCGCGCCAACGTCGCAATGCAAGATGGCAAACTTTAGTATTTGGAATTTGGAGTTTAGTATTTAGAACTTCCCCGCATGCGCCCGACATCCATCCAGATCCAGTCCGTCATGGACGCCTTTGGCCAGCAAGGCTGGCAGTATGAGCACCTTGAGGGGAAAGACGTGATCCGCACCGCCTTTGAGGCCTATCACACCCAGGTCCACCTTCATGCGCAGGCATTCCCGCAGCTGAATGCCCTGTCCGTGGTAGGCGAGACGCCCATGGCCGTTGAAGCGGAGCAGGAGCCATTGATCCTGGAATTGCTTGCTCGCGCCAACAAACAAATCACCTTGGGAAGCTTGGAGTATGACCTGGACCGGGAGCAGCTCATGTTCCGCATCACCAACCTCTTTGAACGTGACAAGTTTGATGCCGACATCGTTTCCTCGATGGTTCACGCGACCATTGCCGAAGTCGACCGGATTACACCCTACGCGGGGGTGATTCAACAGACGCCGGAAGACTTGTTGGACGACCTTTCCATCGAGCGACTGTTGATGCGTGACGATCTGATCCCGCCTGTTCCCAGTGACGAGGACGACTACAATTAGGCACCACACGAGAAACAGGGCGAGGGGGGCCGTCTTAAAATCCTCCTGGCAGGCGTCCTTTTGAAGGGGTTGGAAGCAGGATATGCCTATCAAAATGACAGCCCCGTCAACTTCGTCCTAGGACTATGCTGACGGAGCTGTTCCCCCCCAAATACCGCTTATTGCTAAGCGATGACTCGACTATGTGGGTTTTTTTAAGAAAGGCAAGCTGAAATTCACGAAATTTTAACACTTTTATCATACGAGTGTTTTAATTTGCCAAACTATTAAGTTTTCCGAGAAAATTTTTCAAATAGGTGCCTGCGTCCATGAATTCATTGACCCAGTGATGCCAGGTGAGGTTTCCGGGGGCGAGACAGAGCAGGATGGAGAGCACGACGACGTTGGCCAGGTAAATGACGACCAGTGAAAAAAAGACGCCGTTTTCCTTGAGGTCAGGCTGATCACGGGGGATCATCCACAGGGTCCAGAGGAGGTGGAATGACCAGCTGAAGCCGATCAGGAAGTAAAGGATTTCATTGTGGTAGGGGATGGGGAAAAAGACGCCAAGCAGGGTGGATAACCCAAGGATGATGACCGACCAGAAGGGCACAAAGTAGGGGGAGAGCGAGATCAGCACATTGCTTTTATTGGTCATCACATAACCGCCGTCAGCTGTGACGTGGATGCCGCCCACCCTTCCTCCGCAGGCGTAGACAAAAACCGCGTGGGTCAACTCGTGGCCGAGTACATAGAAATACAGGAACAGCCGCTCCATCAAACCAGTGAAAAACCAGCCCATCATCAGGATGCAGCCGATAGCGAAGTAGAGGAAGTGCCTGGTGGCAATCAGGTCCATCCAGAACCTGGCCCCGACTCCCGAGGCATCACTGACGTTAAACAGGGCCCGGGTGGTGATGATGCAGAAGGGGAGGAGCAACAGCGCCATGAGCCAGCGGATTATCCTTTGGCCCAGGTTCAGGTGAATGATGCCGTCGTCGGCTGTTTCCGCAATGGCGGCCCGCATCGATGTCAGTCCGTCCCTGCGGCCCAGGCGACGGTTGGCGCGCTGTTTGGCCCTGACATTGGCATCGTGGAACGCCTGTCGTAGGCTCGGGCGTCCTTTCCGCCTGCTGTTGCGTGCGCGCGGTTTCCGTGGGCTACGGGTAAGGGGGCTTCTTCGTGAACTCATACTCGGCGGTGACCCTTGGGGAGGGTGGGGTGTGGACGATCATTAGGATTACTTAAATATCGCCTCACTGCAATGCGAAAAATCCTAGCATGCTTGCTGAGCGGTGAGAAATAGCACGCTTGCGACTTGCCACCTGCTGCTCGGCGCTTAAACTCATCCCCCATGTGTGCTTATCTGGATTTATTGGAGGAGGTGCGGGCGAATTCCGGCTCGGTTAATGAGGATACTGCACTGGTGTTACCCAACGAGATCCAACTTCAGGCGTTGTGGTTTGCCGGGCAAATGGGACGGGAATTTACTACTGTGGACGGCAGGCAAGTGCGCATCGTACAATTGGGGCACTGGAATCATGCGGCGGGGCCGGATTTTCTTCACACCTCGGTCGAGATCGACGGCGAACTGCAGTGCGGTCCGCTGGAACTCGATCACGCGGCCTCAGACTGGGAGGCGCACGGGCACTCGACCAATGAGGCCTTTAACAACGTGGTGCTGCATGTGGTGTTTACCGCCGGCGACCGTGCCTATTTCACCCGCACCCAGGAGCACCGTGAGGTTCCTCGGGTGGTGGTTCCTTTGGAAACCGTGCGGGAGGCGCTGAATTTGCCCTTGCTCGAAACCGCGTCGGCTCATCCGGGGAGATGTTTTGCGCCACTGGCGGAAATGCATGACGGGAATGTGGATGCGCTCCTGCGCGAGGCGGCAAGGCACCGGGCCAGGGTCAAGGCGCTGCGCAGGAGCAGGACGGTGGATATGTTGGGTGAGGACGAATGGCTCTGGCAGGCGTTTGCGGAAACCCTGGGATACCGACCTAACAAGCTGGCGATGACCCTGCTGGCCCAGCGTCTGCCCATCTTGGAACTGGTGAAGTCACGGGATGAAATGGAGTCGATTATTTTCGGCGCGGCCGGTTTCCTGTCGGTGGAAACACACGATCAGTCGCATGTCGATAGCCGTGATTACCTGCGTGGACTTTGGGAGACCTGGTGGCGTGTCAGGGATGGTTACGAACCTGTGCCGGAACGCCGTATCCCATGGAAACTATCCGGTATCCGACCCGTGAACCATCCCCAGCGAAGGCTCGCCTGCCTGGCCCGGGTGGGAAGCCGTTGGCAGGAGTTCGCCAAAGCCTGCAAGACGGTGGACGGAGTGACATCGTTTTTTGAAAACCTGGAACACCCGTATTGGAGCCGGCACTACACCCTCAAATCAAAACCCTGCGCACGTAGTCTGGCTTTGTTAGGGAAAGACCGGATCAAGGATTTTCAAATCAACCATCTGATCCCTGGCAGGTTGGCCGATGGTGATCGTGCCGCCTGGGAGTATTACCAAAAAGCCCCCGCGCCCGCACTGAGCGAAAAGGTCGACAAGGCTGCGCTCCGCCTGTTTGGCAATACCGGCAAACGTAAAAAATATCTCCGCAAGGCATGGCAACACCAGGCGCTGCTGCAGATTTACCAGGACTTCTGCCTCCGCGATGTCAGCGACTGCGAAAAGTGCCCCTTCCCCGAACAGCTCGCCCAGTGGCGAGGCTGATGGGAATGAGTGATTGGATAAATGGATGATTGGATGAATGGATGAATGGATGAATGGATGAATGCGTATTCTGTGGATTCATTTCTTCATTCGTCCAATCATTCATTTCTTCACTGCGAGGGTTTGATGGTGATGAGGTGCATGGAGGGGGTGAAGGCATCCGGAGTCTTCATGCGTTTGAACTCGTGGCCCGGCCCCCAGGAGTCGGTGTAGATGATCTCGTCGGTCTTGTCGTTGTAGCCGAGGATCAGGCGCATGTGTCCGCCGCCCGTCTGCGGGATGCCGCGCTCCTTGATAACGCCCACCTGAAGCGCCCAGAGAAGTGGCACGCCGGTGTCGATGGTGTCTTTGATGGATTTTTTAAAGCGGTCGTAAGTGGACCCCTTCGCGCGCACCTCCGTGAGGGTGGGGGCGTGGCAGGCGCTGAGAAATTGCTGGTAGGCCACATAGCCGTCGTCCGGGAAGGGGTTGCCCTCTTTGTTTTTTTTGATCGCTCGGTTGTAGGCCTTGATGTCCGACTTGATCTCGCGCTGGTCGATTTCATAGAGCACGTGCAGCCGGGTTTTGGTGCGACCGGCGACACGTTTGAGCGACTCGATCATTTTATCGGGGTTGGTGCCTCCCTGGGCGCTGCTTTCGGCGATCTGGGCCATGGCGTGCTGGTCGATCTGGAGACCGTAGTAACGGAAAACCCGCTCGGCACTGGCGACCGCACAGTAGCCTTTGCGCCCCTGGTCCACCATCGGCACCCCCTTGATGAGAACGTCTCCGTTTGGCTTTTTCTCGATATTGACTTTTAGCTCGCTGCGACGCGACATGGTCTTGGTGATGCCGCCACGGCCTGCAAACATCTCTTTGCCAAATTTCGGTGATACCAGACTCAGCTTGAGGAACTCCGGTTGTTTACTCGTTCCCGAGCCGGAACTGCTGGAGGTGAGCGTGATGTAGGCACCCGGGCACTCCCAAAGCCAGCGGTCGGCTGATACCACGCTGCCTTTCTGAGTGCGGTTCATTTTTTCCCCCTCCAGGGAGGTTTTTTGTCGGACTAACTCCAACCATCGCGTGCTGAGTTGCTCGAACTGCTCCCTGGTGATGTTACCCATGTCGCCGCGGTTGTAGATGGAGATTTCAAACGACTGGAGTGTGCCGTCGCGACTGCGGAGGATGGTTTCGCCGACGGGTTGGTTCCAGAGTCGGAGGTTTTTCTGATTACTGCGGGCGTCCACTTTTTCCTTGGAGAGCCAGCGGAATCCAAGTGGGCCACGTTTATTGATGACCTCACTGACGGACTGGTTCCACATGTTGGCATCCATAAACAGAATCTCAAGATCGGGGATCTGGGTTATCTCTGGCGCAGCTGTCAGCCGGTCTGCCGGGACGAGGGCTGCCCCACTGAGGATGAGGGTGAAAATGAGTTGTCTGAGCATGGTCTTATGCGTGATTGTTAGATGGCAGGTTGGTGGGGGGATGGTTAGGATTTGGTCTCGGCAAGGCACTCGACTTCCACGCCCACGCCTTCCTCGAGCACCAGAACGCGGTCGGCGATGCCGAGACGGTTGGCTTCGGCCACGAGGCGTTCCACCGGTTCGTGGTCAGGCTCATTTCCTAGCGGAAACGTGCCGTAATGCATCGGGATCAGGATGCCGGCCTCCATTTCGATAAATGCTTGCACCGCTTCCTCCGGGTTCATGTGCACGTCCCTGCCGCTGGGGGCATCGTATGCACCTATCGGCATCAGCGCGACGTCGGGTGTGTGGTGTTTGCCGATTTCCCGGAAGCCGTCGAAGTAGGCACTGTCGCCACAATGGAAGACCTTGCAGACACCGGAATGGATCATGTAGCCGCCGTAATCGCGGTGGGTGTCGTGCAGGTAACGCGCGCCCCAGTGGTGGCTTGGCGTGTGGGTTACGCTGAGATTGTCAAAGCGGATGGTATCCCAGACTGACATCTCATGGACGGTGTGAAAACCGAGTTTTTTTACCAGCGGACCACTACCCGTGGGCACGACGATGCCCTCGTGCGACTCGAGAATCTTCAGGCTCTTTTTATGCAGGTGATCGAAGTGCGCGTGGGTGACCATCACCAGGTCGACCAGTGGCATGAGTTTGAGGTCGAGTCCGGGCGCGCGCTGGCGTTTGACGACCCCATGCCAATTGGCCCAGTTCGGGTCAATGATCACCGAGTGGTCGGGGAACTGGACAAGAAAAGAAGCATGACCGATCCAGGTGACCCGGATTTTACCCGCTTCCGGCGGGTTGGGGATGGGCTCCCTGCTGGAGCCGTCACGCTTTTGAAAAACCTGGGGTAACAGGCGGTGCCTGAGGAAATGATAATTCCGCCTTGGCCAGCCCTTGGTAGGAAGGATGCCGGCATAGTCTTTGCGTGCTTGGGGCGCCTTGTTTTCAGATCGTGCCATTCGGGATTTACTATGCTCTTATGGCAAGATGTTGCAACCCATCTCTTATTCTCGTTGATATTATCAGCATCCCGGCGGATGATCGCGGGGAGGAGTCTACGACAGAACCATGAGCGGAAAACACAAGGGCACGATAGGTATTACCAGGGGAGACCAGGCAGGAATCGGGCCTGAAGTCGTCGCGGCTGCCCTGGCGTCAGGGCAGCTTCCTGATGGGTACCAATACCGGCTGATTGGTGAGGAAATCCATGCCGTCGCAGGAAAGCCAAGCAGTATGACAGCCCGGGCGGCTTTGGATGCACTGGAGCGATCGGCCGAGTTATTAAACAAGGGGGAGATTGACGCCGTGGTCACCGCCCCCGTGGGCAAAGAAGGGCTGCACGAGCTGGGTTTCCGGTTTCCCGGGCAGACGGAGTTTTTTGCCGACAGGTTGGGGTGTAAAAACCACGCGATGTGCCTGACCGGTAAAAACCTGACCGTAGCCCTGGTGACGATCCATGTGGCCCTGGCCGATGTCCCCCGTTTATTAGAGAAAAAGGAAATTGTCCGTGTTGGCAGGCTGCTCGCTGATTTTTGTAAACAGCGTGGGAATCCATCGCCACGTATTGCCGTCTGTGGTTTGAACCCCCATGCCGGTGAGAATGGCGCTTTTGGAAACGAGGATATCAAGATCGTCGAGCCTGCTGTTAGGGAGCTGCAGGAAAATGTCGGCGAAGCGCAATTCAGCGGTCCGCATCCGCCCGATACGATTTTCCGCCCTGCCGCTGACGGTGAATACGATGCCGTGCTCTGCATGTACCACGACCAGGGGTTGATTCCTCTTAAATTGTTGGATTTCGATACCGGGGTCAATGTGACCCTGGGGCTGCCCAAGCCCAGGACGAGCCCCGACCATGGGACGGCCTATGATATAGCAGGTAAGGGGAAAGCGAGTGCCAGTTCGATGATTCATGCGATCCAGTTGGCATGTGAGATGGTGGGGAATCAATAGGATGGAAGAGGCAAGAAGCAGGATTCTGAAACGCTACTTCGGCCATGACGCGTTAAAGCCGGGGCAGGCTGAGGTGATCGACCGTGTGCTGGACGGGATCAACACGCTGGCGGTCCTTCCTACCGGTGGTGGCAAGTCCCTTTGTTATCAACTGCCGGCAATGTGTATGCAGGGGTTGACCGTGGTGGTGTCGCCGCTCATCGCACTGATGCGTGACCAGGTGGAATCGCTTCTTCAAATGGGGGTTCCGGCACTGCGGCTCGATTCATCCTCCACGGAGGAAAGCCGTGAACTGGCCCGGCAGCAGATCAAATCGGGCGAGTTGAAGCTGCTCTATGTCTCCCCCGAACGCCTCGCCGATCCAGCGATGTTGAAGCTGCTCAAGCAATGCCCGGTTTCCTTGGTGGCGATTGATGAGGCCCACTGTATCTCGGAGTGGGGGCATAGCTTCAGGCCGTCGTATATCAAACTGCCGAGGCTTGTCAGGTCGATCCAACCCGAGGTCGTCCTTGCTCTCACGGCCACGGCGTCCAGGCTGGCGGCCAGTGGAATCCGGAAAGCCTTTAAGATCCTCAAGAAAGACCACGTGCAGACGTCGTTCTACCGCGATAATCTGGTATTCGATGTTACCGTGTGCCCTGCGGATGGCAAAAAACCACACCTGCTCGAGTCCCTGAACGCGGCGGCTCGCACCCCTGCCATCGTTTATGCCACCCGCCGTGGGGATGTCGAGGAGCTTGCCTCTTTTCTAACAAAGTCAGGCCTGTCCGCCCGCGCCTACCACGCCGGCATGCCCGCCGATGCCCGTGCCGAGGTCCAGGATGGATTTGTGGAGAACCGGTTTCCGGTAATCTGTGCAACCATTGCCTTTGGGATGGGGGTTGATATGCCCAATGTGCGCAGCGTTATTCATTACCATCCACCGAAATCGCCCGAGGGATGGATTCAGGAGAGTGGCCGGGCCGGGCGCGACGGTAAGGCTGCTTATTGTGAACTGTTGATCAATGGTGACGACCGCGCAGCTCTCGAAAGCCTGGTGATGGCCAAGCAGCCAGGAAAAAAAGCCGTGGAATCCGTGTTGCATCATTTGTTTTCCCAAGGGAAAAGAGCCGTTATCTCCCGCTATAATGCAAGCACACTCAATGACCTCCCCGTAGAGCTGCTCGATGTCATGTTAGCCCGACTCGAAACCGCCGGTTGGATCGTGCCCGACGGTGGTTCATGGATGTGGTGTCAGGTCGTTCCCTTGCGTTGGGATGAATCCGCTGGAAATCGAAACCTCCACGGGTTTTCTAAAAAAGACCAGTCCCTCCTCACTGAGCTGATCGAATCCAAACAGCGTGTTTCCTTGCTCGAACTGGCGGATCACCAGGTGGTGAAACTCAACCGGCTCGTCACGCTGCTGCGAGAGATGGAAGCCGGCGGCGAGGTCAGGCTGAAGCTGAGCCACAGCCTCACGCATTATCGGATCAAGCGTGAGCCTGGGCGGCTGACAGAACTTGTTGACGAGATGCTGTCAGCCTTTCAAGAACACGCACAACACGATCTGGCTCGGATTGATTCTGTATGTAGAATGGCGACCTCGCGCAAGTGTATTGCGGCCTCTCTCGTTGGTTATTTTGGTGAAAAACTTAACGAGCCATGTGGTCGGTGCGCGTCCTGTGCCGGTAAATCCCGCCCCCGGAAACTCCCTGTAAGTCCGGCAGATGAGCTGGCCATGGAGGAGTTGGAAAAAATCCAGTTGTTGATCAAGGAAAGGCGGCCAGCCCTGTCGAGTCCGCATCGTCTGGCCCGGTTTTTATCCGGGGTCTACAGTCCGGCCATGATGCGATACCGCCTCTATAACCATCCATCATGGGGTATGCTGGAACGCCTTTCCTTTGATGATGTATTAGGTGTTGCAAAAGCCAACATTTGAAATTTTCGTTAGCTGAATCGAGGGCTACAGCGCGTCAAGGTGTTTCAATAAACACGATTTTGGCACTCCCTTTGAGCATGGCATAGTCGGTCACCTTTTTGCAGTTCTTGAGAATCAGCATTTCAAGCGATGGGAACTTTTCAATGCCCTTCAGGGAGGTCAGTTGATTGCACGTAAATCGATTGGACAAATGCAATGGATTGGTTGATGTTCCCTCCCCATGAAGTATTTGCGTTTTTTATTGGTGGCTCTCGTGTTGTTGGGTGCCTATTTCCTTGGGCAACATATTAACCTGTATCCAAATTCTGCTGACGAGGCCGCTCGTGGCACGGGGAATCATCAAGACAGGGCGATCCCGAGGCTGGTATCAGCGACCGATTTTACCTCCGCATGGAACAAAGCGGAAAAGGGATCGACTGCGCAGACGGAGCTCATCAAGCGCGCCACGTTGCGCCGGGACCGGTTCTTGAAGCTGATGGCGGATGAGCCGTCCGAAGCGATCAAGCGCGCGATTTCATTGGCCGAATACGCAGCCCTGCCTGAAGCGATGCGCCCGTATTTTGAGCAGCCTTTGAATACCAGCGGAAGTATTGATCTCTTGTGGGCGACCTCAGAAGTGCCAGACCAAGGACGTGAATGCCACCATCACAACACGGTCACCATACAGGGGGAAAAATTGAGAGCGTATCCTGCTGGTCGACATATGTTGCCGGTGATGCACGAGGTTCCGATTTCCGGCATTCGACTAGGGGGAGTGGCCGTCATCGGGAGTTCGCCTGTAAGGAAAATCCCCGAGTCAGAGCGAACGGCGGCCAAGGCGTTGTTTGCGGCGGCTGAACTAACAAGTGATCCGCTGACCAACCGTCCCGTGGATGGGAAGCATGTTGCGCTGATTGCGGGAAAAGTCTATCAGTTTGAGTCGGCGGCCACCCTTGCTTATGTTGAGCAGACCTTGCTTGAATCCATCGACCAGGCTGAAAAAAACCGGGTAGCTGTGGTGAAACATCCCTTCGAGTGGTTGGCGGGTAATACAGGCGGCGATAGTGGAGAGGGCGTCGATGCCACACCCTATCAGGAGGAACAGATTGATGTTTTGTTCATCCGTGTTGATTTCAGCGATTTCCCGGTCTCCCCGGTCTACAAACCTGATTTGGAAAGCACATTGAATACGGTGGACGGCCATCTGAATAACTACTCCTACGGTCAGGCCGGCATTACCTACACCGTCAGTGACTCTGTCTACCGCATGCCTCGCACGGGTGCCAGCTATGCGACGGCAGGTGACAATGACGGGATTCAAACCGATGCCCGGGCCCTGGCGGCAGCGGATTACACGATTGCTGATTACGATGTGATCGCGGTGTTTTTCCCCAATTTAGGTGGCGTGTCGGGTTCAAAGATCACCTATGGCGGACTGGCATCCATCGGCGGTGCCAACCATTGGGTCAATGGCTATAACAATGTGGGGATTATCCTGCATGAGTTTGGTCACAACTACGGCCTGTATCACGCCAACTATTACCACCCGGAGCAAGAACTCGGCGGCACCTACCAGCTTCCTGACAGCCTCGAGTATGGTGATATTTTTGACGAAATGGGCAGTGGCGACTCCCCCCAGGCACACTTCAGTCATTTGGCAAAAAACTACATGCAATGGATGCCCGATTCCAAGGTGGTGGAGGCAACAGGTGATGCCACTTACACCATCTACCGCTTTGATGATGTCAACGCGACATCGAACCCCCTGTTAGCCGTGAAGGTGCCGATGTCGGGTGATGTCAACTACTGGATCGGCTACCGCCAGCTATTTACATCCGCCTCATACAATTTGGAGAATGCCGCCTACGTGGTCGCCGAGAATCTCGCCCAAAACAGGGAGACCAGCCTCATCGACATGACTCCTGAGTCGGCAGCCTCGGAAACAGACGATCGCAAGGATGCGGGCCTTCCGGTCGGAGGAACTTACTATGACAGCGACGCCGGTGTGCGATTCAATGCCCTGGAGAGAGGGGGGACCAATCCCAACCAGTGGATCAAGGTGCAGGTCGTTTTTGACCCTCGGATCGCACTCAGCCAATCCGAGATCAGCATCGATGAACAGTGCGGCGTAGCCCACGTCGTGGTGCAACGCAGCTTCAGCTCCACGGGCGCAGTGAGTGTCGATTATTCGACAAGCGATGGCACGGCGAGTTCCGGTAGCGACTACTATCCGGTCTCAGGCACCCTGAACTGGGCCGATGGCGACAGCTCGGACAAGACCATCATCATCCCCATTTGCCCTGATGTGGTATCCGAGGGGCTGGAAACCCTCACCTTGACCCTGTCTAACATTAGTGGTGGCGTGCTCGATCCAGCGCTCAGCCAGGCGACCATCAACCTCCTCGACGCCGGGCAGCGCATCACCTCGTTTGCGCCCCCGTTTTTTAACGTCACCGTCAGGGCCATTGCCCCGCTGGATGACGGCCGGGTCGTCGTCGGTGGCGATATTTACAGCGTCTCGGGTTTTCCTGACATTAACAATATCTTCCGGCTCCATGCGGACGGCTCCGTGGACACCACCTTCGTCACGGGGATCGGGTTTGATGACACGGTGGAAACCATTGTCGTCCAAACCGATGGCAAGTACCTGGTCGGTGGTAGTTTCACCTCCTACAACGGCACGTCCTGCAAGCGATTGATCCGTCTGAATGCAGACGGTAGTGTGGATAATACATTTCTCACCAATGTCGGCACGGCGGCGGATGATGTTGTGAGAAGCATCGCCATTGAAAACGATGGCAAGATCCTCGTCGGCGGCTCCTTTGACAATTTCAAAGGAGTCACTGCAAACGGCTTGGTTCGGTTGAATGACAATGGCACGCCCGCCACAGCCCTGGCGAATCCTTTCAGTGGTAGTGCCACCATCTACGATATTCTGGCAGAGCCGGACGGGAAGATCATGGTGGTGGGGAGCTTTAATCTGGGCTGGATGGGGTCAGGTTTCCGTTCCGGTGTTGCACGGCTCACCAGTAGCGGTGCCCGTGATACGTCGTTTGACGCGGGCGCCGGTGCCCACGCGGATGGCAACCGGAATAGTTTGAGGCCTGTCTATGCGGTCAGCCGACAAGCCGATGGCAAGTACATCATTGGCGGCTGGTTTACCGCCTATGATGAGAGTGCGGCGAACTACTGCGCCCGGATTAACAGCAACGGCAGCATCGACGGTACATTTACAGCTCCTGGGTTTGATAATACTGTTCAGGATGTTATTGCCCAAGCCAATGGCAAGACGGCAGTCGGCGGGTGGTTTACAAGCCCGGCAGGAAGACTAGAACGCCTGACAGCAAGCGGTGTTGCGGACAGCACATTTATGCAGGGCACAGGTCCTTCTGGTTCCGTGTATGAGCTTGCGACGGATAACGACGGATCACTCTGGGTAGGTGGGAATTTTTACTCCTACAACGGCAGCTCGTGCCGCCCTGTGATCCGGATTGCGGGAGGAGAGACTCCCTATGATATCTGGGCAAAAACACGTTTCAGCGCGGCGGAGTTCGCCAATGGTGATGCGGACCCTGACGCGGACCCCGATGGTGATGGTATGATCAACCTGGTTGAAATGGCGATGGGCACCAACCCCCTGGTTGCAAACAGCGATCCGGTTTTTGCAATCCCGGCCAACGGTGGTGTCACCCTGCAAAACATCGCTGGCCAGAATTATTTGCAAATCACACTCGATAAAGCGTCCCTGGAAAAAGGGGCCTGGTTTTTGGCCCAATTCAGCAGCGACCTGGTCGCATGGAGTCCGGTAAGCCCAAGTCCCGCTGCGAATGCGACCTACGAGGTGATCGAGGATTCCGCTACGACCTTTACGGTGCGCGACAAAACCCCGGTCTCAACCCTGGCACCTCGCTTTGGCAGGATCCTGATCAAGCAGCCTGAGTGAACCAGCCGTGCGGCCGCTTGCTGGTCGGTCAACCTGAAAAGGCGCTGGCTGCGACGCCGGTGACACCCAGCCCCTTGATCCGGAGAAGCCTGCCGGCGTCCTCTTCCTCGATGATGCTGTGGATGCCGGTGGTGACGTAAAGCTCGTCGAGGTTTTCGCCGCCAAAGGCACAGGCGGTGGTTTCCAAACAGGGAAGCTCGACGCGGTAGAGTTGTTTGCCGGTGGCGGGCTCGTAGCAGATGACACAGGCACCGTGGCAGAAGGCGACCCACAGGTTGCCGTTGCTGTCGATGGCCATCCCGTCGGGAGAGGCATTGATGTGCCTGGTCGGGAAGGCCGTGCGCTGATTACTGAGCTGGCCGGTTTCCGGTGTATAGTCGAAGGCGATGACTTCCCGGCGCGGGGTATCGATGTAATAGCAGGTGGCGTGGTCGTGGCTCCAGACAATGCCGTTGGAGTTGGTGACACCAGCGAATGCGGTGTGCAAAGTGAGATCGGAGTCGAGTCGGTAAAGGGAGGCAGCCCCCGTGTGTTTTTCCAGACTGATGGTGCCTGCAAAAAAGCGACCGTCGGGAGAGCATTTGCCGTCGTTGAAGCGGTTGTCGGGCTTGTCCGGCTCCGGATCGGCAATCGGGGTGGTGGTGCCTGTTTCCGGATCAAGAAAATGCAGACCGGTATCGCCAGCGACAACAAGGCCACCTGCGGAGCGGGGAACGACCGTGCCGACGCGGCCGACCGAAGTGCTGAGATCCCATTTTTTTTCGGTATGATTGGATGGATTGTATTCGATGACGCTGTGGTTCTCGATATCGACGTAGATGAGCTGGTTTTGCCACCAAATAGGCCCTTCCCCCCATTGGGCGCGATAGTTTCCAGCTAAATCAATGGTTTCCATGGGCAAGTGCTTAGCAGCGGACTTCTACCGTGTCGAGCGCATCGGACGAGGATCGCGAGAAATACCATTGTCATTCCGCAGAAACGAACTAGAATTCCCGAACCTACGTTAATCCTAACCTATGAATCAACCGATGTTGCGACATCACCGGACTATTCTGATCCTGATTATAACTTGTTGTGTTTTATTAAGCACAGGGACGCGTTCCCTGGCGCAGGGCTTTCAGTGGGAGGCTGTCAAATACAAGGGCGGCGACTATGTCACCCTGAGGAGCGTGAAATCATTTTATTATTTCACCAAAATCAAATACGGCTCGGTGATTACCCTGGAGAATAGCAAGGTGAAGATGGAGATACAGCCGGGCACCCAGCAGTGCCGTATGAATGGTGTGTTATTCATTTTGAGTCATCCTGTGATTTCTTATAACGGGCGTTATCTGCTTTCCCGGACGGACTTGGTGAAACTGGTCGATCCCGTGATGCGACCCACCTATATCCGCAATGCGCATACCTTTAACACCGTCGTGGTCGATGCCGGGCACGGTGGCAAGGACCCGGGGAGTCGCGGCTTTTACAGCGATGAAAAAGTGTACACCCTCAAGATGGCCCGCCTGGTCCGCGACATGCTCCAGAAGCGCGGCTACAAGGTGGTGATGACGCGGGATAGCGATGTGTTTATCAGTCTCGCTAACCGGGTGAGTATCGCTAACAAATACCCGGGTGCCATTTTTGTCAGTATTCATTTCAACTCAGGAAACTCCCGGGCCAACGGCATCGAAACATTTACCATTTCCCCCGTTGGGGTGCCTCATATGGGTCGTGGTGTTAGATCCAGGGATTACAACATGGTCCCGGGGAACATCATGGACTCGGCCAGTATTGCGCTCGCCACCGCAGTCCACAGCCGCACCCTGCTTTATCTCAACAATCCCCAGTATGGAAACAACTTCAAGATCGAGGACCGCGGTATCAAACGTGCCCGGTTCAACGTCCTGACGGGAATAAAAATCCCGGCGGTGTTATTTGAGGGAGGCTTCCTCTCCAACCGCGCGGAAGCGGCAAAAGTCCACTCCAGCGCCTACCAGCAAACATTGGCGGCCTCCATCGTGAGGGCGATTGATGTTTACAAGGCCTCGGTCACCAAGAACTAGTCAATTAACCGGCATTACGGTTCGATCGCTTTCCAGCGGATGAAACACTCGGTTTTTTCCGCAGGCACCGCAAAGCTGGCTGTGGCTACGCCACCCGAGTTAACGACGGTGACCGGGTTCCAGCTACCGGCTTCGAGGCTGTAGGAATATTCAGCTCCCACGGTGCCACCACTAATGATGGAATGGGAGAGTTCGAGGTCACCACCGTCCAGAGTAGGTGTCAAAGCCGCAGCCCCATCACCACTATCCATCGGGTTGAGGTCGAAGACATGTTCGACTCCGTTCGGGATGCCATCGGCGTCGTAGTCATCGTCGAAGTCACCGATGATAGCGTAGCTGCCTCTGAACCAGAGTTCGTAGGTGCTGAGGGAGGCTGCGGAGACGGGCGTGACTTCGAGCGCTGATCCAAATCCATAGTTCTTACAGCCAACCGTGACCGATAGGCTGAGTAAGTATTTCTTTCCGGAAACCAATGACTCCCCGGCGGTAGAGGCATCGAGCGACACCCTGTCCAGATTGGGGGTGTTGTAGGTGAAATCCCCCAGATTGCTCAGATCATCACAGTTTACCAAGGATATGTCATCCGTAAAAACCCCGACGAGTGAATGTTGCGACATGATAAAGGGGGGCGTGGCATCCCGACGGTATACGATTCTCAGGCTGGAGCTTGTGCCGTGATACTCGGCGGGTATGTCCACCGAGTGGGACACGAAGCTGCTATCCAGGGGGTATGATGTTGATCCTGTATGGTTTGTTAGGGTCTTTAAATCCGCCCAGGGTCCGTTGCCATTGCGGATCTGGATAGCCCATACCGTAGTGCTTAACATTACACCACGCCTTGTGTAAAAATTAACTTTGCTGCCTGTGTTAGGGATGAAGATGCGGTTTAGCTCGACGGAAGCGTTTGTCTCGGTGCTGCTGACAAAGGCCATTCTGAGCGCACGGCTTCCAGTCCGTTTGGTGTTGGTTGAACGCAACTCGGAGTCAAGCATCGCCGTCTGGTTCACCAGGAAGGCGGAGCTTTCTGCCCCCTCCACCCATGTGGAGGGGGTCAGTGCGGAAACGAGGAATCTATACTGATCGGCATAGGGGACCGGAGTAAAAAAATAATCAGCTCCACTGTCGGGTGGATTGGTGCTGCCTGTCAGATTTGTCGAATTTAAAAGTCTGTCAGGATCAATGACAGTTGTTGTGAAGGTATAGGAGGAAGCTACCCCAGGGCCTGTGATACCAGAGATGGTCACCGTGAAGGTGGCATCGTCAGTTGCGCTTGAAGGGATTTGGGAGGTGTCTGGGATCCATACACATGAGGATACTGGTAGGCCAGTGCCCGCATATCCGATCGGGGTCACGGAGACGGTGTTGTTATCCCCGTCTTTCATGGTGATGGTAGCACTTGAAAAATCAGCATCGGGATGGGTTAGTGACCATCGGTCCGGGGTGATTTGGTAGGGGATGTATCCGGCATTCGGCCATGAGGTGAAAACACCCGCTGGTGTCGGGGAAATAAAATTCCCAAACACGTAGAGGGCGTTGGCCGTTGAGCTTCCTTCTTTGGTATCGCCGCTTGCTATTTCCTGCAGATCCAGACGGAACAGGGTTCTTCGATGGCCGATGTTGTCATTGGGGTTGTTGCTGATGCCGCCAATGTCTTCACTGATATAGGAGTCTACAGCACCGGGGCCATAAAGGTTCCTCGCGAGATTGGACCAGTAGGCCCCGTTGCGCGCGACGGAGTCATCGCATGTCCAGCTTGTGGGTGGGTTGTGAGGATTTTCCGTCGTAGAAGCATTGGCCAGTCTCATCAGGGCGGCAGCCTGGGCTGCTGCGAGCTTGGTAGTGCTGGCCGGTGGTTTGGCCGCTGCTGGTGTATCACCACCAAGATAGACGGTAGAGGTAGTGGTGAAGGAAATGTCACTGGGCAAGCCTGCCATCGCCCGGTAATAGTTGAGACGCCGCAATATATCATTCCTCAGAGCCGTGGAAGTGGTTCCAGGATTGCACGTCGACGTGGAAACCCCGGTGATGTCATTGCTTCGTCCCAGATACTCCTCGGATTTTTGGTAGACGCAATTCCAGAACGAAATGACATCGTTACGCGACTGCGTGTTGACGGTGAAGCCAGAAGTGTCGGATTCATTGCCGGCTCCCGGAGTCCAGGCATGCGCGTATGAAGTAAGCGCAGCCAGTAAAACCGACAGCAATGAACGTGTAAAGGGTGAGCTCATCAGATGAAGATTGTTTGCTGATTTTCTTAAGGGAGAACTGAGGGCATAGCGGAAGTGGTTCAACGTGTCAAATAGTCAGCTATTCATTATTTCATGTATTTTGTGAATAGGCAGGGCCAACCAGCTATACGGGACAGTCTAACGTGGCGTTCTGGCCGAGTCAAGTTGGCGTGATCTACCCCGGCTATTATGGAAAACCGGCGTGGGTTATAATGCCGACAGCTCGTGCTGGAGGATGCTCAGGCCATAGAGGGTGGCGGTTTCCACGCGCAGGACGATGTTGCCAAAGCTGATGGGCTGGAAACCTGCGCTGTAGGCGGCCTGGTATTCCCCGGTAGAGAAATCCCCTTCGGGACCAATGAGCAGGGCGATGCTTCCCCGGGGAGGGGATACCGCAAAATGGGATTTCAAATGCACCGATTGTGCATCGAGAGCTGCGATCAGGGCGGTGCCGAAAGGCTCCGGGTTCTGGACCCAGGGGGCAAACAGGACGGGCTCCCTGATCTCCGGGAGGTGGTTCTGACCACATTGTTTACAGGCTTCGAGCGCGATGCGTTGCCATTTGAGGCGTTTTTTATCGACCGATTCCGGTCGTGCCACGGTGTGGGTGGTGATCAGCGGCTGGATGGCGCTGACGCCGAGTTCAACCGCTTTTTGTACGATCAGCTCCATATTCCCCCCCTTGGGAATGGCCTGGCAGAGGATGACCGGGTGGTCGGTTTGTGGATTCTGTTGTTGGCTGAGCAGGCGGCACGTCACCTGGTCGCGGGAGGCCGAGAGGATTTTACAGACGGCGGATTTTCCCTGGCCGTCAAAGACCTCGATCTCGTCGCCCACGCGCGCGCGCATGACCCGCGCGCAGTGCCTGGCCTCGTCGCCGGTGAGTGTGAGGGTGTTATCCTTCCAAGCACCGGCGGGGAGATAGTAGCGGTTCATGGTTTGGAGTGCGGATGGCTTGGCTCCGCCTGGTGGGCGGACGAGGCTTGCCTCGTGTGGCGGGGTTTTATCTTGCTGGTGAGCTTTACGGGAAGCAAAGTGCGGCTATACGCCGGCGGGAAAAATCGGCGAGCCGATTCAGAGGAAAGCGGTGGCAAGCCACACGCACTCCATATTAAGATCCAAAGAAGCGTTTGGCCTTCTCTAGAAACGACTCCTGCATCGGGTTGTTTTTGACCCCGATCGACTCGGAGAACGCAGTGAGTTTTTCTTTTTGCTCGTGGTTGAGCTTGGTGGGCACTTCCACGTGGACTTCGACGTGCAGGTCGCCTTTTCCTCCGGAACGCAGGTCCTTGATACCGCGATTGCGGAGCCGGAAGGTCGTGCCCCCCTGGGTGCCTGGCGGGATCTTGATCGACGATTTCCCTTCGAGTGTCGGCACTTCGAGCTCACCACCGAGGGCGGCGGTGGAGAAGGGCATCGGCACCTCACAGTAGAGGTCGTTATCCTCGCGTTCGAAAACATCGTGACGCTTGATGTGCAGGAAAACATAGAGGTCGCCCGGCTGGCCGCCGCGGAGGCCGGCGTCGCCATTGCCGGTGGAGCGAAGGCGGGTGCCGTCGTTGACCCCGGCGGGGATGTTGATCTTGATGCGGGTTTCCTCGTTTTTGCGTCCCTCGCCCCGGCAGTCGGGGCAGGGGTCGGAGATGGTTTGGCCGGCGCCGTGACAGGCGGGGCACTCGGATTGCTGGACAAAGATACCGTGCTGGCGTGTTACCGCGCCATGGCCGCCGCAGGTGGTGCAGGATTTACGACCGTTGCCGCTTTTGGAGCCAGTGCTGCTACAAGTCGAGCAGGCTTCGAGTTTTTCGATTTCGAGTTCCTTCTGCACTCCCCCGGCCGCTTCCTCCAGGGTGATTTCGAGGTCGTAGCGGAGGTCGCTGCCCGGTTGTCTGCCGGACGGGTCGCGGCGTCTGCGGCCACCTCCAAAGATGTCTTCGAACCCACCGCCGCCAAAGGCACCGCCAAAGACCTGGGAGAAGATGTCGGAGGCATCATGGAAACCACCAAAGCCACCGAATCCACCACCGCCGCCGCCACCATTTTCAAAGGCAGCGTGTCCGTAGCGATCATAGGCGGCGCGTTTGTCCTCATCACTGAGGGCCTCGTAGGCTTCGCCAAGTTCCTTGAACTTATCCTCGGCTTCGTGGTCGTCCGGGTTTTTGTCCGGGTGGTATTTGATCGCCAGCTTGCGGTAGGCTTTTTTCAGCTCAGCGGCAGTGGCGTCTTTGGAGACACCGAGGACATCGTAGTAGTCGCGTTTAGACATGGCTTATTCGCTTTCTGGCTGGTCAGAGGATTCTCCGGCTGAGGCACCGAGGGCTACGATGACGTTGGAGGGGCGCAGAAGGCGGTCGCCGATGGTGTAGCCCTTGCGGACAACGCGGACGATCTTGCCTTCCCCGATCTCGTCGCTGGCCTCCTGGCTGAGTGCTTCGTGCACCTTGGGGTCGAACTCGCCACCGATCTCGGCAGGAATCTCCCGGACGTTCTGTGAGCAGAGAAACTCGCCAAGCTGCTTGTGAACCATATCCATACCCATGTAGAGCATCGATCCCTGCTCCTGGGCGGCGGCTTGCATGCCCATGTCAAAGTTGTCCAGCACGGGAAGCAGCTCCTCGAGCAGGCTCTGGTTGCCGTAACGGACGGCGTCGAGTTTCTCACGGGTCATGCGTTTGCGGAAATTATCCAGCTCGGCGGCGGTGCGGATGGCCTGGTCCTTCCACTTGGCGGCTTCGATTTCCAAGGCTTCCCAGGGGTCGATTTCCACTTCCTCCGCGGATTCTCCAGTTTCATCAGCCGCTGCCTCGGGGGCAGGGGATGACTCCTCCACAGACAGTTCATCGTGAACGTCCTGGGCTGGGTTTTCTTCGTTGATGGTGTCTTCGCTGTTTGGCGTCGGCTCGTGCATGGCGACACACATAGCCAGACATCAGGCTTCGTCAACCATTTCATCGGTCAGAATGGGAAGAAAAAAGAACAGCTTGACTGTCGGGCCAGCAAAAGGCAATGGGTGCGTGGTTATGCCCACCTGGCTAGGAAAGTGCTTATGTATTGCCGCTGCCATCGGGGTGCTCGACGGGCACCTGATGCTGGCACAGTCGTGGGCATGGGCTACGATGCTGCATGACAGGGCACCTGAAATGGGGGTTTCGGAAGCGCTCGACAGCACGTTCAGCGGTGCCGCCCCATGCCCGATGTGCTGCGCCCTCCAGGAGGAAAGGCAGGAAAAGAAGGAGCAAGAGTCTGTGCCGGAGAGTAAACCGACGGTTGAATACCCTCCGGCCGCCCGAATTGCGGCATTTTTGTTATTTCCCCCAATGGTTGGATTTGAAACCCGGGCCATGAGAGAGGATTCACTGCTGGCGAGTCGCCTGGAGGCTCCTCCATTGCCGCCGCCCCGGCTGGTGTTTTCTACTGCCGCGCATCAAGATTTGTGAAAGAGCAGCTTTCGTAGCGAAGCGTTTACACCCTTCGTTGGTTGGCGCGCTGAAAACCTTGAATCAAACGAAGGGTGCAAACCCTTCGCTACGGGGAATCATCATATGCTCCAGCATCGTTTTTGATGCACGGTCCTTAGCTCATTTGAGAGGTTCTCTCATGAGAATCCATGTTTCCCCATATTGAATGGGGGTGAATGTGGCTTCATCTCTGATTTTAATCCAATTTCTAATTTCTAAACTCAATTTTACTATGAAAAACTATTTCTATCTCTCCGCCACCGTTTTAGTGGCTTTTACTGGTGCCCTTTCACCTTGTGTGAATGCCGGCGTGCCTATTGCGGTTTGCAAAGATTGTAACGATCCCGACTGCACCTGTACCGATGCCTGTGGCTGCGATGCCGACGGCCATGATTATTTTACCCACGCACCGATAGGGGTGATGGGGGATCACATCCACCGCAAGGGTGGGCTGATGGCATCCTACCGATACATGTTTATGAGCATGCAGCGTAACTACGACGGTGATTCGCAAATCTCCGATGCCGCCGCGCGTGCTGGCTACATGGCATCGTCGGCCGACATGGATATGCAGATGCACATGCTCGGTGTGATGTATGCGCCCAGTGACCAGGTCACCCTGATGCTGATGACCAATTACCTCGATAGCAGTATGCTCAATATCAACATGATGGGTGCGAGATCCATCATGCGATCCGCAGGCTGGGGCGATACCTCATTGTCTGCCTACTACAGCCTCTATAAAAAAACCGACAGCAGCGCGCACATCGGCTTGGGGCTTTCTGCTCCAACGGGGTCCATCGATGAAAAAATGGCCGGTGGTGCACACATGGGGTATCCCATGCAGCTAGGCTCGGGCACCTGGGATCTGAAACCTTCCCTCACCTGGCTTGGCGGGGCGAACGACTGGTCGTATGGCAGCCAGCTTTCCGCGGTCATTCATCTGGATGAAAACGACAACGGCTACACTCTCGGCGACAGTGCCAGTCTGACAGGCTGGGTGAGTCGCAGGCTGAACACCTGGTCGGCTGTGTCCTTGCGCCTCACTGGCAGCAGTTGGGAAAACGTCGATGGTCACGACAGCAGGATGCCGGTCATCCCAATGGGACCATTGGCCGGCCAGCCGATGGCTGGGGTCGCTGATCCGGACGCGCGGGGCGGTTCCCGCATCGATCTATCACTTGGCTTGAACCTGTGGGATACCCAAAAAGGCACCCGTTTTTCAATCGAAGCCGGAGCGCCCGTCTATCAGAACCTCGATGGCCCCCAACTCGGCACCGAGTGGTTTGTAAGCGCAGGTTTCCAATTCTCATGGTAAATGCCAGTTAAAGAATCCTAAGAATCCAAAATCTCCTAAGAGAATCCGGTCTCGTGTCGTTTCCCCTCATGAAGCGGGAAGCCGAGCGAGACCGGCTGACTGTATTCTCCGTTCCGCACCCTGACACATGTGTGTGTTCCCCTGGAGGTTTCCAGGGTGCGGGACGGTTTTTTTGCTGATCATGCAATGATGACGCGCGTCGGCAGTTGATCGCCTCCCGCGACGGCGGCTGGTCTTTGAAGGGGCGGGTTTTACCCAGCGAAATACCTTGATGCAACAAATCGTTTCCTGACCCCATTTTCTGCCTGGAGCCCCATTTGGTATGCCCTCATTTTTTTGACCCCTGACCAGTTTTATTCTTTCTCAAGCAGGCTCCGAATTATCTTACGGGCCAATAACTCGTTAATCTCCCTATGTCGTGGAACAGGCTCAGATCGGCCTGTCGAAGGATGATGAAAAATGTCGTGCTTACCACCATGACGCAGTATCTCACATCCTCTAATCTATTGGTCTGTACCTTAGTAACGTGCTGAGACTGGGAGCGGCAAGGGACAAGGTGAAAATGGCGAGCCGAAGTCGAAAAGGGCCATGGAGGATAGCCAATGTGGAGGTCGTGCGCTTTGCAATGACCAATACGTGGCTAGAAAGCCAAGGGCTCCATAGTCTGGAAAAGCAGTGGGTGAACGCTCGCTACCCTGAAAAGCAAAGGAACAGCCTAAGGGTGTAAGACTGACGCATCGAAACCGCCGTGCTACGGATCCGTATGGCCGGTGGTGTGGGGGGCGGTAGTTAGAACCTACCGCCTACCCGATTCGGCTCTTGGTTTTTGCGATGCATCGTCCCCATCGAACGACGCTAGGAAGATGGCGCCGAGCCAGTCGTTGGAGGTTATCGCCCGCTTCGGGTCGCCGTTCTCCAGAAGCTGTTCGATAACCGCTTTAATGTCGGAACTCGAAAGTTCGAACCACTCACCACGGCGGCGTAGGTGGGCAAAGTCGCCGTGCAGCTCATACTCGAAATCGCTTTCAGTGGGCACGGCAATCCTCAACTCGACTGTAGGTGCTTCAGACTGAAGCGTCTTCTCCCGCCGTTCTGGATTCTTGCTCTTGCCAATCTTCATCAATCCGTTGCGCGTATCCTCCATCAAATAGGTGAAGACATCATAGGACGACCGAAGGATGGCATCGTCAAATCGCTTTGCAGCTTCTTCAGCCTGTCGTCGTTCTTCCTCTTCAATGATGGCCAACGCAGCGCACTCAATCATCTGTCTGCGCTCACGGAGATACCTCGTCTTCCTGAAAACGTAGGTAGAACTATGTCCGACAGTAAGCAGCTGATGGTGCTCGCTCTCGGAATAGGATTGAGTAAGATCGTGATTCTGGAACGTCTCTCGCATCCAACTCTGAAAAAACTCCCGCAAAACGATAGTTCCGGACTCCGTGAATTGGTGGAAAGCCCAGTAGGCCTCAGAGGGAAAGGGATCTTGACAGTATGCAGCAATAACCTCCGCAAGGTCTCTAATGATCTGAGGGTATGGGCGATCCTCGAACAACGGAGGGAATTCTTCGAACTTAAACTTCAAATCCCATGAGCCGGGTTTGTCGGGGATACCAAAGCTCTCGGGACAAAAATCCTTATATGAGTAGGGAAACTTGATCGTAGGTTTAAGCCCGAAAGATTCAATTTCCTCGATTGCAAGGCGGCCTGAATCCTGGATCAAGTCCCGGGGAGATAGATACCGGACAACTCCGGGTCCCAATGTGATGGTGAGGTGAGGAGAATCGTAGGACCCTTCTTCTGTCTTCAGGACCTGAGGCGGCCGAGTAGGAATTGGATCAGGAGGCTTGGACTCCAAGACAGGCTTCTGCGGCTGCGGTATGGAAGGCTGCGGTCGAATGTAGCCAGAGCTTCTTGTCTCCTTCAGACATGGCATGCAGACTCCCCCGGTATGTGATGCCGTAGTGGGCAGAATCAATGCACCACATTTGGGACATGGAAGTCTCTCGATCATCTCTTCAATTTCTTTTCCTAACATTGTTATTCGTTGACTCGGGTAATAGGAACTTACAGATGCTTGACCGTTTAGGATGATTAAGCAGAGAGTGTTTACCCAATCTAATTGCTGTGATGCTATTATTTTCTGTTGGGGTAGGTCAAACAAAATAATAGTTAGGTTTTGGATATCTTCGGGTTTCTCTTGTTCCTGGAGGTTTTGTTCTATTACGGGTTTTGCTTCCGTGTCTTCTGTGTTTTTAAAAAACATCTTCCCTTTTTCGCGCATTTCTTGCGCTCGACCGTAGCACCTGTTAGCGAGGGATTTCATCCCCTGAAATGACGCCGTCGTTGTTGCTGTCCAGATGGTTGAATCGGGGTGGCGGGCCGGTAAATTCCTCACGGGACACCTTGCCATCGTTGTTTTGATCAAAGCGACTGAGGAACCCCCGGTTTCCCCCTGGACCACGCTGGTTCTGTGGTTTGGCAGCGGCATCGTAGGCGGGGTTGGGTGACGGCATCTGGGCATGGATTTCCCTGAGGTAGGAGGTCAGCATGGCATGCATCTTTGCGGCCTTCTCCGGCTGGGATTGACTCAGGTCGTTGCTTTCCCCGATGTCGTTTGTTAGATCGAACAGCTTCGGTTTCCCCGATTCATAATCGAGGATAAGTTTGTCGTTTCCTACCCGGATCGCCGACTGCGGCACCTGCTTTGGCCCCTTGCCGTAATGGGGGTAGTGAAAATACAAGGCGTTTTCCGGTCGTTGGACCTTAGCTCCTCCAGAGCTGAGCAGGGGTTGCAAACTCACACCTTCGACCCCTTTGGGGAGAGGGGCCTTCACTCCTGCCCATTCAGCAACCGTGGCAAACAGATCACTGCCGATTACCATTTCCTGACGGCGGACCTTGGCTGGCACGTTCGGCCCGGCGATGATCATAGGCACTCGAACCCCTCCTTCCCAGAGGCTACCCTTGCCACCGGACAAGGGTGCGTTTTCCTGATTCCTGCCGGGGCTGGCGGCACCATTGTCGGAGGTGAAAATCACATAGGTGTTGCGGGTGATTCCCAGTTCATCGATGAGGTCTAACATTTTACCGACCGAGCTGTCGAAGTCTGCGGTCATCGCGGCGTAGTCGGCATTCTGATGGCGTTTGCCTGCCGGGAGTTTGGAAAACTTCTCGCGTGTGCTGGTCAATGCCGACACCGGTGCATGCACGGCGTAGTGTGAAAGCTGTAGATAAAAAGGAGTGTCACCCTTCGACCGGGCCCGGATGAAATCGATGGCCCGCGTGGTGATGCCGAACATATCCTTCGGGTTCGACGCGCTTTCAGGGGCGTTATTTCCCGTGTCTCCGTCGTGGACATCAAAGCCATGTTTGCCAGGTCCTCCGCCATTGAGATGCCACTTGCCGAAGTGGGCGGTGGCGTAACCCTGCTGCTTGAGTAATTCCGGCAAGGTGATTTCGGCCTCCGGCAAATCCGTGATGTGCCTGGGCTGGGCGACCTTTTGCCATGTCTCGGCTTTGCCGCCCCTGCCTGGTGTGGTCATGTGCAGCTGCGCCGGACTTTTGCCCGTCAGGATCGACGCCCTGCTTGGTGAGCACATCGGTGCGGGTGCATAGGCGTTGGAAAAACAGGTGCCACGGTCTGCCAACTGGTCGAGCCGTGGAGTCTGGTAGAAGTCGCTACACGACTCAGCAATCCCGGGGTCCAGCTGGCGCGACAAACCGGTCCACCCCATGTCATCGACGAGGATGAAGATGATGTTAGGTGGCTTGGTTTCGGAGCCAGCGGCTGTGGCAAACATCATGCCAACGAAGAGGCTGATGAGGGAGACCATGGGAAATAAGCGGGTTGTTCTCATGATGGCGTTGGGGTTTAGCGGCGATGCGGTGGGCTGGGACGTCTGTTAGCTGGCGGGCCGGTGGGGGCTTCCTGTTGCGAGATATAGCCGTCGCCGTTTGTATCGAGATGGTTGAAATGGTTTTTCGGCCCGTCGAATTCATCTATGGAAACCTTGCCGTCCTTGTTGCGATCGAGCCGCGCCACAAACCCGGCCCGGCCAGCGGGAGGTTGGCGGTCGTCCCTTGTGATTCCTCGCTCCGGCGCTGCTGGAGCTTGCTGTGCTTCCGGGTTGGCTGAATGGTCGGGTTTTTCCACCGCCGGCCCGGTCGTCACCGGGTTTGCCTTCCCTCCGCGCACGCAGCGGACGAAGTTGTAGATCCGCAGCACATCACCCTGTGGCCCGCGACCGTGCGGGGTGGCCGAGGGGTCGCCGGATTTGGGATCACTGCGCTGGCAGCCGGCACCGTGGACATCCATGAGGATTTTATCGCCGGTCCGCCGGTCCGTCATCCAGCCGTATCCTTTGCCAAAACAAACATACACCGCCGATCTTCCGCCGCCGCCCCTTCGGTGGGTGGTGCCCGTCCAGTAATACGGGTAATCATTTTCCCCGCCTTCCGTGACCCGACTGGTCTGAAACAGGGGATCAATGGCCGCCGAGATTGTGGTCGCCGGGGAGCGCGAGTAATCGACGATGCTTTGCAGCTCCTTGGCATTGGGCAGCCGCCAATCGGAATGGCCTGCATAGTCGAGCGACTCGGACCACGCCAGTGCCTGCTGCCAGTTTAACTTGCCGTCCTTGTCCTTGCCCGCCTTCAGCATCCCGCTATCCACCGTCATCCATGTGAGTCCGGTCGCATGATCGGTGATGGTGCCATCCTTGTTGTCGACCAATTTGTTTTTCCCGTAATGATCATTCCCCCGGACGTAGAGGACAAAAAACTTTTTATCAGCATTTCCGCGCGGGTCTTTCATCGGGTATCCCTTGATCCTGCCGTCTGCAAAATTCACCCCGAACACGGTGTCATTGCCGCGCATCGTTTGGTGGACATATTTTGTTGAAGTGGCGAACTGGGAGTCGATGATCCGCTCGGACTGGGCACCGTTGTTAGGGTTGCCGTATTGGAATTTGAAAACCTGTGTGTCGATAAACGGCTTGAGCCTTGAGGTATCGGTGCTGTGGACATCCGGATCTGTGCCGCTGAACAGGATCAACGAGTAGAGTTCCTTGATGGTCGGTAGCCGCCAATCCGAGTGGCCACCGGTCCGGCACTTCGAGGCTCCTTGCACCGCCTGCCGGTAGGTCATTTTCTCCCCGGGATCGGTCTGCCACATCAACCCGGTAACCAGATCGGTGGCGGTGCCATTGCCGTGCACCTGGTAACTTGGTTGATTGCCCGCATAGTGTGCGTCCTGGCCGAAATACGGTGATTGGACTTGAGGAAAAGCCACCTGCACCTTGTCGTCATAGCAGCGTATCTGGCCGGTATCGACAATCGGGTAGGTCGGCTGTTTCGCTGTTTCAGCTGCGGCCAGGCATGTTCCGGCGAGGGTGCCCATTGAAAAACAGGCGCCAACTAGAGGCAGTGCAATGCGTGTCGTTTTCATTGTGATGTGGGGGTGTTTTGGTTTCCGTATTGTTTCAGTCTTGGTTTCAAAACGCATACTGATGACACTCTATTAAGCGGATGTGTTTTCCCAACATCTTTTTTGTTAAGCTGGTGTAAAAAGTGAATGGCGGCCGAGGGAGCTTCCAGAGTGGAGTTTGGCCCGGTTTTGAGTTCATTCTTCAATGATGATGCGGAAGCCGACGTTATAGACCTTTTGGTAACGAGGGTAGGCAAGGCGGTGGCTTGAGGTGGCCCGGTGGGGTCGGTCTCTCCATGAGCCGCCACGCACGGTGCGGAGGATGTTGTCGGGCTCGGTTTTTGAAACATCGGGATACGACTGATAGGTGGAGCGTGTCCACTCGGCGACGTTGCCGTGCATGTCGTGCAGCCCCCACGGGTTGGCCCGGTATTTTTTGGGAGGCTGGGCGAGGAAACTGCCGTCGTTGACGCTGTTGACGGCAGGGGTGTAGGCTTCGTAGCGGTTTGGACTGGGGATTTTTACAAGCTGGAAATACTGGTATTTCCCTTTGGCGGAATCCTCGACGTAATCCTGGAGCCGGATATCGGCGAGATTGGAGTAGGCGCTGAAGTCGGTTCCATGCTGGCCGTACCAGAAGGGGGTTCCCGTGCCGGCGCGACATGCCCATTCCCACTGGGCCTCGGTGGGCAAGGTGACCTTTTTTCCCGTCTTATTAGACAACCAGCTACAGAAGGACATGGCCTGATCCCAACTGAGACGTACTGCGGGGAGTTCATCCTTGTTAGTGTCATAACAGGCTTGTCCGAATTGATAACCCTGCCGGTCTTCGGAGCGGCTGTCATGGGCTGGTAAATAGACCCTCAGCTGGGCATTGGTAATTTCCGCATCAGCCATCCAGAACCCCTTTTGGATGGTTTGGTGATGCATGGGGAGCTCGTCTAACGATCCATCAGGTGAACCCATGGTGAATGTTCCGGAAGGAATATAAACAAGACGGACCGATTGCCCGCCACCGAGGTCTACAGAGATACTGTCGCGCTTCCCGGAGGATACTTTGGCGGTGAACTTCAATGCCCCTGATTGACGGGTATGCTTTTCAGCCTGTTGATCAGGAATGGGGTGTTGTTGGGGAGCTTTCGCAGGTTTGGGGTTGGTGGCTCCGAAGGGTTTGCGATAAGCGCTGTGGAGTGCTGCCAGTTCGTTGGAGCGTTGCATGCCTTTTTTGACCCCCGCCTCCACGGGAAGTCCGCGCACGATGTCGAGACGGTTTCCGTGGTAGGGAGTGTTGAAATCAATCCAACGGTAGATGCACTGCCACTCATTTTGATCTAACTTCACTCCATGGTGCCCTTTTTTCAGCATCTGGACAAGTTCGGTGGTGTCGGCACTGTATTCCTTGGGTGTTAGAATGCCCATGTCGCTTTCAATACCAGGTCCACGGGCGAGTTTGAAAAGTTGGTAGTAGCTTTCGGAGAACCGACCACCAAAGGTAGGGCGGGCTGATCCTGAGTAACGCACATTCCAATCCTTCAAGGGGATTGCGGTGAGATTGGGGATCGGGTTGGTGAGGTAGTCTTGACGCGTGCTGGTGTAACGACCATTGGCGGGATGGCCGTCGTGGCAACTGACGCACTTTTGGTCAAGGATCGGCTGGAGCTCGGAGGTAAAACTGAAGTTTGCAACATCCTCTAACCAACTTTCCAAAGGGAATGGTGTGGAGGTGGCTGCCGTGGTCTGTTTGGGTAAAGGGCTTTCGTGTGAGCTTTCGTGGCAGCCCACACAGGACACCCGCTCACCGGGTTGGCCGATGAACCAGCTGCGCATGATTTGCAGTGCCTGGCCTTCGGCATCGAGTGGCAGTAAAAAGATAGGCGTATTCGCCGGTATGGTGAAGTGGGCTGAACCATCGGGGTGGACAGGAACGGTGCCGAGGACTTTTTTGATGTCCCAGGGGCCGTCCATGCCAATTGTGCCTAACAATCCTCCACTTCCCTGTCCGGGATGAGGTGAGCTGGGTGAGAACTCGTATGAGCAGACGCGCAGGGACTTGACCGTGCCACGAGGAATGCCCTTGAGTCCGGGGCCGTGGTAAATGTCCTGGATATAGACACTGGCAGTGCTTTGGCTATCGTCCACCCGGTTGGCAAGAATCGGAGGGGGCGCGGTTTTTTTCAGGGGGATGGGTTCAAAAAACCCGTAGCCTTCCTGCTCCATCAGCAGGGTGCGGTTATCAAAGATATCAACCAGATAGACACCCCACAGTGCCTCGGGCGATGGTTTCATGGAAACCAGGAAATACTTGCCGGCTCCCTTGTTGGTATTGCTTTGGGCGACAGGAAACGGCTGAGTCATTTGCGGCCAGATGCCATCGGCGAGACGGTCACGAACCGGAGCATCAACCTTTTTCCCATAACCGGGGATTTCCTGGACCACACCATCCGCGTCGTGTTCACCGAGACGGGGGTCGACGAGTAACATCCTTCCCGTGCGTGAGTTGCCGTGGTGTCCCGTGGCAATTCCCACCACCATGGACGCGTGGCCGGGGATGGGTCGGGCGTAGAAAAAGGATGTGGGGAAGTAGGAGTTGGTAAACAGATAAGATTTCTGGCTGGTGCCATCCGGGTGCATGGTCATCAGGATACGCGAGTTCGAGTGGGGGAGGTCGCTGTATTCCCAGCGGAGATAGAGAACCCGGCCATCGTTCATCATGGTGGGGCACCAGCTGCTGTCCTGGTCGAATGATAACTGCCGGCTCTTTCCTGTGGCCGGCGTGAATCGGTAAACACTCGACATGCGGGGTTTGCCATCGATGCATGGCATGCCGCAGAAGGTGGCGGTGGAGGTGAAAATGATATCGCCATCAGGGAGGTAGCAGGAATCGAAGTGATCCACATCCATGCCGTCTGAGTCAGGAGTGATTTGGTTGAGGTTCTTGCCATCGGTGCCGATTTCAAACAACCGGTATGCGCCCTGGGCGTTAACTGAAGAGAACATGACTTTATCACCATTGAAATGCAGATCTAGATCGCTGATGAGCTGCTTCTTCGGAGTTTGGAAAATGGGCTGGTAGGAGGGGCTTTGTTTGAACGATTGAATCAGCGCGATTTCGCTGGATAGGTTGCGGTTTGAATTCCACATCGAAGAGAAATTTCCAGCCGGCATACCGATGTTTCTGCCCATGGAGGTTCTATCCCTGTTTTTGCCAAGATGCCTTCGGACTAACAGGATGTTGTCAAAATCAAGAGCCGGGTTGGCAAGCAGGGCACGCTTCTGAAGTCGGTTGAGAGCCTCGATTTTCGGGGTGGTCTCACTGAGTCGCTCGACCATGCGCAGCTCCGCAAGAAACTTTTCCCCCTCATAGGCCTTGCCGTGGTCTTTTTCAATATCGTCGATCGCCCTGCGCAGAGAGGTGATTTTTTCCTCCGTCGTTTGGGTTTTGACCACCTCGGGAAAAGGCACCGATGTGCGGCCCCCTGGCTTTTTCCCCACCTGTCCGTCCGCCGCGATCGACAAAGACATGAACAAACTCAAACACACCAATCCATTTCCAGGGGACCTGACCGTCATAGTGGTTTTCACTACGTGTTCCGGGAGGTCGATATATCATCAGATGCCATATTGCGATAGAAACCCGGGTAAGCAGTCGATTGAGCTTATGGAAGAGGCGATACGGCGCGGCCGGCTGTGAGCTTGATGGTTTTTGTCTTGCCTTCGATGACGACATCCACCGATTGATCGTGCTGTGAAAGAAGTTCCGCGCTTTTGAGTTTTCCGTTTTCCCAATCCATATTGACGGTGATATTCCCCCTCGCTTTGAGGCCTTTGACGGAGCCTGTCTTCCAGCGGTCTGGCAGGGCGGGCAGGAGCAGGATTTTGACGCCGTGGCTTTGCACAAGCATTTCGGCCACGCCAGCGGTGTAACCAAAGTTACCATCAATCTGAAACGGTGGATGGGCGCACCAGAGGTTGTCGTAGACCCGACTGCTGATAAAGTTGTTGATCAGCTTGTGCGCCCTGTTGCCATCGTGGAAACGTGCCCAGATGTTGACTTTCCAGCCCATGCTCCAGCCGGTGGCGCCGTCGCCCCGGTAGTTCATCGATTGTTCGGCAGCGGCTGTTAGTTTTTGGTCGCGTCCTTTGATGATCTGGCGACCTGGGTAGACGGCCCAGAGATGGGACATGTGGCGGTGCTGTTTTTTGTTGATGCCTTCTTCATACTTATCCTGTCGCCACTCATGGAGCTGGCCGTATTTTCCGATTTTGAGTGGCTGGAGTTTGCTTCTCAGTTCTTTGAGCCTGGTTGCCAATGCTTGGTCGGTGCCGAGAATGTCGGTTGCTTCAATGCAATTGGTGAACAGCTCCCAGATGATCATGGTCTGGTAATAGGCACCATCGGAGAGAGGCCCCCATTCCGGGGAAAAACTGGGTGAGGCAACGAGGTGGCCCTCCTTGCTCGTCTGGAGGCTATCGACCCAGAATTCGGCGGCGCCCTTGAGGATCGGCCAGGCGACTTCCTTGAGGTATGTTTGGTCCTGGGTGTATGCGTAGTGGTCCCAGATATTCTGGCAAAGGAAGGCGGCGCTTTCGGCCTCCAACATGTGGATGCCACGGTTAGGCCCCGGAGGTGTGTATCCCCAGACGTTGGCTGAATGGTGGGCCACCCAGCCGCGGGCGTTGTAATGAACTTTCGCGGATTTCTCTCCGTTTTTCTGTAGATCACGCGTCCAGCGGATGACAGGTTCAAAGCATTCTGATAGATTGCACTGGTCGGTAGGCCAGTAGTTCATCTGCATGTTGATATTCAGATGGTAGTCGCCATTCCATGGGGGGGTGTTGGAGATGTTCCAGAGCCCTTGCAGATTGGCTGGCATTGAGCCGGGTCGGGAGCACGCTATCATCAGGTAGCGACCGTATTGGAATACGAGATTTTCAAGGCCGGGGTCGTTTTTATCTTTGGCGTAGGCCTTGCGTCTCTCATCGGTGGGGAGCTTGGATCGGTCGTTGCCGTCGATTTGCAGGGTAACGCGCTGGTAGAGATTCTGGTGGTCGGCAACGTGATCTTTTTTGATGGCGGGGTAGGGTTTTCCTTTGATGTCGGATAGTGTTTTTGTGTTTTTGCTCTTCGGTGATGAGCCTAGATACCGGGCTTCCATGGATAGTCGGTAGTTGGTAGCGCCGGTCATGATGACGGTGAGTGCATTGGCGCCTTCGATTCTCAAGGCAGAGGCATCGTTCACAGCGGTGACCTTGCCGCCTTGGGGGTGAAACTGGTAGCGGGCTTCGAATTTCATGCCTGTCTTGCCGGGCGTGCCGGTATCGATTTCGCCTGTAACAACCAGGGTATTCCCCTCGACGGTCACTTGGCTTTTTTTATGCAGGGATGAAAGTCCGAAGGTCAGGTTGATCGATCCTTTTTTATCGGCAGTAAAGCGCATTACGGAAACCTGGTCAGGATAAGAACAGAAGTATTCACGCTGGTAGTGCGTGCCCTGGTGGAGGTAGCTGACGTGGGAAACAGCCGTGTTGAGATCGAGGCTACGACGGTATTCGCTGACATTGTTGAGGTCGTGGCCGATGTCGATGTTGGCATTACAAAACGATTGGTAGGCTCCGAAGTCGGGTTTTCCGTAGCCATGGAGGCTACAGAATTCCATGGCGACTTTTTTGATCTCCGACTGAGGTGCATCTTCCTTGATGAGCTTGCGAAGTTTTTTGAGTGTCTCATAGGAGCCTTCTCGGTCGTTCTTCGGTTCGAACCAGCCGCTCCACATGCTGTCTTCATTGAAGACGATGGTTTCCTTGTCAGTTTCGCCGAAGGGGATCATGCCGATCCGGCCATTACCAAGCGGCAGACCATCCGTCCAGGTCTTGGCTGGCTTTTTGAACCAAAGGGATGTGGCGTTCCCGGCAAGGGCGAGGGTGCTTGTTAGGCAGGCGAGGAGTAGATAGAGTATATTCTTCATCATTCTATGGATCTGATGAAGGAAATACGCCCTAGGATCGGATTTCGTTCAAGGTATAAAAGAGTATTTGGTACAGCGTTTCTAATTCCACCCACCACCGAGACTTTTATGGAGGCGTATCCAGAGTTGCATCATCTGGCTTTTTACCCTGATCTCGGTGATTTCGACCTCGCGCAAGCGCTCTTCTTCGACGAGTACATCGATGCGATCGGTAGCGCCTGCCTCATAGTTGCTTTGAATGCGTTTGACAGCTGACGCGGTGGCGGCCCGGGCACGTTGCACGATGGCGAGTTTGCGTGTTTCTGAGTGGAGGTTGGCCAGGCTGGATTCCACTTCGCCAATTGCGGCGAGCGATGATTTCTGATAGCGCAGCATGGCGGCTTTTTGCCGGGCATTGGCAGCTTCGAGAGCCGCTTTGTTCGAGCCGGCTGTAAATGGTGACCACCGTACTTGCGGACTGTATTGCCAGAAAAAGTCGGAGGGGTTAAATAGATTGCCGGACGAGCTGCTGACATTGGCCGGACCGCCGCCGATGGAAAATCTGGGATAAAAACTGGATACCGCCACACCTATGTCCTCGGTTGCGGCTGCCAGCTCACGTTCTGCGATGCGCACATCGGGTCGGCGCAGAATCAAGTCGGCGGGAAGTCCCGTGCGCACCATGGGTAGCGAGGCAGGCAGGGACCGGGCGGCGACGCGACGCCCGTCCAGGGCACCGGGTTGGATACCTAACAGAAGCGAGAGGCGTCGGAGTTGGGTAACGATGCCGGCTTCGAGAGGTGGGATGTTTGCTTGGATCATCGCGAGCCGTGCGCGTGCGCGGTCGAAGTCCAATCGACTACTGGCACCGGCGGCAAGGCGTTGTTTGGTGTCATTGGTTTGCGATTGCTGGAGTTTGACCTGTGCATTCACCTTGGCGAGCTGCTCACGCATTCCTGCGATGGTGAAATAGGTTTCAGTGACCTCGGCGGCGATAGCGAGTCGGGTGGCATGCAGAGCTTCCTGGGCGGCTTGCTCCCGCGCCTTGGCGCCACGGATTTTTCTTTTACCTCCGCCAAAGACATCGATTTCCCAGCTGACATCAATACCGGCACTCCAGTATTTCAGTGAGCTGTCCAGAAAGCCAGCTCCGGCCATGGTACCGAAGGAATCGAGGCCGGGCATACTGGACAGGCTGGTATGTGTGTATGAGGTGCTGGCATCAGCCCGCGGCAGGATGGCACTGGCTGCCTGTTTTCGGAGTGCCCGGGCTTCACGTATGCGCTGCCCGGCGATGGCGATGTCGTGATTGTTTTCCAAGGCTTGGTCGACCAGGCGGTTCAGCTCGGAGCTGCCGAGCTTGCGCCACCATTTGTCAAGACTAACAGGTCTGCTGCCGCCGCCCCTGAACTTCGCGGCATGCCCGACCTTGGGTGGGCCTTGGTAGTCGGGCCCCACCGGTTTGCAGGCGCTGAGTAATACACACAGGGTAATGGACGTGAGTTGGATTGTTTTCATGATCTTGGTTTGATGAGGGTGCCGTCTTCGATGCGGTCGCTTGGATGCAGAATCACCTGGTCACCGGCATCGAGGCCGGTAAGGACTTCGGCGGAATCACCATTGTTCCGGCCAATTTCGACGGTGGTGAGTCGGGCGCGCCGCCCCTCGATTTTATAAACCGCCCAGTTCTTGCCGTGGCGAAACAAAGCCCCTGCGGGAAGCTTCAGGGCATCCTTGCTTTCCCAAATGATGATACCCGCCTCAACGCGATAGCCGTCACCTATCGAGTCAGGGATGGTGTCGGGTTTTTCAAAATCAGCGATGACATTGACCCGTTGTTCATCGACGCCAAGAGCCGAGACCTTGGTGAAAGCCGAGGGTTCTACCAGACGAACGCGGCCGTGGAGGGCGGGGGTGCCGCCCCAATGCCGGATGATGATTTGCTGCCCGGGCAGGATACTGACAGCATCCTGGGAGAGCACATCAATCCGTATCTCCAACTCCCTGGGGTTGCCGATTTCCAGCAGGGGAATCCCCGGTTGCAGACTGCGGCTGCTTTTTTCATGAACCCGCAGCACTTGGCCATCAACGGGGGAGTGGATGATAAAAGTAGCGTCGTCGTCATTGTTGTTAGTCTCGTCAAAATGAAGCAGTGCCGCCTCGGCGAGCTTGAGCTCGAATTCTGCGATGGCTACCGCTGACCTGGCGGCTTCACGTGCGTGTTTCGCGGCGAGGTAGGCGCTTTCGATTTGCTCATAGGTCGCATCGGAGACGCTGCCGTTGTTATGGAGGGATTGGTTGCGCAAGTAGGATTTTTCCAACTGGGCAGCCTCCATCTTGCGGGCTTCCCACTGCGTTGTGGCGCTGTCGATACCCGCTTTGGCGGCGTTGACTTGCGCCACGGCCTGCCGTCGCGCACGCGGGTCCAGCAGCCCCGGGGCAACCGGGTTGATGATGGCGAGCACATCCCCCTTATTGATGATGTCTCCGGGGTTCAGGGAGATGCGCTGGAGCTGTCCCGTCAGCGGCGTCGAGATGGTGTATCGATCGCGGACGCGCGTTTCTCCGTCGTCGTCGATCGTTACGGTCATGGCACCTTGTCCGACGGTACCAAGGTCGACCTCAATGGCTTTTGGCATAAATGCCAGGGATACCAGCCCGACAACAATCGCCAATGGAACCAGCCATTTGAGTGAACGCATCAGGCTTCGTAGCCTGGTGCTGGTGGAGTTGTTTTTTGGGGAGGAATTCATTCGCTAGTTTTGAGGGCTGTGACCATATCGAGCTGGTCTATTTTACGCCGGACGATCAGACCTGAAACGGCGGAGGCACAGAGGATGACAATGGCGGAGAATCCGTAGGTCGAGGGGTGGATGACAAAGGGCATGCGGTAGAGCTCGGTTTCCATGGCCTTGGCCATGAGCAGGCACAAGCCATAGCCAATGAAAAGCCCCACAGGAATGGCCAACAGGGTGATGACGGCAAGTTCGCCCAGCAGGATGGCTGATACTTCACCTCTTGTTAGTCCGATCACCCGCAAGGTCGCCAGGTCACGGCTTCGTTCTGAAAATGCGATCCTGGCACTGCTGTAAACCACGCCGATGGCAATGACGGATGCGAAAAAGATGTTGAATAGCCTCATGCGCAGGAGGTTTTCAGCAAAGGTGTCCATAAAGCTCTTGATGGTGACTTTTTTCAACGAGATGCCAGCGACACCAGGTTTGTCTTTGAGGGTAGTAAATACCTCGTCTTCGTGGCGTTCGTCCAGAATAAGATAGGCGCCGGATACCGCCCTGCCCTCTCCGAGCAGTCGGTTGAGAGATGTTAGGCTCATGTAGGCCGCGGTGCCGGTGAAATCCGCCACCAAACCGGAGACGCGGACCCGGCGTATCGGACGCTCTCCCTCGAGAACCTCCACTTGCACCCAGTCGCCGACCTTGAGTTGGAGGATTTTTGCCAGTATTGTTGAGATGATGACTCCGCCTCCGTGCACCGGGATGACCTGCTTGTCTTGATCGAGCAGACGGAACAAGTCCTGCCCCTCGGCAATGCCCGTGATGCCGAGCTGTTTGGTTCGTTGTCCATGGCGTAATCGTGCCGCCACCATGCGGAATGGCTCGGCCTTGATGACACCAGCCACATGCTCCAGCTCAGTGATTGCACGTGCGGGCATGGCATCGACAAACTGGACCCGGGCATCATCGCGCTCGGCGGTGCCGTATTGGAGATCGATCAGGTAATCGATCGAGTCCTTGCCAAAATTTCCCACAATCAGGATGGCGCACGAAAAAGCGATGCCGAGTGAGGTCAACATCGACTTCACCGGGTGGCGACCTATTTCCCGAACCACCATACGGGCGGGTTGAGAGAGCAAAGAGCGGAGGCCGATACGTTCTAACAATGAAGGCTTGTAGCTTGCCGGAGGTGCTGGGCGCATGGCTTCAGCAGGGGGGAGTTTGATCGTGGCACGCACTCCTCCTACAACGCCAAGGAATCCCGCTGCGAGAGCCATGGCGAGCGCTCCCAGGTAGACATTGAGTCCGGGAGATACTTCGATGACAGGAAAGCGGTAGATGGCTTTATACATCGAGATCATACCGCTGGACATCCATGTGCCAAAGAGGCAACCGACGACAGAGCCCAGCAACACGATCACCGAGGTGAGTTTGGTGTAGTGCCAGCCGATTTCAAAATGGGTGTAGCCAAACGCCTTCAACGCCGCCACTTGCTCACGCTGCATGGCAAGGATCCGGCGTAGCGAGATGTTGAGCAGGAAGGCCGCCACGGAGAGGAAAATCATCGGCGGGATCATGCCCATGGTCTTGAGCCCTTTGAGTTCGTCCTCGATGAAGCGGGCCGATTGATGGTTGTGTCGCGTGATCGCCCCCGTCCCTCCGTAGGGTTTGAGCAGGAAGTCCAGCTCCCTGATGACCTCGTTTTCATTGGCTCCTTTGGAAATGGTTAGAGATAAATGGTTGAAGGCACCTTCCATATCGGCGACCGCCGCGAGCTGCCGCCGGCTCATCCAGAAAATGCCGAAGCGTTTGTCGTCTGGAAACATGCTGCCGGGTTGCACCTGGATCAGATACTCCGGCGACAGGGCGATGCCGACCACTGTTAGGTGTTGTCGGCGACCACGGATCGTGGCGGAGAGTTCTTGCCCCAGCCTGATCATGTGGGCATCGGCAAAGGGCTCGCTGAT
Source organism: Akkermansiaceae bacterium (assembly GCA_024233115.1). NCBI lineage: Bacteria > Pseudomonadati > Verrucomicrobiota > Verrucomicrobiia > Verrucomicrobiales > Akkermansiaceae > Akkermansiaceae bacterium. The sequence goes on from JACKQB010000001.1 coordinate 694,551, forward strand.
GACGACCTCGCCCGCGCGTGTGGCTTCTGGGCGACGTCCTGATAGAAGATGAATCTGGTTTAGTCCGGAGTTGGGGCGGACCGGGAGCGACACGGCCTGACCACTGGCAGGCTCGGACATACCCGGCATATCGAGAGTGATGGCATCAATGACCCGATGATCAACTGCGGCGACGCCATCGATCAGCGCCGCCCGCTCCGCGATGTGCGTGGGGGCCCGGACGAGTGCCGTGAAAATCTCTGCAAAGCGGTTGTCGGCGTAATAGCGCTCCTTGGCCTCGGAAAGCGATCTGAGTGTGGTCATCGACATCACAAAAACAGCGATCCCGCAGGCTACCACCGAGCTGATCGCCAAGGCCTGGCCTTTCATCGAGGAAAGGTCGCGAAGCAGTTTTCTATTGAGTGCTTTCATCGCCGTTGGTGGTTTACCAGTTCAGGTCGGATGCGGGTACACGATGACCGTTGTTTTCAGTGTGCACAATGCGGCCGTCTGCTAGAGAGACGACGCGATGGGCCATCCCGGCAATCACGGCATTGTGGGTGATGATGGCGGTGGTCGTTCCGAGTGTGCGGTTGACGTTATCGATGGCTTCGAGAACGGCTACACCCGTTTTGACATCCAGGGCACCTGTCGGTTCATCGCAGAGCAGGACATTGGGTTTTTTGGCGATCGCCCTGGCAATGGCAACGCGCTGCTGCTCCCCCCCGGACATCTGGGCAGGAAAATGATTGAGCCGGTGCCCCAGTCCCACCAGTTCCAAGGCATCGGCGACATCCATCGGGTCCCCGGCGACATCCGTGACCAGCGCGACATTTTCACTCGCCGTCAAGCTGGGGATGAGGTTGTAGAACTGGAAAACAAAACCCACATGCTCGCGCCGATAGTAGGTGAGGTCCCGTTCGTCAAAACGGGTGATGTTTTTGCCGCAGTAGTGGACGCTGCCCTCGGTGGGGGTGTCCAGTCCTCCCATGATGTTGAGCAGGGTTGATTTGCCGCTTCCCGAGTGTCCTAACAGCACAAGAAACTCGCCCGAAAACAGTTGCAGGTCGATGCCACGCAGTGCGTGAACCTCCACCTCACCCTGATGATAGACTTTGGTAATGCCCTCGACCTCAAACACGACATCGCGTTGGGCGACGGTATTTGCAATGGTACTCGGTACGGGGTTGGACGATTTTGTGGGCATGGCAACGATGGCGTGCACAGCGGCTATACTATCGCCTACACCATAGAGCCTGATGACGTTAGTTCAATCCAGAATGGATTGGTGAGCAAAAAAAGAGCAGGAAATAACAAACCAAACGTTTGTTCAGGCTTTCTAGTCAGCGTTTGATGTGGCAGGTTCTCATCGTGAAACCGTTGACATCAGAGGCTTGGAAACAAATTGTCCGACCTGGAAGCCGGGTCTTTATCGGCAGTGGAGCATCCGTGCCGTTTGCGGTGGTCGATTCCATGCTCAATGCATCGGAGGATTTTCGCGATGTCGAGTTAACCCACATCCATACCATCGGTGAAATGCCATGGGTGGCTAAAAAATACGACGGCTCGCTACGGACCAACACTTTTTTCCTGACCCCGGCGATCCAACAAGCGGTGGCAGCTGGGCGGGCTGACTACACCCCCTGTCCCTTGTCGGATGTCCCCACCATGTTTGGGAGCCATCTCCTGCCGGTGGATGTGGCATTGATCCAAGTCAGTCCGCCGGATAGCGATGGTGATGTATCGCTCGGTGTATCCGTGGACGTGGTGAAAGCGGCGGTCAAGGTAGCCCGATGTGTCGTTGCCCAGATCAACCCCGCCATGCCGCGGACCGGTGGTGCAGCGAGATTGTCCGCGAAGAAAATCCACTACTATCTCGAAGCCGGGCAGGCGCTGCCGACCTTGATATGGGACAAAGCACGGGCAGCCCAACTCAAGGCGGCGGAGTACGCCGCCCAGCTTGTCGAGGACGGGTCCACCATCCAGGCCGGGCTAGGCAACACCCCGCAGGTGGTTCTTGCCGCACTGAAAAAACACAAACACCTGGGCATCCACACCGGTTTGTTCAGCGATGCGATGATGGCACTCATCGAGTGTGGTGCAGTGGACAACTCGATGAAAAAATACCACGCTGGCAAAGTGGTGTGTTCCAATGTGTTAGGAACGAAAAAACTCTACGATTTTGTCGATGGCAACGACATGCTGGAAATGCAGAGCTCCGACTGGGTGGGCGACGTCGCCCGTATCCAGAAGAACCATCGCATGGTTGCCATCCACGGTGCCTACGAGGTGGATTTGACTGGGCAGGTGGTGCGCGACTCCCGGGGGCATCGTTTCTACGGAGGCATGGGCAGCACCCAGGATTTCATCCGCGGTGCCGGGCACAGCAAAAAAGGCAAGCCCCTCATAGTCCTGACCTCGATGTCAGATGATGGTAAACACTCCCGCATTGTATCAGGGTTCAAACCGGGCAGTGGTGTCAACACAGGCCGGGGGGACGTCCATTACGTGGTCACTGAATATGGTATTGCCCGTTTGCGCGGCCGGAGTATCCGCGAGCGAGTGCTTAACATGGTCGAGGTGGCCCATCCGGACCAGCGGGAGGGATTATTGGAGGATGCCCACAAGTGGGGGTGGATTCCCAAGTTTTATAACGTCACCCCCACCGGGATCACGGATGCCAGCGCCGAAGTGGAATCACGCCGGGTGACGTTCAAGAACAGGGGTTTTATATTCCGACCTCTCCACCCGAGCGATACCCGGGCCTTGCAGGAGTTTTTCTACTCGCATACCGAGGAAACCGTGAACATGCGCTACGGCCACGCCAAAGACAGGTTGAACAATGAGTCGGCCTACAAGATGACCTCGGTGGACCAAACCTCGGACATCGCTTTGGCCCTCTTCGCCGAACACGATTACCGGCAGGAAATCTGCGCGGTGGGACGTTTTTACCGCGACCCCTCGGGCGACTCCGCGGAGGTGGCCTTTATTGTCGGGGAAAAGGTCCGCCGACTCGGCATGTCCCGTTTCCTGTTAGCCGAACTCGCCGCCGTGGCACAGAAACGGGGCATCAAAACCTTCTGGGCGTCGGTCCTGAAACGCAACAAGCCAATGGCCGCCCTGTTTCTGAAATATGGTGCGGAAAAAGACTCCTGCCTCGGCGAGGATAGCGACGAATACACCATGGATGTAAAGAGGCTGATCAAGGCGCTGTAACAAGCGGCGGGAACGGATGTCCGGCAAAGGGCTTCCCGGGGGAGGCAGGGCTGCCGTTTTAAAAACGATCAGACACGCCTTCTCCTGCCAAGAGTGAATAGCCCGGTCACGGCCAGCAATGCCGCAGCGGATGGTTCTGGAACGATGACAGGTGTGTCGAAGCTGCTGTAATCCCCCTTGAGCATACTGCTGTCGCCATCAATTGCCTGGAACACAGGATTGGGTACGGTTCCGGAGAATGTGTTTGACTCGAACACCAGCTTCACATGACTGCTGTTTTTGTATGTCAGCAGCACAGCGGCGGTGGTATCCGTCGAGCTGAGGTTGTAGCCGGGGCCATCAAAGCGGATGCCGTCAGAGATCGGCGAAGCCTTGACGCTGTTAATATTGTCGGCAAGCCGGTAGCAGTACAGACCGTCCGGGGTGTAGGCACTGAGTGATTCCGATTGCTCGACTTTGCTATACCTCTCCTCGCCATCGACATCGTAGACCAGCAGGTCAAATTCCGAGATGGCGTATGGCGTGGTGAATGTTCCTCCCCCTACGTAAAAATCCAGCTCATACTGGAGACGCCCGATACCGAGCGCATTGGCGGTGTATTTGCTTCCAAGGTCACCAGACAGTTGGCTTGACGATTGGCTATAGTTGGCGAAGTGCCCCTCGAAGGCATAGTTCTTGTCCAGGATCGTCGCGGTGGCCCGCATGTCGATCGATGTTCCGCCCACAGTAGCGACGTTTGTAAAATAGATGACCGAGCTGCTGTGGGATGGGCCGTGACCATACTCCGAGTCGTAACCATCCGCTGCCGTTGTCACATTGGTGAAGTCGAGCTTGACGGCCTGGCCATGTGCGTTGGGCGACCAGGCAAGTGCAAGAGCAGCGACAGCTGTTAGCCATGAAAGCTGCACAGTACTGAGGAGAACTGCGATATGGGTGGCTCGTGGGGGCTTTTTCATAAAAAACAGGGGTTGTTTTGGCTGTGGGTTATTCATTATTATAAAATCTCTTAATTGTAAAGCGTGAATTATTAAAAACTTATATTGAATATAAGGACACATCGACTGAAGGGTGTGGTGCTGCCCCGACATGCCGCTGGTAAGTTGCTGTGGGAGCACGAGGAAATGACCGATGCCATCGCTTGCGCAATGAAAGCTTGAGCCTGCGCGGAAATCCTCTATTTTTTGCCCGCCGAAACATTTTATTCAACTACCAATCATACATACCATGGGAAGAGCCTTTGAAGCACGCCGTGCAGGAAAAGAAAAACGTTGGGGCGAGATGTCCCGACTATATCCTAAACTGGGAAAAATCATCACGATGGCTGCCAAGGCCGGTGGGTCCGATCCTAACTCGAATACGGCCCTGAAGACGGCGGTGAACAACGCCAAGGCCCAGAACATGCCGAAGGACAATATCGAGAAGGCCATCAAGCGTGCCACCGGAGCTGACGCCGCCGACTACGATGAGATCAGCTACGAGGGCAAAGGTCCACACGGCTCGCTGCTTTGGGTGGAATGTGCCACTGATAACAGCACCCGCACCGTGGCGAATGTGAAGATGATTTTCAACAAGAATGGCGGGCAGGTTGTTAACAGCGGCTCTCTCGACTTTATGTTCACCCGCAAATCAGTCATCGAATTCGAAAAACCCGAGGGGCTCGATCTGGAGGAACTGGAGCTGAACCTCATCGACTTCGGTCTCGAGGAGATGGATGTGCAGGACGACCGGGTGGTGGTCTACGGCGAGTTCACCAGCTTCGGGGAGCTTACCAAGGCATGTGAAGACCTGGGTATCAAGAATTTCAAAGCCAACCTCCAACGCATCGCCAACAGCCCGGTCGAGCTAACAGAAGCCCAGATCGAGGAGGTGGAAGTCCTGATCGACAAGCTGGAGGAAGATGATGATGTCCAGTCGGTGTTTACCAATCTGGCGTAATCACCGTCTGGGTCTTTTCAACAGGGCGAGAAGATACATCGTCTGGCCTTGGAGCCCGGTCAGGCTTTCGGTGCTGACGAGCTCCCAGCCGTCACGTCCCCGGGCGTTGAGGTGGTCGGCGATTTCCTGTAGCTCGATGTCTGCCGACCGGCTACCGGCACCGACAGGAAAACGCAGCGTCATGTATTCCCACTGGGTTGTCATGTTCCGTTAGGATGTAATGGTAAACCCCTGGATGTTTTCCAGGTGGGGGATAGCACGGATGTGCACGTCCTTGATGTAGTGGGCCATGCTGCTTTCCTCGATGATCTCCTTGAGAAATTCCTCCACTTCCTCCTCCTCACCCATGAGGTCGAGTTCGACGCTGCCCTCGGGCAGGTTCTTGACGGTCCCGGCGACATCAAAACCCATGGCGATCTGCTTCACGGCGTAGCGAAACCCCACACCCTGGACCCGACCCTCGAAGATGACTCGTTTGGAAACCATGGCCCCAGTCTAGCTCTAAAAGTGCCGATGTAAACATGTGAGTCGGTGACAACGGGAAATACGGGGCACCCGCTTGAATCCTTACCCGCTCGCCGGCCTGCCAGGCTGTCAAAGCTCCCCAAGATAGCCCGCCAGTCCGTCCATGAACATCTGTATGGAAATCATGACCAGCAGCATCCCCATCAGTCGTTCCAGTGCACGGGTCCCTTTTTTGCCCAGGAAGCGCATGAAAAAGGGCGAGGCTAACAAAATGACGGCAGCCACCAACCAGGCCGAGAATGTGGCGATGGCGATCATGCCTATTTGATCGTGGTATTGTTTGGCGAGGATGAGCAGCAGGATCAGGGCTGAGGGGCCGGCGACCAAAGGGATGGCCAGCGGCACAATAAAGGGCTCTTCATCGTTGTCCCCTCCGAGAACCGATTTGGACGGGAAGACCATCCCGAGAGAAACGAGAAACAGGATCACGCCGCCTGATAAGAGCAGTGTGGCTTGTTCGAGCCGGAGAAAATGAAGCAAGGGCTGGCCACAGAACAGAAACAACATCAGCACCAGCAAGGCGATCAGCAGCTCCCGGACCAGGATGCGGGGGCGGCGCTCCTCGGGGGTGTTCGATAGCACGGTATGAAACATGGCGAGGTTGCCAAAGGGGTCCAAGACGATAAACAAGGTCACAGCCGTGGAAAGAATGAGCTCCATAAGCACTCCTTGCCTTATTTTTTCCTCGGAGGAAAGCCCCATTCCGGGTTTTATTGCTGTGCGCCCATGAAGTCGTTCATCCTCGCCTCCCGACCCAAAACACTACCCGCCGCCATTGTGCCGGTGTGGGTAGGTTGCGTGCTGACCTTCCATCTCACCGGCACGTGGCACGGGTGGTTGGCGTTTTACACGGTGATGGGGGCGGTCTGGATCCAGATCGCGACGAATTTTTTCAACGACGCAATCGATGCGGACAAGGGCGCCGATACCGGGGCCAGGCTGGGTCCCGTCAGGGCAACCGCCTCAGGAAAGCTGTCGCGCCATACCGTCTATATCACGGCGATGGTTTGTTTGTTGCTGGCGGCAGCCTTTGGTTATCCCTTGTTCGTGGCGCGTGGCTGGCCGATGATCGCGATTGCCTTGCCCTCCTTTTACCTGGCCTACGGCTACACGGGGGGACCGCTGCCCTTGGCATACAAAGGCCTGGGGGAGTTGTTTGTGATCCTGTTTTTTGGACTGGTTGCGGTGATGGGAACGGTTTTTGTGCAAACTGGAGTCTGGTATCGGGAGGCCGCCATTCTGGGGCTGGCCATCGGATGTTTGTCCGCTGTCCTGATATCCGTCAACAACCTCCGTGATGTGGATGAAGACCGGTCTAACGGAAAAAACACCCTGGCCGTCAAATGGGGGCGTGCCGCCTCAGTGAACCTTGTCAGGGTGATGACGGTCACAGCTTATGTTTGTGCCATCACCTTGTTTGATGCCGACCCCAAACTGCTCTGTTTCCTGCCTGCATTCATTCTGGGCCTGTTGATCATCCAGGGACTCTGCAAACATTCCCCCGGGGTGATCTATAACAAGTTTCTCGCCATCTCCGCGCTACAGCTGATTCTTTTTGCGGTTGCATTCCACCTGAACGCCTGTGTCTAGTAGAAATGAATCCATCCATCCCCAGCCATCCCATCTCCATCCATCGGTATGCGTTGCGCAGCAAGACATCATTGAATGCCGGGTCCACCCGGTGTGAGCATCATGGTGCCTTGATCAGGGTCGACGGAGGATATGCGTGCATCCACCCGTGGCCGGAACTGGGGGATGAGGACCTGGACCGGACGCTGGCTCTCCTGGCGTCTGGCAAACCAACACCTCTGGCCCGCCGCGCCTGGTATTGCGCTCAAATGGATGGCGCGGCGCGGCGCGATGCCATCAGCCTGTTTGATGGACTGGTCGTGCCCGAAAGCCATGCCACTCTGACGACCGACGATGCGGCTGTGCGGTCCGCCGTAGAGGCGGGTTTTGAGATAGCCAAGCTCAAGGTGGGCAGGCACCTGGCCCAGGAGGCAGCCTTCATCCGCGAGTATGCCGGGCAGTTTCCCCACCTTGCATGGAGACTCGATTTTAACGGCACGCAAAGTCCGGAATCCGTAGCGGTATTCCTGGGCACGCTGGGTGATGAGGTCCGCCAAAAGATCGATTTTATCGAAGACGCCTACCTGCCTAACACCAGCCCGTGGGTCGACGCGCTGGCAGCCTATGATATCCCGGTGGCGGTGGATCGCGAAGTCGAGGATGTCTGTGGTGGCTACGGTATCGCGGTGATCAAACCGGCACGCAACATCCCGGAACCCCTGCTTGCTCGCGCAGCAGAGGAAGGAAAACGCGTGGTCTTCACCAGCTATATGGATCACCCGTTAGGGCAGAGTTTTGCTGCCTGGGAGGCAGCTGTGGCCAGGAAGTCACATGGGAGTCTGGTCAGCACATGCGGTCTGGTGACCCACGGTTTGTTTGAGCCGGATGCGTTTACCGAAGCGCTCGGCAAGCCGGAGCCCTCTTTTCACCCGGCGGCGGGAACAGGCCTGGGCTTTGATGAATTATTAGCGGCATTGCCATGGACACCCCTGAAATGACATCAGCCTCCTTCTGGCAATCAGACCCATGCCGGGTGATGGCCAATCCCCTCGATGCCGTTGCGCAGGGTGAGGCCGGCTTGCTCGCACGCTGGGCGGAAAACATCCCCGGGCTGTCAGGTCACATCCTCTTTGCCACCTCGGGCTCAACAGGTGACGGCAAGTGGGTCGCCCTTTCCCGTGGTGCCCTGCTCGCATCCGCCCGGATGGTCAACCAACATCTGTCGGCATGCCCTGCCGACCGCTGGTTGCTCGCACTCCCGGAATTCCATGTGGGTGGTATGGGGATACTGGCGCGCTGTTATCTTGCAGACTGTGAAGTCATCCGGATGGAAGGGAAATGGAACCCACACGTTTACCACGACCTCGCCTGCTCTGGGAACGCGACACTTTCCTCGTTGGTACCGACACAACTCTTCGATCTTGTGCAGTCCGGAAAACAGGCGCCACCCGGACTGCGGGCTGTTTTGATTGGTGGAGGTCGTCTCGATGACGCGGTCTATCAGCAGGCCGCCGAACTCGGATGGCCCGTGATGGAAACTTACGGCATGACCGAAACCTGCTCCCAGGTGGCGACCGCGCAGCCGGGTGGCCGGGAGCTCAACATCCTGCCGGGCTGGCAGTCCAGGGTGACAGAAAAGGGACGGCTGATGCTCAAGGGGGAGGCTCTGCTGAGCGCCTATGTCTCGTCCGGGCACGGTGGCTTCCGGATGTCCGATCCCAAAACCGACGGCTGGTTTGCCACCGGCGATATCGTCGAGCTGCGCAACAACGCGCTGCGTATCCTCGGCCGGGCGGACCGCTGTGTGAAGATCCTTGGGGAGCTAGTCAACCTGGCGGAGGTGGAAACAACATTGGCGGCCACCGCACGCAGGCTGGCAACGCCGGTGAACATGCCGAGCGGTGAACTTATCGTGATCGCCTGCGCTGACCACCGCCGGGGTAGCCGGTTGGTGCTGTGCTCTGACCAGGCGATCGACGGCCACCACCTCATCGGGCAATACAACCAAAGCTGTAAGCCTGTCGAGCGCATCGATTGTTATTGTTTGTTAGAAAATATTCCGCGCAGCCCGCTGGGGAAAGTGAGGTATGATCAATTGCAGGCGGAGGTGGCCAGACAACGGCTTGCGCAGGACCAGTAAAATAATGATTGCCATGCAGTGGGCGATAGGTGATACTTTGGGTATCTTGATAATTAAATTATACGACCATTTACGAACGAATGGGAATTTAATCCTAACCTGCGTTGGGAGATCTGGAGACCCCGGAATCCTGGCTGCATCCTCACTCCGTTTGAAATCACATCTTAGTGATACTACCCAACTGCCGTTGAAGTGGGCTGCCGTTGCGTACAACAGATTCACCCGCCACTTGCCCGTCGTTAACCACCAACCCCATGATTCAACCTAACCACCCTGAGCAAGCCCGCCTTTTTACGGAAAACCCGGCTGTCCCTGATAACCCAAGAAAGAAACCATCCAGTGTGAGGAAGTCACGTATCCAGGAATTCGGTCTCAAGGCACCGTCCAGTTTAGCAAAGAATTTTGTCCTCGATACCAACGTGCTGTTGCACGATCCAGGATGTCTCAACCAGTTCAAGGAAAACCATATTTGCATCCCTGTGGATGTTCTTGCCGAACTCGACAAGTTCAAGGGGGAGCAAAGTGAACGTGGTGCCAATGCCCGCCAGGTTCACCGTAAGCTAACCGAGATATTTGCCTCTGGTGATGCCGTGACCAGCGGGGTGCCCACCGATGGCGGCGGGACCATCCGCCTGGTGATTTACGATCCCGATTTCTGTGAGAAAAACTCGGAGGAGCTTGGTCAGTTTCTGCGTGTGTTCCCGGACCGCGAACGGGTGGATCACCGTATCCTGGCGGCCACCGTCTTACTGATGGAGCACAATTCCGCACCTGTCGTCCTGGTGACCAAAGACCTCAATATGCAGCTCAAGGCGCGCGCCGTAGGTATCAAGTGCGAGGATTACCTCAACGACAAGGTCGATCCGGTCGAGATCAGCAGCTACGATATGCGCTGCGTGGATGTGGACCCGTTAGAACTGCAACGCTTCGCCAGCTCGGGTGAGTTGGAGTTAGAGCACCCGCGCCGCAAGGAGATCGTACTCAACCAGTATGTCCTGCTGAAAGCTGGTGAGAAACAAACAATGCCTGCCCGTCTTGATGCGAATGGCACCTTTGTCCGACTACAGATTCCGGAGGTCTTGCGTATTCCTGACGGACATCATCTCAAGCCTCTTAACCTCGGGCAGAAATGCTTGATCGACGCATTGCTCAACCCCGATATTTCACTGGTCACCTGTTACGGCCAGGCCGGAACCGGGAAAACGCTCGTAGCCGTCGCCGCTGGCTTGCATGAAATGTTTAACCGGCGTTACAACGGCCTGACCATCAGTCGGCCCGTCATATCCATGGGCGACCAGTTAGGGTTCCTGCCCGGAAGCCTTGATGATAAAATGAGGCCGTGGTTGCAACCGATCTACGATGCGCTCGACTTGTTGATGCAGCCCACCACCCCCCAGGGGCCGCGTCGCAAGCAGCAGAAAAAGGACAACATCAACGAAGGCGCAAGCAAACCCTATGATGAGCTGATCGAACGCGGGATCATTGAAATCGAAGCCCTTTGTTACATCCGGGGCCGATCGATACCGAATCGGTTTTTCATCCTGGACGAAGCCCAGCAGTTGACCCCCCAGGAGGCTAAAACCGTGGTCACCCGGATGTCCCGTGGTTCGAAACTGGTGCTCTTGGGGGACCCGGCACAGATCGACAACCCCTACGTGGACAGTCGGAGCAACGGCCTCGTGTTTACCAGGAATCGATTAAAAGGCCAGACCTTCACCGCCCACGTCACCCTCTCCCGGGGTGAGCGCAGCCCGTTGGCTGAAGCCGGAGCCCAGCTGATGTGAACAAGGGAGCGTGGGCATCCTGCCCGCACCCACGATGCCCAGGCACCTGTTATTGACACCGGGAGAGCGCCGCGCTAGTCTGAGCCGCCGCGTAACTCCCTGCGAACCATGCCGTATTTTACCCGCATTCCTGCCCTCGTTCTTCTCGTTGCTCTAGCGGGGTGCAGTAGCACATCCGAATCCACCCAGCCGTGGATTGGGACCTTGCGCCATGAGCTCAATTACCTGGGCGCGCGCAACTGGATTGTTGTCGCCGAGGCGGCTTTCCCGATCCAGAGCCGCCGGGGTCTGCGTGTGGTCCAGATTGACGGGGATATTCCCGAGATCGTCGATGGGGTCGAGCTGGTGATCGAGGAAAAACATCACGTCAAACCCCGTTTATACGTCACCTCTGAAATAGCCAGCGTTCCCTACGATTACGCCCCTGGCATCGAAAACTACCGCAAGCAGTTGAAAATAGCTCTCCATGGCAGGGAGACGGTGCAGCTCGATAATGCCATGCTGATGCGCATGCTCAACGATGCCACCAAGACCTACCGTGTGCTGGTGATCAAGACCCGGACCGCGCTGCCGTATTCCTCGGTTTTCATGGAGCTGGGCAGTGGTTACTGGGATGCGGAATCCGAATCCGCCCTCAGGGATGTGATGGACAGGAAGAAGGGGTAGTTGTCGGTTAATCGTTATTAGTTATTAGGGAATGCATTCGCCTCGATGGCGGCTCCAGGCATTGGAATTTCGAGTTTAGAACTTAAAACTTAAAAACAGTAGATGGCCGCACCGAAGAAAATGGATGAAGAGCTGATGCGTGAACGTGAGGAAGCGTGGGTCGGCGATGCCGTGCTCGCGCTTTTTATGCGTCGACTCATCCTCAGGGAGCAGGGGAGGATGGATGGTGAGATGTTTATCCGCTGCACCTCGAACGACTTCCTCCGCAACATCGGCAATGCCACTTCCGTCGAAGCGCTGATCGGCAGGATCTATGAGGAGCAGGGCCTTGAAGCCGCCTTTGAATGGATGGAGTTCCAGCTGGTTCCGGTGTTTCGCCAGCAGGAAAAAAACCATCGCAACCGCGAGGCCCAGAGGCTTAAGAAGGGGGGTAAGCGGAAGAAAAAGTAGGACAGCTTTGCAAGCTGTCGGCAGGATAGGGAGGGTCAGGAAGCGGTCCCTAACGACCGGATCAAATTCTCAAAATAAACCACTCCATCCTCCAGGTCTTTGATTTTAATAAACTCATCCTTGGTGTGGGCCTGGTCGATGGAGCCGGGGCCGATACAGACCGACGGGATACCTGCGGCATTGAGGTGGGCGGCATCGGAGAACCACGGGGCACCGACGGTTTTTGATCCGGGGTTGGCCTTTTGCAAACGTTGGATCCATGGGTGCCCGGCCGGGACATCCATCGGGGGGTTTTCATGGGGATTGACCACCTTGATGGGGAGTTTTTGTTTGGCGATAACCCGCTCAACCAGATGCAAGGCTCCGGAGTCATCATAGAGGGCCGGGGTGGTCCGGATGTCGATCTGGCATGATGCGAAATCGGGGACGATGTTAGGCTGCTTTCCTCCAGTGATGGTCCCCACGTTCAGTGTCGAACCCCCAAGGACCGGGTGGGTGTATTGAGCCAGCTTGTGAGTGAGCTTTTTTTCAAGAAGGTCGAGTGCGCGGACAAGTTTGAGGATGGCGTTGTCGCCCAGCTCTGGTTGTGAAGCGTGCGCGGCCTTGCCGGTGGCGCTGAGGGTGGCCCAGAGCGATCCCTTGGTGACGTTGACGATCTCGAGGGAGGTGGGTTCACCCGCCATCGCGAACTGGTATTCAGTGGCGTGGTGCCTGGCAAAGTGCTTGGATCCGTGCTGGGAGGCTTCCTCACCCATGAAGCCGACAAAATCGATCGCCACAGCAAGCCCGGGAAGGAGCTCTTTGCAGTGGTTGAGGGCTTGCAACATCGATGCCATCGGGCCTTTGGTGTCGGATGCCCCGCGACCGAGTATGCGGTCGTTATGGATCATACCGAAGCTGTCGATATCCATTCCGGCAATGCTGACGGTATCCAGGTGCGGGGCGAGCAGGATGCGGGGGCGCGGATCCTCGCCGTCACCGGAGTAGGGGCAGCGGCCGATCACATTGGGTCGCCTGGGGTGGACTTCTTCCTGGGCGACGGTGTATCCGATCTCCTCGAGGTAGTTTTGCACAAAATCAGCCATGGCGGCTTCACCGGTCCCGTCAGGTGAGCAGTCGGGGTTGACGCTGGGGATTCGGATCAGGGTCTGAAGGAGGCTGACGACTTGGCTTGGCATGGGCTTTTTAAACCACGGAAGACACGGAAAACACAGAAGTTTTTTCGGCAGCCATCGGTCAGGGCGGCAGGGCGGCTTGTGGACACCCCCAATATGAGGTATTTGGTATTTGGAGTTTAGGGCTTAGGAGTTAACATCCGCGTATGCACGGTGACATTGAGAAGGTATTGATAGATGAGGACGTGATCCAGAAGCGCCTGGATTTGCTGGCTGAAAAAGTGACGACGGATTTCGAAGGCAAACCGATCGTGGTGGTGGCTTTGCTCAAGGGGGCGATTCTGTTTATGGCCGACCTGCTGCGCCGGGTGCCATTGCCCATGGAGATTGAATGTCTCAATGTGGCGAGTTACCATGGCGGCACCGAAAGTAGCGGTGAGGTGTCGTTTCTCGATAAATCCCTGCCCGAGGTAAGCGGTAGGTCGGTATTGTTGCTCGACGACATCCTCGATACGGGGCGGACATTGGATGCGGTGATGAAGAAATTGAAACAACAGGGCGCCACTGAAGTAAAAACCTGTGTGTTGTTAGCCAAGGACATCCCGCGTGACCTGGTGATGGAGGCCGACTACACAGGCTTTGTCATCGGTGATGAATTTGTGGTGGGGTATGGGCTTGATTATAAAGGCCGCTACCGTAACCTGCCGTTTGTGGGTATCCTCAAGAAATCTGCCATCTAATTCGTTTGATTGTATGAAAAACGCCACGATCCGGGAAATCGACACCCTTGCAGAGATCTACCGACAAAAGGGAAAGCTTAATCATGCCGTTGTTCAGGGCCTGGATTTGACCAAGGTGCCGATCCATTGGGAGACGGTCGAGTGCCAGGGTGCTTTTTTCCTCGGTTGCCTCTTTCCCGATCATCTCGACCTGGAGATACTGCGCCACAGAGGGGCGTTGATCTATCCCCGTATCCCCGGGCTTCCATACCATGCCAACCGGCATACCCTCTACTCGCGGGAGGAGCTGATGGAGGGCTGGACACCAGCGGTCGACAATAGCCTGGACAAGCGGATCTACGACCACTTCCACGACAAGGGCAGGAATCGTCCCGACGTGCTTGAGGCCCTGGCCCAGAGGATTCACGACCATGCGGTTGATGATGCCTTGCATGATTTGTTAGATGGTGGCGGTGACCACGGTGAGAAAAAGAAAGTGGTCGCCGTCATGGGGGGGCACGGCACGCCACGCACAGACCCTTATTACAGGAAAGTGGCCCGGATCACGCGTGACTTGACCCGGATGGGGTATTTCATCGCCTCCGGAGGTGGTCCGGGGACCATGGAGGCGGCGAACCTGGGTGCGTGGCTGGCCAATGCGCCCGATGAGGCGCTTGACGAGGCGCTTGCCATTCTCGGCAGGTCCCCCGTTTTTACCGATGATGGTTTTATGAAACACGCGCAAGCGGTGATTGATCTGCATCCCCACGGTAGTGCCAGCCTGGCCGTGCCAACGTGGTTCTACGGTCACGAGCCGACCAATTTGTTCTCCCGTCATATCGCCAAGTATTTTTCCAACAGTATCCGCGAAGACGGTTTGCTGGCCATTGCCACTTACGGGGTGATCTTCGCGCCCGGCAGTGCCGGTACGACCCAGGAGATCTTTATGGACGCCACCCAGAACCACTACGTGACCTTTGATGTGATCAGCCCCATGATCTTTTTGGGTGAAAAACGCTACCGCCAGGACACGATGCTCTTCGAGTGTATCAGCCAGCTTGCAGAGGGACGGGAGTATGCCAAGTATCTGTTATGTACGGATATGGTGGAAGAAGTGGTGCAGGCCATTGCAGCGTTCCAGCCGGGTTCCACCCAGGGCTAACAGATCCGATTCATGCAATCGGCTACTTTTCCATCATCTTGCGCAGGGTGACCGCCGCGTAGACCGCTTGCGATTGTTTGTGCAGGTAACGCTCTGAGAGCTTGCCCGCCTTGACCGAGAATTCCCTCAGGGTGTAGGCGCCTTTTTCATAGTCGAAGCTGGTGCCGTCGTCCTCGTAAAGCAGGCAGGTGCCGTCCTGGCCGCCGTAGTGCCGGATCTCGATGTCCGAGCCGACAAGGTCCCGCGTGCGGTTGACGGCCTGGGTAAGCATGGGGATGAGGGCACCCTCGCGGACGAAGAGCGGGGGAAGGTCCTGGGTCTGTTTGCTGGTGACGGTGATTTTGCCGCCCTTGCCAGCGAGTTTGCCGGTGTGGAAATCATACCAGTTTCCCTCGGGAAGCTGGACTTCACGCTGGGTGGCGTCGTTGTGGAAGGGGGCGACCAGGATGTCGGGGCCGAACATGAACATGGTGTTGTCCTCGGAGATTTTCTGGTGAAAACCATCGGCGTAGGGATCGGTCTCGCCGTCGAGTTTGCGTTGCTGCTCCTTGACCTGCGCCTTGGCCTGGTTGCTCTCTAACAACATCGAGCGGATCGGCGGGATGCCGTGCAAGTTGTAGTCGGCGAAGGCGGTGTAGAGGTAGGGGAGCAGCTTCATCCGCAGCTGGATGGTGCGGCGTATCGCATCGGTGGCGTCCGGGTAGCTCCATGGTTTGGTGCCGCTCGCCCATGCGTTGAGCTGGGCCATGGGGGAGAAACAGACGGTGTGCATCCGGTTGATCCACTCGCGGCTGTTGCGGGCGCTGCGTATCTCCGGGCACCAGAGGATGCCGCAGAGGCTGGCGGACGACAGCCCTGTGATGTACTCGCTGTGTTTGTAGGAGTCCGAATAGATGGCAAACGGGTGGTTCGACGCGGCTCCATTGCTGGCGCGGACCTGTGAGTAGGTGCGCCGGTTGTTTTTGCGGAACAGCTCCTGATAGAGCATTTTCTGCATCAGCATGCCGTAGCTTTGACGCATGGTTTCCGCACTGGTGCCGGAGGGGAAGGTGGCGTGGTCCGGCCATAACCAGAAGTCATAGCCGTCGACCTCGTCGATTTTATAGCCGGAGACACCGATGTCGAAATGGTCCGACTTGTGCTGTTCTAACAATATCCTCCGGGCCGCCGGCAGGGTGTAGTCCGGGACGATACCCAGCCAGACCATGTGAGAGCCGGAGAGCGGGTAGAGGTCCTTGTAGATGCGGGCGTGCTGGGAGACGTAGGGGTTGACCCAGAGGTTGAGGCGGATGCCGTCGTCGAGCAGTCGCCGGGTGAAGCCGGCGGGATCGGGGAAGCGTTTTTTCTGCCACTCAAAGGTGCAGGGGTATGACTTGCTTTGCCACCCCGGCTCCAGGCCGATGACATCGAGCGGGATGTTGTGCTGCTTGAATTCCGCGACTTCCCGGGTGGTCTGGGCGGCCGAGTATTGCGCCGGTGTGCGGTGCCAGAATCCCAATCCCCAGAGTGGCGGCATGGCGCCGCCGCCGCTGTAGAGGTTGTAGCGGGCGACGATATCCTGGTGGCTGGTGCCCGTGAATGCGACGAGCTCCATGCCGTCGCCATGAATCAGCGCTTCGATGGCATCCCCGGGGGGGACGGCCAGCCAGGGGCCGGGTTGTTTTTCGTCGGCCGGCGGGTTGCGGTCGACTTCACGCGGGTTGTTCGCGGAGTCCCTGCGGTTGCCGATCTGGTTGTAAATCTTGATGTATTTGGCGGTGTTGAAAAACACGCCGTATCCCTTGCTGGAGATGTAGAAGGGAACCGGCGCGTGGGTGGCGCCGCCGCCTTTGTTGAAGTGGTCCACCTTGAGCTCGACGATCTGCCCGCTCTTCATCGTGTTGTCAAACTGGATGCCGTATCCGTAGATTTTTTCGCCGTGTTCGGTCGGGATGCGCACCATGAGTTTGTGGTCCTTACTGATGCGGTAGCGCGCCCTTTTCAAAGCCTTGGCGAGGGGTGTGTCGGGGAGCTTGTTGAGGGTGTCGAGTTTTGGCGGGGCGCCGGCCAGGTCGCTGTAGCGGCGGATGTCCTTCTCATCGCCGACCACGGCGGTATAGACACCGTTGGCGAGTTTGTTCCAGTTCCGGATGGGCCGGGTGTCGTCGATCGTGCCCTGCGGCGCCGCAGTCAGCGCGGCTGCTATAGATGACAGGCAGAGTAGCATGATGTGTGCTTTCATAATGAATGCGTTTGTTTATTTGAAAATGGCGTAGCTGTATCCATGGGCCGGGATGGTGACGGTCAGTTTCGCCCGCGATGTGTTGTCTAACTTGAATTCCGTGGTACTCCTGCCATCGACGGAAACCAGGGCGCTGCTGCGCAAACCGGAATAGTAGAGCGGCACCAGAATGGTCCTGGTCATCTCTTTGCCAGTAGGGTTGTAAGCTGATAGAAAAGCTTTTTCGTCAAGCTTGGGATTGACGTGCAGCATCCAGTCGATGTCCCTGCCATCGGCGCGGCGACCATGGATCAGGTCGGACTCGAGGATGGCGCGGTGTTTTTTATACCAGGCTACGGTATCGGTGACCATTTTCCTGGTTTTGTCCGTATCATAGAGGCGCGGGCCTCGATAGCAGGCCTGGACGCCAAGCCCGAGATTCGAGCGCATCATGATCTCGTAGTGGTCACGGTGCTGATCAAGCGGTTCAATAGTCGCCTCAGCGCCACCGCCGTGGTACTGGGTGAGCGGCACAAACATCCATCCCATACTGGGTGTTTTCTGCCAGGTGCCATCGTAGATGTTTTGCCGGGTATGGATACGCTGCTGTTCGCGGGGGAGCGACCAGTTGACTTCGCGGTACCCCATGCCGCACTTGTTAGAGCCGCTCATGAAATAATAATCAGGGAGGTTCATATAGACACCCTTGGCGCGAAGATGCTTGTAAAAGTCTGTCCAAGTTCTCCAATGTACCCAGCGTGAGTCATTGATGCCTTTTTGTAATGGTGGGCGCGCGGTGATATCGACATCTCCAGGGTAGGGGCCATCGTTTTCGAAGACCATGAATTCCGTTTTATCAAAGAGCTTATAGAGTTTTTTCAGGTAAGCCTGTCCCCACGGGCTGGTGATGGCTGGGCACTGACCATGAGCATTGTGTTGCCCTGGAGGGGTAACGATGTTGTTCCCCTTGCCAGCGTTCCGTGACGAGTAAAGTGAGTAGCTCCCCAGGTGGATGCCTTTTTGGGTGGCGTAATCATTGATGCCTTTCCAATGGGACAGGTAGTCAGGGTTGTCGTTTTCCGAGTTAAACCCTGAGCCGAAGGAGAGGATCACCATTTCAAAACCTGTTTCCGCCGCTTGGTCAATTGCTTTTCTAACGGTTTCTTCATGCGATGATTTGCAGTGCAGCATAAGCGGGTTTTCAGTGACCCAAGGTGCGAGGGTGCGGTATAACTTTCTCAGTGCCAGGCCGCGACGTTCCCGGTCTTCGGAGTCATAGGCCATCTCGAACACACGGAAGCTTTCAAAGTTCTCACCCGCCTTGATCGTCTGGTCCGGCCCGTAAGCAGGCTCGACCTTGAGTAAACAGGGTTGTTGAAGCAGGTAGTTCACCTGGGTTTTGTATGTTGCATCGGTGTGCCAGTGCACGCTGTGTCGAGAGGAGTTCGCATGGGTGAAACCACCGAATGCCATGTCGGTTTCCACGTGTAAAGACCGTGGCACGGTGAGCGCTACCCCTTCGCGGGTCTCCACGGTATTGTCGTTTTCCACGACGGAAAGCGTCTCGGCGTTAAACTTATCGAGGTTGATTGGGGATGAGGTCTGGTTGCTGACAGTGACCCATTTGCTCAGGGCCGGGATGCCGTCGTAGATCTCGTAGTGGACTGAGACGGTGACGTTTTTCTGTTTTCCCTGCATCTTCCTTAATTCCGCGAGTTTGTCTTGTTCAAACGCACCGTAGAATGCCACCTGATTGATACGCAGCCGGACCAGTTCGCCGTCTTTGGATGCATCGGTGCTGCCACCTGTTTTATCGAGTTTGCCCACACGAAACGCAATGGCGTCACCCAGGTTGGCGGGGATAGGCTGGGTGTAGTAATGTTTCCAATGGCCACCTTGAGGTTGAGCATCGAAGTATAATTTGTCTGTCGCGATACGAATGCGCAGAGTGATCGGTTTGGTGAGATCGATTGTATCGTTGCCACTAACATGCGGGACTTCATTGGTGCCGTCAAAGACACCGAGTACGGGACGGGTGATCCCTGACAGGCCTGCTGGACGGATATTGAACTTGATGGTGCGGTTTTTATAAACGAGTCCAATGCCAGGCCCCCAACTCGATGAGGTATCGGTGCCGGGGGCAATGGTCGCCTCAACGATGCTGGTGCCTTCGGGCAACGGCCGCTCCGCATAGACGGCGGTATGGGGGAGCGTGTAAATCTCGCCCGGTTTGCCTTCGTTGCTAAAGCTCGCACGTGGATGGGCTTTGCTGCTGTGGATTTTCCAAGAGGCGTCGAGCTTTTCAAACGTGTCTGTGAATAGGGCCGTCCTACCGAAATCAGAGTCCGGAAGTGCTGTGCTAAACAGCTCGTCAGCACTGGGTTCGGGAATGGCGTAGTCGAGTCGGATATAAGCCCCTTTAGGTGGCCAAACGGCATCGGGGGAGGTGTGACGCACACGTTTCCATTTCAACCGCTCTGCTGGTTTTCCAATCGAGTAATTGACCAGCTTGAGTGAGTTCGGGAGTGGTTTGAGCTTCGCTAACCAATCGTCAGTCAGGAATGCTTTATTAGGTTGTCCCTGGGCGCCGCCAATGACATAGGTGACACCATCCAGTGTGACCGAGCCCTCGGGTTCGACAGCCCGGATGATGCTGTCGCCTGTCATCAGGTTGGTGAATTTCACCGTAGTTCCGAGTCGGGCATCAATGACCCGTTCAAAAAGACCATTGCTGAGGGTGAGCGTTTGTTGGGATGTATCCGAATCAATTGTCGCCTCGAATCCTGCGTTGTCGACAAGCCAGTCTTTATCAAGTTGGTAATTCGATGGGGGCTGAGCACCGGCAAGTGAGGGGTGCAGGAGGAAAACGAGTGGCATGAGAAGTTTCATTGGATAGGGGCAGTGGCTGGTGAATGATTTGACAGTGAATGACCTGGATGTATTAGATACGAGGCTAGAAAGGGTGTTTATCATCTGGATGGGGGATTGCAAATGGATATCGAAGGAGAAAGCGAGCACCGTCGGGTAAGGCGGGTTTCAATCAAATACCGGCCCAATGAGAAGATACGTATCAGGTATCCACCTGGGCAGTCAGCAGTGCGGAAACCAAGCCGATGAGGAGCATGATCACCAGGTAGCAGACTGTGATCCACCAGGTATTTCTCCGTGAGGTGTCACAGATCCATTCAATGGAAAAAAACAGCACCGCCAGACTGACCAGTAATGTGAATCCCCCGATCAATGGACGGAGGGTGAATGACATCACCAGGTTGCATGTCATCACGATCATGCAGATGGTGATGGCTTTGCGCTCTCCCCCTTCATCGCCCCTGGTGAAGTAGCTGATGAGGAACCAGAGAACCCCGGCACTGATGACGAAGTTGAGAATGAAGCTGTACATCGGTTTTTTAAGGCAGTTGTTGTCGTTTTATAAATGGACGTTACACCCGATCTAGCAGGAGTCGATGCTATTCCTGTGCACGCCGTTGAGGAACAAGCTCATTCCGCCACAGTTGATTTCCTGGATACATACGACGGGTAAACGCTGTGGATGTTTCCCAACCAGCCGCCCTTGCGCCCGATACGATGGCCGTGTTTGAATTTTAGGGTGGAAACCCCGGCGGATTCACTTAGGATTCACCCACTATGAAAACAATGACAATGATCGCACTGGTCGTGATATCCGGGGGCCCGGTGGTATTCGGGCAGGCCGGGCAAGCTGTGGCCCCACCGTCACCTACTGCCGCGACAACTACCGCAGCCACAACGGTCAAAGAACAGATTAAGGCCGCCAGCAAAGCCTTCGACAAGCAGAACATGGAGTTCATGAAAATGCTCCGTGCTGAGAAAGATAACACCAAAAAAAGGGAGCTGTACAAGACTGGTCGACCAGACCCGTCCGGGACGGTGAACCTGATCCTGAAACTGGCCAGGGAGAACCCCAAAGCTGACGGTGTCGAAAATGGTCTGGTGTGGACGTTGAGGGTAGCCAATCCAACCCAGCGTAGAGAAGTCACCCAGTTTATGTTAACGCATTATCAAGACAGTAAATCCATTGGTAACCTGGCCCAGTATTACGGCCGCATGTACGGAGGCGGCGAGCCCGAACTCCGTGAGATCGTTGAAAAAGCCGGCAATGAAGCAGTGCGTCTGGGCGCCACTTACTACCTCGCGGAAAAGCTGATGAATAATAAGGCAACCCAACAGGAAGGCCTTACCCTGATGAAACAGCTGGCCAGGACCCCTGGCCTGGACAAGAAAAACCCCAATCTGTTAGCGCAGGCAAACATCAAGATCATGGTGCTTGAGAAACTGGGTATCGGCTGTATCGCACCTGATATCGTAGGCACCGACCACGAAGGCAAGGAATTCAAACTCAGTGATTACCGGGGGCAAGTCGTCCTGCTCGATTTCTGGGGGATCTGGTGAGGCCCCTGCAAGGCAATGCTTCCACATGAGCGGTCGCTCGTGGAGAAGCTGAAAGGGCGCCCCTTCGCCATCGTAGGTGTCAATAGTGATAAAAAGGAACGCCTCAAGGAACTGGTGGCCGACGGCACGACGACATGGCGGAACTTTACCGACGAACAGGAATACGGGAAAATCTCCACAGCATGGGGAGTCCGTGGCTGGCCTACACTTTACCTGATCGACCACAATGGCGTGATCAAACACAAGGGCCTCCGTGGTGAAGCCATGGAAACAGCGATCATGGAAATGGTTGCCGAAGCGGAAAAGGCAAAATAGCACCCACCCGCCCGCCCGTGGGGGCAAAAAGGGAGCGTGGGCGTCCCGCCCGCATCCGCCATCACGCATCACGCATCCGCCATCAACAGTTCAATCCGCGCCCCCGCGTGGGGGGCGATGAGGTGCGGCGAGCGGGTGCGGCGAGCGGGTGATGCGGGCGCCCGGGCGGGATTCGTCCGGGCCATCGTGGGCGCGGGTATGCATCTGGTTGCCCTCGGCGGTGAATCGGTTCTCGGCCCACGCCTGTTCCAGGTGGATCAGGGCGCATTGGCGCGGGCAGTAGAGGATGTGCTGCAGCGCGGAGATGGGCAGGAGCTGGTTCTCGGTGAACATGGGAGGTGAGGTGTTTTACTCGAGAAAGGGGTTGAGGATTTGCAGGTCTCCGAAGCGGCGACCGTGTTGGAGGTCTTCGCTGAAGAGGATGCTTGCTTTGGAATGGAGGGCGGCTGCGACGATTTGGGAGTCGTAGAAGCGGTATTGGGTTTCTGACTGGATGCGGAGGGCATTCTGCCAGACGGAGGCGTTGGGGTAGATTTGACAGTGGGGGATGAGGAGGATGTCCAGGAGTTCGCTGAGGTATGCGGTGTCGAGCGGGATGGTGAATTTGTGGATGGCGACGTTGCAGAATTCCTGCACAGCTTGCCAGCTGATGAGCCAGGGTTTTTCTGCGGCGATGAGGTCGCGTGCACGTTCCATTTTATCTGGATACTTATGGTCGTAGGCGTAAACGAGGATGTTGGTGTCCAGGAAGTATGGCGTTTCTTGATTTGGCATAAGTCGGTTATCGTTCGTTCATTTCGTCACGGGTGTAGGGGCCGCCAGCGTTGTATTTGTCCATGTCTTCGAAGAGTTTTGCGATTTTTTGTTGGCGTTCTTCTTGTGCCGCGATCTCAGCGAGCCAGTTGCGAAAGAGGGCGTTAAGGCTGGTTTTGCGGCGGCGGGCTTCTTCGCGGGCAGCCTCGATGAGGTGTTCATCAGCGCTGAGGGTAATGTTTTTCATTACACTAAAGTAGTGCGCACTGGTTTAGTGCGCAAGCATATTCGACAGCAGATTCGGATGCGGGGTGGTGGACTTTGGCAGTGGGCAGTTTTTTCAGGCTGGATAGCCTGAGCAGGGGGGGACTTGCAGTTTTTTTGTTCCGCCAGAGTGAGGATGCCCTCGTGTTCTTTGTCGATGTCCTTGATTTTTACCCTTACGCGTTTGCCTAAGATGATGCCCCAGCGCTGTTCGATGGCGTGCTTGCGGGCAGCGAGATCGACTTGCCAGGAGGTGTAGCCGGATGCGTCACCCGGGGCATCGAAGATGAATTGACCTTGGTCGATGTTTTCAGGCCTGGTGCGGTGTTTTTGATAGTCATGTTAGTATGCGGGGTATGGGATGGGGGCGGGGAAAGCATCTGCTTGGTGCGCTTGATATAGTTCCAGAGCGGATCATCCCCGCGTGGGCGGGGAAAGCCCGATCCAATTTCTACGCTTGCCAGCACTGTGCGGGTCATCCCCGCGTGGGCGGGGAAAGCATGCCCACCTGCGAGGACGCCACGGCAATCACCGGGTCATCCCCGCGTGGGCGGGGAAAGCTATCCGGGTCTTTCGACCACTTACTAGCCAGGCGGGTCATCCCCGCGTGGGCGGGGAAAGCGGCCACGCTAGACGGTGGATTTTTTTCCGCAACGGGTCATCCCCGCGTGGGCGGGGAAAGCTAATTCTATGTTCGTTATGACCATACGACCCTCGGGTCATCCCCGCGTGGGCGGGGAAAGCCTCCAGTTTCTTACCTGTTGGATCAAATATTGCGGGTCATCCCCGCGTGGGCGGGGAAAGCACCCATTCAGAGTCCTCGGCTATATTAAACTGCGGGTCATCCCCGCGTGGGCGGGGAAAGCGCACCACCAGCCAGACCAGCCACACCGGCAGCCGGGTCATCCCCGCGTGGGCGGGGAAAGCAACCTAACTAGGTTGATCCCCACCCGGTCAAACGGGTCATCCCCGCGTGGGCGGGGAAAGCCACAAGGGGTTATAAACAAGTGCCTGTTAGTGCGGGTCATCCCCGCGTGGGCGGGGAAAGCATGAAATGGTGAGGAAAGCGCATCATTCATCCCGGGTCATCCCCGCGTGGGCGGGGAAAGCAATAGGCATTGGCCTGATGGGTTCTACAAATACGGGTCATCCCCGCGTGGGCGGGGAAAGCTTAGGTAGACTGTCGTCGTTGTCGGGTCGGGACGGGTCATCCCCGCGTGGGCGGGGAAAGCTCCTCGAGGCCCGCGCCGCCTATCGTAAACGCCGGGTCATCCCCGCGTGGGCGGGGAAAGCCAACTTATTCTCCGTTTTTTTCCACAGCCCGACGGGTCATCCCCGCGTGGGCGGGGAAAGCACGCTACGGTTCCACCCGCAGGCGGCGGTGAGCGGGTCATCCCCGCGTGGGCGGGGAAAGCCAGCCACCGCGCCCGCTCAGCTCGTGCACCTCCGGGTCATCCCCGCGTGGGCGGGGAAAGCCGGAGCGATCTAAAATACTCATCATCCATAACCGGGTCATCCCCGCGTGGGCGGGGAAAGCTCCAAGCGCGAGAACCCGGACAAGGGCGACGACGGGTCATCCCCGCGTGGGCGGGGAAAGCTCACGGGCAGCGTGTTGCATTCTCCTGGTTCTCGGGTCATCCCCGCGTGGGCGGGGAAAGCAAATCGGCGACGGACAATGGCCGCTCCGCATCCGGGTCATCCCCGCGTGGGCGGGGAAAGCGCGCGGCGCGTTGAAGTTTGTAATTTTGCCGCCGGGTCATCCCCGCGTGGGCGGGGAAAGCAGACGATCATGCGTAGCCTCGACAATATGCGCCGGGTCATCCCCGCGTGGGCGGGGAAAGCGCCGTCTGGATCGCCTCCTCACAGGTGACGTTCGGGTCATCCCCGCGTGGGCGGGGAAAGCCTCCATGGTGGTGAGGTCGTCGCCGTTGGCCGCGGGTCATCCCCGCGTGGGCGGGGAAAGCGGCGACAACGGGGAGAAGATCGAGGAAACAACCGGGTCATCCCCGCGTGGGCGGGGAAAGCAGCAAGACCGGCTTTTGTGTAGGGTGAATCTTCGGGTCATCCCCGCGTGGGCGGGGAAAGCTCCCAAACCTCTGTCGAAGACTAGAAATCCACCGGGTCATCCCCGCGTGGGCGGGGAAAGCGCCACCAGGTCATAGACCTCCCGCGCCTCGGCCGGGTCATCCCCGCGTGGGCGGGGAAAGCTTAAAATCGCAGGAGCGGAACATGCGGCGGAGCGGGTCATCCCCGCGTGGGCGGGGAAAGCGCCCATCCGACGGCACATGCTGATGCATCAAACGGGTCATCCCCGCGTGGGCGGGGAAAGCGACGGCGTATTGTTTTGTTTTGTCTTCAACAACGGGTCATCCCCGCGTGGGCGGGGAAAGCTTAGCCTGTGCCGATCCAGAAGTTTATGACGACGGGTCATCCCCGCGTGGGCGGGGAAAGCAAGCAATACGCCTGTGATCGCTGCGCCCTGGTCGGGTCATCCCCGCGTGGGCGGGGAAAGCGAGGAAAGGGAGTCGTCCGCGCTGATGGCTGCCGGGTCATCCCCGCGTGGGCGGGGAAAGCTCGATAGCCTTTACCGTTGCTTCAATCGCCTCCGGGTCATCCCCGCGTGGGCGGGGAAAGCCGAATAGAAACGCCTGCATGCGGTCGAGGAATCGGGTCATCCCCGCGTGGGCGGGGAAAGCGCACCATCCAGACCGGACGTGGGAAATGGCAGCGGGTCATCCCCGCGTGGGCGGGGAAAGCATCAGCCCGTTCCAGCCCGTCGAAGAGCAGCACGGGTCATCCCCGCGTGGGCGGGGAAAGCTTGCCGATGCTGCGAACCTTGCGTTTGAATTTCGGGTCATCCCCGCGTGGGCGGGGAAAGCTTATTTTATCCAGTCCTTGACCGTCCTGACGGTCGGGTCATCCCCGCGTGGGCGGGGAAAGCCATTGCTTGAAGTATTCAGATTAACCGAAGAACGGGTCATCCCCGCGTGGGCGGGGAAAGCTCTTTTAGCATCATATTAGTAGCAAGCAACGTCGGGTCATCCCCGCGTGGGCGGGGAAAGCAGGAGCTGACCGCGCTGGCGGTCACCATCCCGCGGGTCATCCCCGCGTGGGCGGGGAAAGCGCTATCTGACGCTGGATGGTGGTGACGGTCTCCGGGTCATCCCCGCGTGGGCGGGGAAAGCGCCCATCGCATGTGTGTGGTGAGATCATCGGCCGGGTCATCCCCGCGTGGGCGGGGAAAGCTCTCATGGAACCTCCGGCAGGAGAAACGGGGGCGGGTCATCCCCGCGTGGGCGGGGAAAGCCGCTCGCCCAGCACCCGGCTGCGGGCCACATGCGGGTCATCCCCGCGTGGGCGGGGAAAGCAGGTTCGCCGGGCGGGTGTTGCTCACCCAGGCCGGGTCATCCCCGCGTGGGCGGGGAAAGCGTGGTGGGGGATTGCTGGCCTTGATCGTTCTGCGGGTCATCCCCGCGTGGGCGGGGAAAGCGTACGCGTGCCACCCTCGTCCACGAGACACAGCGGGTCATCCCCGCGTGGGCGGGGAAAGCATCTCCCGCAATGCACACAGTCACCATCATACCGGGTCATCCCCGCGTGGGCGGGGAAAGCCAGCCACTCGTATCCTGGCCGCATCGGCAACTCGGGTCATCCCCGCGTGGGCGGGGAAAGCTTGTGCAGCGCGCTCATCCGCCCGGGCAACCACGGGTCATCCCCGCGTGGGCGGGGAAAGCTCACAGTGCGGGCAGGCGTAATAGGCCCCCGCCGGGTCATCCCCGCGTGGGCGGGGAAAGCGGAGGGAGCTGCACCCGGGGATTGATCTGTGGCGGGTCATCCCCGCGTGGGCGGGGAAAGCTCTTGCGGAGTCGTGTCGCGAATACCTCAAGACGGGTCATCCCCGCGTGGGCGGGGAAAGCACTCTAGGCCGGTGGGGGATTGGCTGCGCCGCCGGGTCATCCCCGCGTGGGCGGGGAAAGCCTATTCCAAAACGTCTTCTCAAAATCCCCCCACGGGTCATCCCCGCGTGGGCGGGGAAAGCGCACTCGCGGCCGTCGATGGCCTGGGCATTCTCGGGTCATCCCCGCGTGGGCGGGGAAAGCTCTGCCAATAGCTTGATTGGTAGAGTATCGAAGAGCAAGAATTTTGACCGACTGGGGTGTGTCAAGATGTCTCAAAAAGGGACGTTTTCGGGGTCGATCCAGTTTTCTGCGATGAGGGGGATACCGGAAAGGTTGATTTCCTTCCTGCCCGTTTTGCCTTCGGGGCCGATACGCTGGATGTTGTAGCCCTGGCAATTGGGAGCCGAGGAAATGATGAGAAGTCCAAATTCCGTTGGGGCGTGCCGGAGGATGAAATCGAGCACTTTTTTATGGGTGCGTGCGTTGAGCGTGCCGACAAACACGTTCGGTTTAGGTTCGATAAACCAGCGCTTGAGGTGGCCACGGATTGCAGGTGGCGTGTCGTTGGCTACGAGGACGGTCATTGTTTCGGCTGAAGTGGGTGAACGTGCGCTTCCGCCGGGCCGTTGCCGGGCAGCTCGTTGAAGAGTGCTTTCAATTCGTTGGGCATGCGGCGGAGCATACGTGTTTCCTCGATGCGGCGTTTGAGGATTTTGCGCACGAGTTCGCCACGGTCATTCGGGTCGATGGAGATGGCTTCAAATGCCGCTGGCCAAGAGGTTTCGTGTTTGTAGAGGTCGGCGACGTCGTAGATAAAGGGGAGGGTGCCGGCTTGGTGGACAAAACCGAGTTGTGGGATGAAGCCCATGGAGCAGCAAACGGCGGCAGATAGGGAATAAAGTGAAGCATTGGCGGTGGACAGGGCACGATTGATGCCATCGGCGAGATTCCAGTTGGTGGTTTTGTAGTCGCGGCCTTTCCAAGTGACACCAAATTGTTTGCCGAGTTCGGCGTAAATGGCTTTGACGCGTTTGCCTTCCATGCCGCGCAGTTGTTTGATGGAAATGCCGTGGACGTTTGCCTCGGGGAAACGGTTGAGAAACATGCGGCGTGCGATTTCGGCGCGTTTGCGGGGATGTGCCCATGCGTCGGCATGGAGGCGTGCCATCGAGTTGTCGTGGTTCGGGGTGATACCGAAGGAGTAGAAGCGCATGCCGTCCTCGCCCATCCAGAAGACGGGGCAGTTTGACTGGGCACAGGTTTTGACAGCGGCGTGGGTGACAGTGGTGCCGGGACCGAGGATCAGGGCCGAGACGGTAGCCACAGGGATACGGATGATGGTTCCTTCAGAGCTGATCCATTTGATCGAGGCATCATCGACTTCGAGACGTCCGCGCTCGAGATAGACGGGAGTCCACCGGTCTTTCGCCGGGGAGAGGGTATCGAGTGGAGGACGTTCGAAAATGGGCATGGTTTACGAGTTTTCTGCGAGTTCTTTGCGGAGAAATGCTTCGAGTTCCTTCGGGTCTGGGAGCTGGAGTTGGTATTGGGAGACGAAGAGGTTTTCGTCCATGCCTCCGAGAGTGTATTTGGCGAGTGGGGATTTGCGGTCGGTGCAGAGCAGGAGGCCGACGGGCGGGTTGTCGTCTGGTTGCATTTCGTGTTCTTTGAACCAGCTGAGATAGGTGTTGAGCTGGCCGGCGTTGGCATGGGAGAAGGGCTCGACCTTGAGGTCGATGAGGATGTGGCATTTGAGGAGCCGGTGGTAGAAGACGAGGTCGATGAAGTAGTGTTCGCTGCCGATGAGGATTTTTCGTTGGCGTGTTTCGAAACAGAAGCCACGACCGAGCTCGAGGATGAAGGCTTGCAGGTGGTCTAACAAGGCGGTTTCGAGGTCGGATTCCTCCATAGTATCACGGGCGTGGAGGCCGAGGAACTCAAAGATGTAGGGATCGCGGATGAGGTCGCGCGGATGAAATTCGGCCGACCCTTGGTTGGTGAGTTCGATGAGTTTTTCTTTGTCCTTGGAGAGTCCGGTGCGTTCGAAGAGGAGGGAGCCGATCTGGCGTTTGAGGTCGCGTACGGACCAGCGACCTTTGATAGCTTCGATCTCATAGAAGGCGCGCTTGAGAGGGTCGTCGATTTTGAGGAGCTCGACGAGGTGGGTGAATGAAAGCTGGGTGAGGATTTTGAGTGATTGGGCGCGGGGGAGATTGGACGAAGTGAATTCGTCAGTCAGTGACTGGCGAATTGGCTGAGTCGTGTCTATATGAGATGAGACCAATAAGTGCGACAGTGTCGAACTTATTGGTAAGTTGCTGATGGAGAGGTTGTTTTGGAATTGGTCAGTCACTGCCTGACCAATTGAGGGGTATTGCTCGAAAAATAGGCGGCAGAGCTTGAGATTGGTTGAGCTTAAGCCTTTTACGCCCGCACTTTTCAGCCGCTTGGCCAGTTCCGGGATGAGCTTTGCGCCATATTGCGCCCGGTCTTCGCCGTTTTGCTCAAACTCCACCAGGTAGGCGCCGATGAGCCAGTTGCGGGCGGTCAGCGAGACGTTGACCGCCGAGGCCGCCCTTTTGACGAGCGCGGTGTCGAGGTGCTGGATGTCGGAGATGAGCGTGGGGAGTTTCATGAGGACTCGGGGCGGTGGTGGCGGATGGCGCGGGATCGGTAGGGGGAGGGGACGGCACCTTGGTGCTGACCAAAGGCAACCGGTTGGTCGCTTTGGAAGAAGTCGCCGTCTTCGGGGGCGCCGGTGACCTCTTGCTGGTATTCGAAGGCGTCGAGTGACGCGGTTTCGCGCTGGGGGAGGGCGTCGAGGAGGGTGGCGAAGGCTTGTTCCCGCGTTTCCGCCAGGGTGGGGGTGAGCGGGGTGGAGGGGAGGCAGGTTTTGCGTCCGAACCAGATCCCCCAAACAGGGTTTCGGAGGGCCTTGCTTAGTTGGTTTAGGGTTTCTCCATCACCTTCCAGGATGGCGACGAAGGAGGTTCCCGTGAGGTAGCTTCGCCAAGTTGGAACTGTTCTTTTTTCGGGACTCTTCCATTTGAGCGTGCCTGATTTGTTCTTTTCTGCAACCGGCGGAACATTCAATTTTCCGAAAGGTGTATCAGGATAACCACCTCCCACGGTATGGAAGTCCGTGAGGCGGGTGCTGTTGAGTTCGCGGCCATTGGCGGATTTGGGTAATCGGGCGACGGTGAGTGTCAGGCTGGTGAGCGGGATGAGTTTTTCCGCTTCGTCCGGGCTGTGTTTATCAATGCCGAGGGCGGCTGCAAGGAGGCCGACGATGGCGGATTTGGTCGGGAAGGGGGAGGTTTCCCGATATTGGTATTTGGAGGACGCTCCCCATGATTGCATGGGGGCGTCGAGGTAGAAGGCGAGTGCGGGCATGGCTTAGTCGGAGAGAAGGTTGTCGAGGAAGGTGTCGAGGCCGTCTTCGGTGAGGTAGGTTTTCTTGCCTTGGTCGCCCCAGGTTTTTTCGATGTCGGCGAGGTGGTTTTTCATCGTTTCCAAGGATGCGTCGGCAAAGCCTGAGCCGTTGGCGCGGACGGGCTTTTCAAAGGCGTTGATAAGTTGAAGTGGTTGGCCTGAGCCTTTGCGGATGCCGAGCACTTCGTGCGGAAGGGTGGCGGCGCTCATGGAGTTTTTACGCGCTCCTGGCACGGCGGTGAGCACGGCCTTGATGAAGGCGCGGAGGATGTCCTTGCGCTCGTCCTCGCTGAGACCGCCGAGGTGTTTGTCGTCGGCTAACAGGTCGAGGTTGATGGCGGCGTAGCGGTAATAGGTGGCGGAGTTGAACTCGAGGGTGCCGATCATACCGGCACCTGCGTCTTCGGCATCGCCTTTGCGGTCATCGACGGCGGAGAAGAAATCGACTTCGTTGTCCGCGCGGTGGGTGGATAAGGCATGGGAGAACATGGCCGCGCCGTCGATGTTGAGGTTGGGATCGTTGGCGACCATGCGGCCGAAGAGGGCGATGTCTGCTGCATCGTTGCGGGTGGCGGCTTTGGCTGCGTCCTTTGCAACTTTCTTGATGGCTGCAGCGGTCTTTTTATCGTCGGTTAGAGTTCGAATGTCTTCGATGTTTTCCTTTATCGCTACGGCCATACCTTTAATTTCCGCAGGGGAGAGATAGACGGCTGTTGTCACTTGGTTTTCGTTTTTAGGATCTTGTTTGCTAAAAACTGTGCAAAGCTCGTTAGCAAAAACATTGGCCTCATCATCGCTAAGTTGTTCATTCAACAGAGCGGAAATAAATGGTTCTTTAAGATGACGCGAGCGGATACCTTCGAAGCCAGTGGAGTCACTTGCTGCGGTGATGCGTGACGCTCGTTTCAAGCACTGGCTGGAAATACGGGCGCGTTTGGTGCCGCCGAAGAGGGCGGATTTTGGTGAGCCGACGTCGTCGCGGTTGAGGCAGGAGACGGGGAAGGATTGGAGGATGTGGAGTTCAATTAGTTTCATGGTTTTGTAGTTGTTAGTTGGTTGATTGTTTGAAGGTTAGAGGTTGATGGGTGAGAGACAGAGCATGCCGAATCCGAAGGCTTTGGCGGAACCGATGCCTGAGGTGGCGGCTTGTTGGAATTTGTCTTTGTCGGTCACTTGAAGGATGCCTTGGAACTCGGTGGCGGTGTGAGTGCCACCTTTGCCTTTTTTGAGGAAGTTCTGGCGCGGTCGCGGGACGGTTTTCAGGGAGTCGGTAGCGACGCTGAACCCGTGGTGTTCTGCTTTGCGTTGCATCCAGGTGATGAGTTCCTCGCGGTTGACGATGGGTTCGCGGCGACCGTTTTTCTTTTTGCTGCCGTCGGCGAGGCGCACCACGCGGGTGACGGTGGGGTTGGCGAGGAGGGAGAATTGGTAGGCGCTGTGCGTGAAGAAATCGTCTGCCACGGTCTTCGATTGCCAGCCGTCGGACGGACACCAGTCGGGCCGTGTGGGTGGCTCGGGCGAGAGGATGAGGAGACGGAAGTCATTGCCGGTGTCATCGAGGCGGGTGAGGAAGTCGCGGTCGGCTTCCGGTTTGCCGGGGAAGGCTTCCCAGATGCGTTTGTGCCAGGCGTAGGAATCGCGGAACCCACCGTCTTTCCACGGGCGTGCGGCGATGTCGTAGGGGATACGGGCTTGGGTGAGAATCATGGGATTTAGGATTGGAGATTGTTGATGGCCTCGGAGGCCTGCCAGAAATCGGCGGCCCAGTAGAGTTTGACTTCGTCGCGGTAGTTCGCCCAGAAGTTGAGGCGTTTGTGAAGATCGGCGTAGTCGAGTCCGATGCCTTCGCGTGAGATGCGTTTAATCAGGCGATGGAGTTGCTGGCCGAGGTCAGTGAGATCGTCGCAGGCGAGGAGACGGCGGAAATGGCGGTCGTAGGGGTGATCGCCGTCCTTGCGGTCGCCGAGAAGGAGTGCGGCTTTGCCGACAGAGATGTTTTCACGGTGTTCCGGGTGTTCGGCGAAGAGGGCGGCGGTGATGGTCTTGCGCTCGTCGCCGAGAGCGCCTAGCAGCCCTAGAATGGGGTAGGCTTGATGACGGGTGGTGGGGCTCCAATATTTGCGGAGGGCTGCGCGATTTCCTCGGTCATCGGTGATCTTTTGCAGCCGCTTGATGAAGTCGGCGTGGTTGGGTTTGTTGTCGGTGCTCATGGTTTGAATGATGTGGAATTTCTTGGTCGCTACTTGATGGGCTACTTAGTCGCTTTGGCTGCGGGTTTTGTTTTTTGTTTTGAAGGATATAGGGCTCGGTAGAGCGGTTTGATTCCAGCGGCGTAGGCTTGGATTTGCCGTGGTGTGGTGCGTGGGCAAACGGCTTCGTAGGCGGCGAGGGCGGCTTTCTGGATGGTTTTGGTCCAAAGGTCGGTTGCGCCTTCACTGCCGATAGCTTTCGGTAATGGGTAATTTTCGGCCTGTTCGGCGAGGTGGATGAGTTGGCGGTGCTCATGATCGAGGGTGTGCCAGTAGTTTTGCTGAGCGGCTTCGGTGGGGGCGGCTTCACTGCCGAGCTGTGAGGCGAAAAATTTGACGGCACCGTAGAGTTTTTTCGAGATGTTGTCGGCGAAGTCGATTCCGGCATGGTAGGTAAGGTGCCCCTGAGGAGTGAAGATGGTGGAAGCAACGGTGAAGGAGGATTCGGTGGAGTTGAGAATTTTTGCGTCATTGGCTTTGATGAGTTCGCCGACCCAGAAGCGGATGTTAGAGCCGAGATGTTCTTCGCGCTCGTAGTAGGCTTTGAGGACGAGTGAGGGGTCGCCGGTGGATTCTTCGCCGACTTTGAGGCAGGTGAGGAGGTGGAGGTCTCTCCAGACGCCGCGGCCGGGACTGGCTCGGAGGAGGTATCGATCTCCTTTTTTGGGGTCGATGCGCAGCGTGGTGGAGGGCTCGCGTATGGCGTCGAAATCGAGGTATTGGTGACCTTGGGCGATAGAGACGGTGGTGAGGTCGTCTGAAAGCCAGAGAGCGCATGGTCTGGGGGCGAGGCGTGAGAGTAAGGTCTGGTCTGCGGGGGCTTCCCAGACTGGTTTGCCGAGCGGTTGACCTGTGGAGGCGATGGTGTGGTGGTCGAGGCAGTTGGCGAGGATGGTCTGAGTCAAGGAGTCGCCCTGGAGGATGAGATGGAGAGCTTTCAGCGCGGGGCCATTTCCTTTGACGGCGGAAGCCATACTACCGCCGACGAAGAAATTTTGGAGGCAGAGGAGGAGGAGTGCGGCGTCGGATGCTTGCCAAGGTCGGGTGGCTTCGCCCCAGTGGTCGAGCAGAGTTGGATTGTTTCCAGAGGCTAGGTGAAAGGAGAGTTTGCTGAGAGGTTTTTGGTCTTTCGGGGAGATGTTTTTGGGTTTGGTTTGGAGCCAGCGTGGGCCGTCTCCGGTAAGATTGAAGTGAGGGTGGATGTTCTCTTGATTTAGGTATGCGGGGATTGAGGAGGCGAGGTTGGTGTCGAAGGTGTTCCAGTCGTCTGGAGTAGCGGGCGCTTCTAATGCCGATTGCGTGATGCAAACAAGTAGTCGCATAAGGGCGATGCGCTCGTGAGGGAGGCAGTCGAGGTCGGCGATTTCTTCTCCACGGGAGAAGGCGTCGTTGAGAGAGACGAGGGGTGGGTTTTCCGCTGAGGTGGATTTCCAGCGGACGGGAATCCAGGGGTGGTCGATGAGGTTGAAATTTTCCATGGTGGTGAGTGTTGGTTAGAACCAGTCTTCTTCCGGTTCGGTATAGCTTGGTGATTGTTCGTTCTTTTTGGAAGTGATTCCGGTTTCCGGGTGGTAGTGGAGCGTGTACTTGTTTGGCGTGCCGAGCAGGTCGAGTTCGGTGGAGTCGTCCTGAACAACGGCGATGACAGCGTCGCGCATGTGTTGGGGGAGCCACGGGTAATGAGTGGGCTGGTGTTTGAGTAGCTCTGCGGCGAGGTATCTGGAGATCTGGACGGCGTTTTTGTGGAGGGATTTGGCGAGCGGGTAGGAGAATTGCTCGGGCCGGATGGTGAAGGAAGAGGGGGCGTTCTCGCCCTGTTGGTATGGAGTGATGGTGATGTTGTCGTTTTGGGTGAGGGGAGGTTCTTTGAGCAGGATGACGGCGATGGAGGGTTGGATTTTGTAGCGTGTTTCGCGTCCTTCTTGATCGTCGATGGCGGTGGTGAAGGTGTCTCGGATGCGGGCGGTGCCGGATTGCTGGTTTTCGAGAAGCTGGTATTCGCTGAGGAATTCTGAGAGTGCAGGAGATGTATCGTCCGGAGTTTCTGCAGATGCGTTTTCGAGAAGATCGCGAATCTGCGTAGGGAGGGAGATGGTCTTTTGGTTGAGTAAGGTTTGTTGGGCTTGCCAGAGTGTTAGCGGAGGATAGATAAAATGGTGAGGATAGAGCTGCTGTTTGACCTCCTTGGCGCTGCCCTGCCAGTCGGTATCCGGGTGAAGAATGTGGCAGGTGGGGGTGGTGAATTCGGTGGGGCGGTCGTGCTGGTGGCGGTGGAGGCGGCCGATGCGCTGGAGGATGAGGTCGGTGGGTGCGAGGTCGGTGACGAGGAGGTCGGCATCGATATCGACGGATTGTTCGACGATCTGGGTGGAGACGAGGAGCGATCCCTTCGGGCGTTTGGCGGGATTTTTACCAAGGCGCTCGACCCAGGTGGATTCGTTCGTTTCGCGTTTCCACTGCGGGAAGCGGGAATGGATGAGGGAGGCGGGTTGATCCGAGTTTTCGCGCAGCAGGGATTTGAGGGTTTGGTATGTTTGCTGAGCGAGGGCGACGGTGTTGCGGATGACAACGACGTTGGCACCGGCGTTGACGTGGTCGGCGATCGATTGCCAGTAGGCGGTGTCGTCGTCGATGAGCGTGTGGTGGTGAAGTTTGATGGATTTCTCATCGACCTTTTCGGCGACGGGGAAGGGTTCGGCGGTGGTGTTACCTGTGGCGACTTTGGTGATGAGAGGATAGTCGTGTGGAGCGGTGGATTCGGTGGCTCCGGCGGCGGCGACGAGTTGTTGACGTCTCGCTGCTGTTAGGGTGGCGGAGAGGATGATGATGGTAGAGCCGCACTCGAGCTGATACTGGATCAAGCGGTCGATGAGGGCGGACATGTAGGGGTCGTAGGAATGCACTTCGTCGATGACGATGACTTTGCCAGCGAGAGCGAAGTGGCGCAGGGCGGCAAAGCGTGCGGGGAGGATGGAGAGTAGTGCTTGGTCGATGGTGCCGGTGCCGAAGGGTGCGATGAGCTGCTTGCGGGTGGAGGAGAACCAGCGCAGGGCCTCGTCGGTGTCGTTGTGGTCTAGCTCGGGGTGTGTGTCTTTTTCTTCGAGCTGATTTGAGAGGGAGATGGTGGCGTCTTCGCTGAGCCATGCGTTGCCGTGGATGAGGGTTTGGAAGGTGTCGGCATCGATGGTGTTTTTGAGGAACGCGTTGATGCGTTCGTGGATGCGGTTGGAGGTGAGTTGGGTGGGCAGGGCGAAGTAGAGGCCACGGGCGTGACCTTTTTCCCAGAGTTGGTAGGCGGTGGCGAGAGCGGCTTCTGTTTTACCCATGCCCATCGGGGCTTCGACGATGTAGAGGCCGGGCTCAGTAGCGGCGTCGAGGAGGGTTTGCTGGATGGGTCGCGGGGTGAATGCTTCTGGATTCTTAGCGGTGAACTGCTGGCCGAAGGTGAGTGACGACTTGATCGTGGGAGATAGGCGTAACTGGGTGGTTTTCTCTATGGCTTTGCTGGTGACGGTGGGTTCGTCGATGGTGAGATCGATGGGAAACCATTCCGTGTTTGAGCCGATCCAGTCTGCGAGGATGGTGAAGCCGGTGAGGAAGTGGAGGCGGGCGGCATCGGTGACGGGGTCGTCAGGTTTTGGTGGGTATTTGGCGATGGGGGTAGTGGGGAGTGGACCGAATACTTGGGTGAGGGTGGCGAGGAGTTCGTCGCGCAATGGAGCGAAGATGTGCTCGAGGCCGCCTTCTGAGATTTTTGGGCGGAATCTCGAGTTTTTGAGGGTTGACCATCCTTCCGGGTAGGAGCCGTGGTGGCCTGCGCTAGAGACCGTCCAATGTTTGGCCGTGTCTTGAAGATGCCATTGGCTGATGAGTGCGTGGTTGGTGGTGAGACCGTTTGGGAGGATTTGAGCTGATACCGATGTGTGATGCTGCCATAGTGGGCACTTCAATTGAAAGCCGGGTGTGATCTTGCCGATGTCGTGGGCAGCGATGAGTGTGTTCCAGCCGTTGGGTAAGAGAGATTGGATTTGTGGGGGAAGGGATGAGTGGAGGTTTTTTGCGACCCAGCCCACGGTGAGGCAGTGATCGGCAACAGAGAGGCAGGGGGTTCCTGTCTCGGGGTTGGTTTTAGCCCAGCAGTCTTGGATCTCTAGGATGGGATGGGATCTTCTTTGCATGATGTGCGGTTGGTTGTGTTGCTGTCCTTCAGGGTGGTGGTGTGGGCATGGAATGGGGGGTGCACGGTATTGTTCTTGTTAGGTGGTGCTTGTTGCTATGGCTTTTATGGATAGGGTAGGTTTGTTATTTGGTGTTGACTAGTAAAAAAACACGAAAGAAGCGAAAAATACGACGGAGGAGGAATGGGCCATGGTGATCTGAGTATACGATCCGTGGGATCGGAGGGAAGACTATGGCCGGCACCCGGCCTTCGCGCGAGGCTATGCCTGGGAGGCCTCGGGTGAAGTGGGGTTCCTGGTCTTGTTGGGATGTGCCTTCGCGGGGGCGCGGATAGAAATTTTTACACACGGATACCACTCTGCTAGAAAGATGCTGAGTGGCAAGAATGAATGTGTGGGAATTCCTGGGTGGCGCAGGGGCTCTGCTGAGGTGCTTTGGGTTGCGCCGGGAACTGGTGATGAAGTGGACAAGGAGTGTCCACCCTCCCTGGGAGGGGCAGAACGTGCCGCCACCTTGCTGTGCGAATTGTGGTGGCTTTTGCTGTTTACTATTTTGAGCGAGTCAGCACGGAGCCGGGGGCGACCATGCGAGGGGGCTACTTGCCGGCTGTGTTTTTCAGCATGGCATCGAGGACTTTTGAGATGGCTGGGATGTGGCCGTAGGTCTCTTTGAGTTTGGTGACAGCGCGGTTTGATTTGGAGTTTTCGTGGTTGAAGCTAGAGCCTCCGTTTTTACCGAGTGGTGCAAAATATTTTTTTGAGACCTCGTTGATCTCCAATAAGGCCTCGTGGTAGAGTACGTTGTCGGGGGCGCTTGCCAGATCCTTGATGAGTTTATCCAGTGCGGATGCGTTCGCGCCTGATGGACCGTAAATTTCCTTGAAAACGATCGCGTTAGAGTAGGCCCGCTGGGGGTTTTTGTCCTTCATTGTTTCCAGCCAGCCCAGGGCTGAGAGTTCAAAATCCTTGGCCTCCCCGGAGTGTTTGCCTTTTTCTTTGGCTAGAAACTTACAATGCATCCAGAACATGCCGTCGCCCCGGTGATCGTCCGGTGCGGAGCCGTGGCCATTGGCGGCCATCCGGTGAAAGCCGTTTTTTTTGTACTTACTCACGGCGTATGCGGTGAGGTAGCGGTTGTAATCATGGCCACCGCCAAGCCCGTAGATGACGGATGTCTTTTCTTCGACTCCTTGCGGGATATAGCCGATATTGGGCATCACCCCGTAGGCTTTTTTAATCTCGGTGTTGACAAAGGCCTGCGCGCCGCCGCCGGAGTTACCTGTGTAGTGTAGTCTTTTTTCATCGACGGGAAGGTTGTCGAGGATGTGTTCCAGGCAGTTTTTGCAGTTGCTGGAATTTTTGTCCCAGCCGGCTTGATTGCTTGATTCCACTGAGATGGCTAAAACCCAGCCGAACAGCTCGGCATAGTCGGTAAGGCCCTTGATGAGTCCCGGGTTGCCTCCACCTGAATTGGTATAAAAAAGCATGGGTGCCTTCCTCCCTGCCTTGAGGCTCTTGGGTAGATAAACGTAATACGTCGAGCCTCCCCCTGCGTCAACCGGTCCGGATACCTTGCCAAGCGGGTGCGGTAAGTTCGCAGCTGTCTCAGCGCCGCTTCCTTCACCCTTGGCTGCGTCGTCAGAAATCTCGAAGTGTTTTTTGAGTAATTCCTGATCAGCGTCCACCAACTTGTGCACGGGGACGATGACGGTTTTTCCGTCCGCCTTTTTGAGATGCACTTTGCCGTTTTCTACTTTGAGCGCGACAGCCCGGACCTCATGGCCCGACTTGGCCTTCCAGCCACGCTCTGCAATCGGCTCGGCTGCAGACACCATTATACACCCGAACAACAAAACCCATAAATACGTTATTACTTTCATCATTTAAAAAACCTCTGAGACACGAACATAGACCGTGAATGACTGCAACCCAATAAATACCCAATAATTACTCGATCTGGGTGGAGTCAGGCGCGACCATGCCGATGTTCTCGCTGGCAACCCAACCGGATTGTCCGTCGGGGGTTTCGACGTTTGTCCATGGGCCGCGGACGGCGACGACCTTGAGGTAGGACGCCTCGGGTATGCCGCCGGGGTCCTTTTCCTGTCGATGCGCCTCGGTGTAGAGTGGTGATTTTTTTAGGCTAACAGCTTGTGCGTCAAAGGGGGTATGGAAATCCGAGTCCGGGAAATAATAGACCCCCAGCGCAGCAAGGGTCGCTGCG
This sequence comes from Akkermansiaceae bacterium, assembly GCA_024233115.1. Classification (NCBI taxonomy): domain Bacteria; kingdom Pseudomonadati; phylum Verrucomicrobiota; class Verrucomicrobiia; order Verrucomicrobiales; family Akkermansiaceae; species Akkermansiaceae bacterium. The sequence continues at coordinate 733,753 of JACKQB010000001.1, forward strand.
ATGGGAGGCAGGAAAAGCAGGATGATCCAAGGAACCTTGTGCCGGGGCCTCAGGAGGATGAGGATGAGTGATATGATCAGGAGCATCCATAGAGAGGTGTAAAACAGGGTCTTGTAAACCTGGGGGGTGGTTAGGGTCAGGTAGTTCTGCCAAGTGGCGATGTTGACGGAGAACGCGCCTTGCTCAAGTTCCAGGTAACGGAGGTTCTGCCGTGCCTTCTGGTGGTCGGGGGCCACGGCCAGGGCGCGCCTCCAGGCGAGGGCGGCGTGGCCGAACTGATCGAGTCGATAGTGGCAGTTGCCGATGTTGTAAAGCACATCGGCGGGAGTTTCAGCGGGGTTGGGATATTCTTTCTGATAGATGTCGATTGCCTGTTGGTATTGCCCGGCTTTCCAGGCATCGCGGGCGCTGGTGATTTGTGATTTGTGATTGGTGATTGGTGAATTGTGATTGGTGATTGGTGATTGGTGATTTTCTTGGGCGGGGAGATCAGGGGTGGTGAGGATGGTGGACAGCAGGATGAGGGTGATTCTGGAACAGCGCTTGAGTAGAGCGATGATTTCCTTTTTCCGGTCGGGCGCGATATCCCCGACATCGATGTCATCGGGTAAAAAACACAACTTGTCGCGCTCCGAGAGGATGGTTTCGAGTTCTTGGTTAGGGTGTAGCCATTGGTCGATGAATCGACCTGCGCGTCGGTAAAAAGTGCGTGTGTCCGCAGGCTCGGAGAGATTTTTCAGAGCCTCCTTTTTCTTCTGGTCGTCGGGGTGGCTGGCTGAGGCGGCCTTGATTTTCCGTCGAATCGGGATGGCGACGATGATGAGGCAGACGAGGGCGGGAAAAAGATGATAGAAGAGCGAGTGGCGGGTGGTGAATGCCGGGCGGGGTGCAGTCGGCTTGTCGATAAATCCGAGGATGCCGCGCATATCGTCGGGTGCGGACCCTACTTTTTCGTTGATTTCCGGCTGGTCTGTGGATGCTCCGTTTGGCTTGGCTGTTGGGATGATGTTCACCGGGATATCGGTGGTGGTGAGGGTGTGGTATGCCTTGTCGTCGGGGTCAAAGTAGCTGAATGAATACGGCGGGATTGATACGATGGAGCTGGGAGTGTTAGGTGTCGGGTCAAGATCGGGTCGGAGCAGTTGGCGGTAGGTGACCACCCCGCTGATGAAGCGCCTTTCCTCACCCCGGGTGATCTTGGAGGTATCGATCACTTTCCAGTCGCTTCCTGTTAGTTGGGGCGGCTGGATGTTTTCAAGGTTGCCGGTGCCGCCGACTTGGAGAATGACTTCGGTTGTGTCGGTGTCGTTGAGTGTCAGCTTGGAGCACTCCGCCCTGATTTGGAACTGTCCGACAGCACCTTGGAAACCCGCCGGAGCGCCTTCGGGGAAGGGCAACACCGTGAACTTCACCGGTGGCAGGGTGAGTTCCAGGGGGATGTCTGAGATACGTGGGCCGAGCCGTGGGTCGATGGTCCGCTGCCTGATGACAAGGCGGAGCTGGGTGGGGCCGAGCGTGGCGGTGCCGGGTTTGATGCCGCTGAGGGTTGTTTCATAGCTCGCCGACAGATGGGGGATGCCGTTGACAGTGGCCTGACCCAACTGGTGGAGTGGAGGCATGGAGAAGCGCCATGCGAGGCAGTTCTCTTTTTTGGGGTCAGGCAGCCCCCAGCTGGCGAGGCGCAGTTGTTCCGGCACATAGAGCTTGAGGACGAGTGGGCATTGCTCCCCTTGGTAGAGGTTTGTTTTCGCGGGGAACCAACCGGCGAGGATGTTGTGGCCCGACAGTCCTGTGGGTAAGCTGACCAGATTGGCAGGATCGTGGACGTGGAATGTGACCGGCGGGCTTTGCAGTTGTTTTCCACCCGCGCTCATGGCGACAGGGGGGATGGTGTATGTGCCTGGTTTTGCGGAGGTCAACCGGTACTGAAACACCTGGGTCAGCTGGCGCTGGGTGTCTATCTGGGTGACAGATCTAACAAAATTGACGGCGGTGTTAGGAACGGCGGGAGGCGCTGGCCTGAAATCCGGCTGGGCGCCACGGAGCTGGATGACCAGGCTGGTTTGTTCACCCGGAATGAGGTGGTCGCTGGTTAGTGCGGCTTCCGCGTAGGGAGCGGGATGATCCTGGGCGTATGCCAGGAGGGGCATAAACAGAGCCAGGAAAAGGATGGAGGCTGGTGTTGTCAAATGGATGTTTGTTCGGTGGCTTCGATTGGGGCGGTGGGTGCGGGCGGGACGCCCACGCTCCCTTGTTACCAGTCCTTGACGGGGCGTCGCAGCTGGATGAATCGGCGGTTGACGGGGCGGGTTTCGGCATCGGCGTGTTCCTTGAGGATGCGGGCGGCGAAGGCCTCCTTGCTTTCGCCCGCTTTTCTCTCGGGCTGTTCCTTGGGTTGGTTTTTTTGCGGATTGTCATCGGGTTTATCCCCCGGGTCATCGTTTTTCTGGTCACCCGGTTCAGGTGTTTCAGGTTTATTGTTGGAGTCACCCTTGCCCTGGTTGTCGGGATCTTGTTTGGGGTCCTTGCCGTCGCCTTGCTTGTCGTTTTTGTTATCGGAATCCTTGCCTTCACCCTGCTGGTCATCATTGCCGTCCTCGGATTCCTTTTCCGCCTGGTCGAGGGCGTCTTGAAGCTGCTTGAGCAGTTTTTCAACCTCCTTGCGGTTATCCTCCGCCTCCTGGTTGTTAGGATTGATGTCGAGAGCCGCCTGGTAATGGGTGATGGCATCCTGCCAGTTTGTCATGACCTGCTGGACATCCGATTTAGTCAGCTGGGTTTGCCCGGGTGGTGATTCCGTGGCTTTTTCCTGAGACATGAGCTTCCGCATCTGTTCGATAAACGGATTGGGGGTTTTTGTTGCCTTGGGTGGGTTGAGGACCGTCCAGCCCGATTGAAACAGGGTGTTGCCGAGGTTGTAGTGGGACTGCTCCTGGAGCTGGTTGTTATTTGAAAGCAGGGCTTGAGAGAAGTAGCGTGTGGCGTGGTGCCATTGCTTGAGGCGATAGGCCGAGCTGCCTTGGGAAAACTGGACGGCCCGCCGGTCCTCGCCATTGAGCGATGGCAGGGCCTTGGTGAAAAAATCGAGTGCCGCATCGTAGTCCTTGCGCGCGTAGGCGGCGGCAGCGTGTTCGATGTCGGTGGCCGCCAGCAGTCGGTTCTCCCCGGCGAGCAGGCAGAGGATGATCACCAGGCACGGGATGGTCGGAGCCGATGGCGCGCGAAGTTTGTTAGTAAAAAGGTTGGACCTGACCAGCATGGAAATCACGAGCAGGATGATGGCGGGCAACAGAAACCACTGGTAGCTCTCCCTGGGGATACTGATCTTGCGACCCGCTTGCTGATCGCTTTCCAGGAACGATAGGGCGGAGCGGATGGCGCTGTCGGCCCCGGTGGAGGCGGGAACGTATGTGCCCCGACCGGCGCGGGCCAACTGGTCCAGGGCACCGGGGTTGAGCCGACTATGCACCGTGTGCCCTTTGATGTCGCGGTATTTGCCATCGGGCTGTCGGGGATCGGGGATGATGCCGCCTGCTTCCTTGCCGATGCCGATGGTACAGACGGCGATACCAGCCTCGCGGATTTCGGAGCCCGCGAGATCGATTTGCTCCGAGTGGTCCTCACCGTCACTGATGACGATGAGAGCGTTGGATTTATGGCCTGATTTTTTAAATGTCTCGATGGCCAGCTGGACCGCTGCGGCGAGGTCCGAGCCACCGGAAGGGATGACGTTGGTGTCGAGCTGGCTAAGTGTTTCGTGCACCGAGCTGTGGTCGATGGTCAAGGGGGCCATGAGCACGGGTGCGCCGGAGAATGCGATGACACCTATCCGGTCGTTAGGAAATGCGGCAAGCAGCTCCAGAGCCATCGCTTTGGCGCTGCCTATGCGGTCGGGTGAGGTGTCCCGCACGAGCATGGAACGTGAGGTATCGATGGCGATCAGGATGTTGCGGGTGCGGATCTGGGCCGTGGTGGTGGTTTCGCCTTGGTAGGGTCGGGCAATACTCCCGATCAACAGCGCACAACTCGCCAGGCCGATAGCCAGCGATACCCAGCGTCGGGTGTTAGAGCCTTCCTTGACCAGTTGTTTCCGTAGGCGTGGTGCCACCATCCGTTGCCAGGCCTTGCTACGTCCCTGCTGGGCAAGAATCGCGCCGAGAAGGATGAAGGGAAGGATGAGCAGCAGCAGAAGCCAGCCTGGATGGAGAAAGGACATACGTTTTAAGTTTCATTAAGTTTCAAATACCAAACTCCAAAAACCAAGTTGCGGTGGAGGGGTGAATGGTAGTGTTGAGATTATTTGGTATATGGGTTTGGTATTTGGAGTTTAATCCGCCAGAGGCGCCTACGGTGCCGGGGGTGGGTTGAGGGCTTGGATGGTGAGCGCGATGATGGTGATGATGAGACTGGCGGCGATCAACCAGGGGAAGAGCTCCTCGGTGGTGACGGTACTATGCTGCTTGATATCGGTTTTTTCAAGTTGATCGATGGAGGCAAACGTGTCGCGCAGCTTGGCGGTGTCACGGACACGGTAGTATTCGCCGCCGGTGATGCGGGCGATATCCTGAAGCGTCTTGGTATCGAACTCCTGCTGGGGGTGGCTTTGCATACCGTTGGTGAGCCTCCCTTCCTCGGTGCCGATGGCAATGGCGTAGACCTTGACTCCGAGGACGGCTGCTTGTTTGGCGGCCTCAACGGGGGCGATGCGACCTGAGTTGTTAGAGCCGTCGGTTACCAGCACGACCACCTTGCTTTTGGCTTTTCGATCATAGAGCCGGGTGGCGGAAGCTGCGATGGCCGAGCCGATGGCGGTGCCCTGTTCCTTGACCAGGCCGGGGCGCAGTTCGCGGAGCTGGTCGATCAGCCAGTCGTGTTCCAGGGTAATGGGGCTGGTGACGTAGGGTCGGCCAGAGAATGCGACGATACCGATGCGGTCGTTAGGTCGTTGTTTGATAAACGCCTCCGAGGTGGCCTTGGCGACGGTGATGCGTTGTGCCCTGCGGTTGTTGAGTTGAAAATCGACGATTTGCATCGAGTAGGAGATATCGATGGCGAGGATGATATCGACGCCGCTTGCCTTGCGTTCGGTCAGTTCATTTTTGAGCTGTGGCCGGGCCAGGGCGATGATGGCGGTGGCCAGGGCGAGGGTCATCAGGGCGAAGGACAACGCGCCGGGGAAACGTTTTGGTTTTTCTCCCAGGCTGACAAGGATGGAGAGCGACGAGTAAGTGATGGCGGTGGGGGTGCCGTGTTTTCCTTGTAAAAAAAACAGCGGCACCAGCAGTGGCAGGCCGAGAAGCCACCATGGGTGGGCGAAGGTGAATTGCTGGAAAAAATCAATCATGTGCCCGTGGTGGGTGATTGCTCAGGTGAGACATTGAGCTCGATATGGGCGAGGACGTCAGCCGCCTGGTCGATGAGATGGGAAACGTGCTCCAGGTTGACGGAGGGGGCGTATTTGAGCTGTGAGAGTTCGTTCAGGTGGCTGGTGACCGGTTGCCGCGAATCGGGGTGAAGTTTTTCCAGGGCATGGGGGCGCAGGGTAAACTCCTCGTTGGTTTCAAAGAGTGCCGGGTCATCAAAGGCCGCTTCGAGGTACTGACGGATGATCAGTGAGATGCGGACGGCGATGGTCTGGGGCTGCTGATTCTCCGCCTCCGTTTTGAGCTTCTCCAACCGCTCCCGCGCTTTGTCCAGCAGCGTCTTACGGTGCCTGGTGGCAGATGTTTTTCGAAAAATAAAATAGAGGATGGCAACAATGACGAGAACCCCGATGCCGACAACTAACAGAAACCACCACGACAGCCACAGCGGTGTCGGCTCGGGCAGGAAGCCTCCCGGGTCGGTGATGTCATGGATAGCGGGTTTCATGTGGGTCAGGGGTCAGGGGTCAGGAGTTGCGGCGGCGGGTGCGGGCTTTGAACAGGCGGTGGAGGTGGGGGAGATAATCACCGGTGGTGGTGAGTTTGAGGTGGTCGATTCCTTGTTGTTTGAACAGCTTGGTGATGCCTTCGTTGTGTCGCCGGGTGAGTTTGCTGAAGCCCATGCGGAGGTTGCTGTTGTTGGTGTTGACGGTGGTCTGCCAGCCGGTTTCCGGATCGGTGAGGGTGACGGTGCCGATCTTGGGCAGCTTTTCCTCCATGGGATCGACCACGCGCAGGGCGATGGTGTCGTGTTTGCTGGCGAGTGCGCCGAGAGGACGTTTCAGATCGTGGGCGAAGAAGTCCGAGATCATAAACACGAGGGCCTTGCGTTTGACCGTGTGCAGGAGGAAATTGCATGCGGCTGGAATGGAGGTGCGTGGGTCTTCGGGATCGACGGCCAGGATTTCCCGGATCATGCGCAGGATGTGTTTGCTGCCTTTGGCGGGTGGGAGGTAGAGCAGGGGCTCGTTGGCAAAGAGCAGCAGGCCTGTTTTGTCGCCATTGAAATTGGCACTGAAGGCGATGACGGCGGCGAGTTCGGCGGCGAGTTCCCTTTTACTGAGGTATGTGCTACCGTAAAGGCTGGAGCCGGAGATGTCGACGGCGAGAATGACGGAGAGTTCACGTTCCTCGCGGAAGGTGCGGATGTAAGGGTGGTCCTTGCGGGCGGTGACATTCCAGTCGATAAAACGGGTTTCGTCGCCATGCTGGTATTCGCGGTAATCCTCGAAATCGAGACCGCTGCCCTTGAAAGAGGATTGGTATTCGCCACTGAAGGTCTCCCTGGCCAGTCGCCTCGCCTTGATCTCAAGGAGGTGCACTCGGCGCATGATTTCTTCGATGGAGTCGGGGGTCATGTTGTAGGGACAGGAGTCGGGAGTCCTCCTTGGCGGAGGCTTTGGTTTGCTGCCGGGGGAGGTTTGGTATTTGGAGTTTAAAGCTTAAAACTTAGCACACCGGGAGGATGTTGTTTGATCCTTGATTAGTCAATAGACTTGAGGGGGCATTTGCAACCCTGGAGAAGCTGGCGGTCTCCCCTGAAAAACCACGAAAAACCTGGAATTTGCAAGTGTAGCACGCGGAACCCGAATTCCCTCCTGATGATCATGCTATTGTAAACTATCCGATCCAGCCGCCGCATGGAGTTCTCGGTATTCGCCACAGGTTAAGCCTGATTCTTTTTTGAATAAGCGATAAAACTGGGCAACTGAGGAGTAGCCCAATTTGTCGGCAATAGCTGTGGCTGACATGTCGCTTTCAATGAGCAAGGCTTTGGCTTGATCCATGCGCCGGCGTCGAATCTCGGTGGCGACTCCGCAGCCAAATGTCTCTTTGAACTGGCGTTGTAATGATGCTCTAGAGATGCCTGCTTTGAGGGCAAGCTGATCCACAGTGATGGGGTCCCCGATATGTTGATCAATGTATTCGGTCGCCTTTGACAGCCCTTTTTGGGGCAGTGCGGTGGAGTCTCGTTGGATTATCTTTGCTCCTTGTGTGAAGTATACCTCAGCAGCGAGCTGCTCTCCCTGGATGAGTTTGTGGAGAGCCTCGGCAGCGTTGTAGCCTTGTTGCTTCATGTTGAGATCGATCGTGGTGATAGGGATCGCCAAATAGGCGGAATCTACCTCACGGTGTTGACCACTAATGATGGCGATGTCTTCAGGTATCTTTAGCCCTAGTTCCAACACGGCTTAGATCAGCTCCGCTCCCACTCGGTCGTAGGAGACGTAGATCCCTGCTGGGAGTGTTAGTGACTCGAGGTGTTTTAGCATCAGGGTGTGACGTGATTCTTTCTGATGGCGGAAATAACAGAGCTTGGTTTCGCGGCCTCGTTGCTTGGCTGATGCTTGGTAGCTTTTTACACGTAAATCATCGTGCCAACTGTGTCCCCAGCCTACGTAGCTTAAGTCTTTCACGCCTTGGCTTAAAAGATGGCCGGTAGCTAATTTAGCAGAAGTGCGCAGATCTGGAATGTATCTGGGGATTTCATATGCGGGGTAGTTGAGAGTGAGGTCGACCACCGGGCATCCGATGTCCATGAGATATTGAGACATGCCGGACTCCTGATTCTCTGGCATAAAGGAGCTAACAATTCCTGCTATTTCGCCCTGGTTATGTAGGGTGTGAAAGTTGTGGGGGTGGATGACTCTAATCGCATATCCATTGGATTGACCATACTTTGCTATGCCGCGATGAATTTGCTCATCATAGTCGTATGTTGCGTAGATGATGGTGCTCAAAAACATATGATAACTATTGTTGAATAGAGTGAGAATCAAGAGTGTGAACCAGTCATAGCTATGATTAAGGGGTCTCTAAACTGCCCTTGACTTTGTCTCATATTGAGACGTTTTGCAACTGTTTTTGAGATGTTGAGCTATAGGCAGGCACCGTAAACATGTGTATATATCTGATCTTCGTTTAAAGTGATTTAAAATGATGCGTGGTTACCTCATTCTGATGATCGAAAGCTGAATCAATGAATAAAAAACAATACTAAATATGAAGAAAAAGATACTATACACATCACTCAGCCTTGCTCTTGCAGCGTCAGCCCAAGCTGCAACTGTGGCTGTCGGTAATTCAACACCCATCTATGGCGCTACTCAAGGCATAGCGATCGATTTTGATACGACGACTGGTATTGCCGCTGACTGGACTCCAGACCTTTCCTCGTCAACGACCTATAACATTAACAGTGTTTCTGTCAGAGAAAGCAATTCTGTTGATGCGGATATTTACCTTGTTGTATACACAGGCTATGATGGCACTAACCTGACTGGCTTTCAGGGTGCTTCTACGAATACCGTAAACTTCAGCAGCAATACTGATGGAACCTTGGTTACCTGGAACTTTGCAGATGGTATCACAGTAACACCTGACAGCACTGCCGGGGGTGGTGCAGGAGTTCGCTATTTTGTCTTCCAAACAGGAAACACAGCAGAAGCGACCATCCACTCCAACGACTATGGGATTCGAAGAGCTGCTGATAGCTTTGATAACACGCTGTCTGCGATTATGAGAAATGGGCAGCCTGCAATAAACGGACGCAACCCTGATTATGCGGCTACGATCACTCCTGTGCCAGAGCCATCGTCCGCGGCCCTGCTCGGCCTCGGTGGTCTGGCGCTCATCCTCCGCCGCCGTAAGTAAGGCAAACGGGACCGCAAAGTAATTGAATTTTACAAGTCCGGTGCGGGTGTATTGCCAGCGCCGGATTTTTTTGTCTTCCGGCACGCTTTCAGGCAGCCTAGCGGGAGCGGACATTGGCCAGACTGTCTCCTTTTATCCAGACGGGAGGGACGAATGTTTCACGTGGGGGTTGCGGCTCCTGTGTTTGTTCTATGAGCAATTGCAGCGCTATTTCGGCGATGCGGCTGGGAGACAGGTCGAAATGTGCGATGGTGGGGAGCATATAGCGGAGGTGGTGATCCTGGGAGAGGAGAATCACGGAAACGTCATCGGGGACGGTGAGGTTTTTTGAGGTTAAAAATGAGTTGGTCATGAGCAAATCGGAGAAAACACTCAGGATCATACACGTGGGTGGAGTGAGTCGGAACAGGGGCTCAAGGCACTGGTGAAATTCTTGCACCGAATGCCCTTGGAGAAATGGCAGGTGGTAATTGGGTGAGAATTTCTGTCCGCACTGGGCGAAGTGATTTTCCAGGACGGAACTCAGGCGTTGATGAGCCGTCCCGGGTTTATTCCAGAGCGGGGCGCAAATGCGCTGGTGGCCATGTTCACGCGCTTTGCGAAATGCGGCCAGCACAAGCTCCTCGTAGGGGGTGCTGACCCGGGTGATCAACGGGCAGCTCGAGCCGATGCCGACGGCCGGGATTTTCATGGACGCAATCACTGTGGTATCGGCGGGTGAAAGGACGTAGAGAACCATCATTTGGGGGTTCAAGCGGCGTATCAATGCTTTCAATTCAGCTGGATCGGATGGTGATTTGATGAATTTCAATTCGATCGACCGGGCCGCGCACATTTTTTCCGTGGCCTGATAAACAACGTGCATCAGTTCTGAAGAATCATCGAGCGGTGTCCTCGCGATGAACAGGGCGAGATGAAGTTTTTTTGACCGCTGCGCTGCTATTTTCCGGAGGATTTTCTGGTTCACCCGGCGTTTCATTCCTTGTGAAGCCGGTTCGAGAACCCCTATTCCCTCCATGTGGCGGAACGCCTGGATGATGGTGCCCTTGCTTACTTGGTACTTGATGCTGGCTGCCCGTATGCCGGGTATCTTCGCCTCGGGGGTCTGGATTAAATCCTGCAGCAACTCTTCGGCGGTCTGCTTCCACAGGTAGTTGCGGGGTTTGGGCATGTCGGGAGAACTATACTATTTTGGGGTACAGTTCAATGGCCAGTTTTGCTGGAGGAGGGGGTGGAGTACGTCAACATTGTCGCATTGGCAGGCAATGCCTGACCGAAGCGGATATATTCAATATCTAACAAAACACGAAACTAACCATTAAACATGATGAAGACAACAATACTATCAATAGTCGGCGCACTAGCGGCCATGACGACAGGAACCCATGCCGCGCTGGTCAGTGTCATTGACGCAGCGGGGTCAGGAGCGGTGGACTTTGCCGGCACCACAACAGGTAACCGGATAAGCATGTCTGATTTTCAGACGGTCATCAATACGGTTGGCGACACTTCATTAGCGGGTGTCTTTGACAATGAAACGACTAACTCGGGCAACCTTAGTGGGGATGATGATTTTGGCGACCTCGCATCCGGTCTGACGATCACACACACCGGTGGTAACCGCTATGGGCGCAGTGATGTTGGTGAAGCCCGTGGTGTAGTCAGCGGGACAAAAGGCATGTTTATTGCCGGGACCGATACGTTTACCCTCTCAGCACCAGTCGGGCGATTATTCAGCCATTTTGGATGGGTCGCCTGGGGCACAGCCACGGATGGCTACAATGCGACAGCCAACTTCAGTGGAGGTGGTAGTGCAACAGGCACAAGTGTGGGAAACAACGGCCAGACATTCATCGGGTTTGTCGCACCGTCCGGTGAAAGCATCACTTCGGTCAGCTTTACGAAGAGCAGTGGTCTTTCTGGCTATGGTGGTGGTGATGATATAGCTTTTGCTACCGTTGCAGTCCCCGAGCCATCTTCCACAGCTCTGCTCGGCCTTGGTGGTCTGGCTCTGATTCTCCGCCGCCGGAAGTAATCCTTGGAAAAAACCGAAATCAATCTGCAAGCCCCGTGAGCCGTTCGGTTCACGGGGTGTTTTATTTATTTTTTGTTATTTATCTGAACCCTTGTCCTTGGACTCAGGCAGCGCCGATAGCGCAACGACCGAGGCGGATCGGCGAATGTTGCGCCGGCGGGGTTCCCAGGGGGGCTGATGGCGCGACAGTTTTGCCGAGCCGTCCTATTCACGGGCAGGGAGGGATCTTGGTCGGGATCTTGGTTCCCCACGATCATTCTGGTTGATCCAACGCGCGATGAGTCATACTCAGGACTTTAGCCTCGACATTAGGGACCTGGCTGACTAGGCTTCGCACCCCATGCGCGTTCTACTTTTGAGCCTTCTAATGCTGGCCTGTTCAGGTGTTTCCGGGCTGTCTCCGGCTGCCTATGCCGCAACTTCCGTAGCCAACCAGCGTCACATCATCCTCTGCGGTGGCCCCGCCCTGCGGAAATGGGAGAATTATCGCGTGCAGCGTGACCAGCACGACCGCTGGTGGGCCAATTTTGTCCGTGCTTCAACACTGCGTATGGACGAAATCCGTCGTGCCTATGGCAATGAGGCCCCGATCACCTGGCTTGTCTATCGGGCAGGCTATGCCGCCAGGGGGCGTGAGGACGGCAAACCCTACACCACCTGGCTCACTGAGCTTGCCGCAAAACGCAAGGTCACCCTCGTCTGGGTGAACGATGGCACGGAAGTCATCAACGCGATCAATCGCCACCCATCGAACTCCGTCATGACCTTCGATTTTTTTGGCCATTCGAACAAACACTGCTTTTTACTCGACTACAGTGGACAGATCATCGGTGCCAGCAAGGCCTGGATTCATGAAAACGATCTTGCGCGTATCCGCCGGGGCGTTTTTGCCCGTAATGCCCAATGCCAGAGCTGGGGGTGTCATACCGGCGAGAGTATGAGCGCATTTTGGAAACGGGCCACCGGGCACAGCATGCTCGGTGCCAGGGGTAAGACCAACTACGAGGCCGTTGGCCAGGGCCGGATGCCCACCGTATCCGGCAGTTGGGTGCGCTAGACCAATCCCCGGACCCGACTTTTACGAACCACCATCCACCACAACCAAATCAATGAAATACGAACAGCTTAAGGAAATCTACGAACTTCCGTTTTTTGAACTCTTTCACAAAGCCCGCGAGGTGCATATTGCCAATTGGCCTGAAAATGAAATCCAGCTGTGTACGCTGCTCTCGATCAAGACCGGCGGCTGTTCCGAAGACTGCTCGTATTGTTCGCAATCGTCACGCCACCAATCTGAAATCCAGCGTGAGCCGCTGATGGAGCTGCCTGCCGTCATGGAGCGTGCTACGGCCGCCCGCGACAACGGCGCGACCCGCTTCTGCATGGGTGCCGCCTGGAAGGGTGTGAAGACCGGGACCAGGCAGTTTGATGATGTGCTCGAAATCGTGCGCAACGTCGCCTCCCTCGGTATGGAAGTCTGTGTCACCCTCGGCGAGCTGGGGGCGGCGGAAGCCAGGCAGCTCAAGGAGGCCGGTGTGACCGCATACAACCACAACCTCGATACCTCCCGCGAGCACTATCCCAAGATTGTGACCTCTCACACCTATGATGATCGACTGAAAACCATCCGCCACGCACAGGACGCGGGTATGAGTGTTTGCTGCGGCGGTATCCTCGGTCTGGGTGAAACGGTGGAGGATCGGTTGAAAATGTTGGAAGTGATCTCCGAGTTCAACCCGCAGCCCGAGAGTGTGCCGATCAACTCCCTGATGCCGATGCCGGGGACTCCGCTGGCTGAAGCCAATTCGGTGGATATTTTTGATGTCATCAAAATGGTAGCCGTGGCGCGTATCGCTTGTCCCAAGGCCAAGGTGCGGCTCTCTGCCGGTCGTCACCAGATGTCGGAAGAGGGGCAGACCATGTGTTTTTACGCAGGTGCCAACTCGATATTCTATGGCGAGAAACTGCTCACTTCCGAGAACTCTGCCATTAAGAAAGATCTCAGCCTGATTGGTAAACTTGAGATCAATCCTCTCAAGCCGAACCCGGACATGGAGGCTCCGGCCAAGGAGCTTACCAAGGAACTCGCCCCCTGTTGCGAGTAATGCCGTGGTAGGGCGGATTGGCCTCGATCCGCCGCAGCTATCACCACAAACATCATGAACATCGCCATCACCGGCATTGGCCTGACCAGCGGTCTGGGCGACGGTGCGGACGTGCACGTGCAGAAAATCTCCGCCGGGCAACACGCGCTTCGTCCATTGTCCGGCTTGTTCGGCAAGGATTTCCACCACGCCGAACTCAACGCCGCATGGATTGAAAACAGGAAGATCATGCTGTCCCGCAAATGGGCACCGGCATCGATGTTGTCACTGCATGTGGCGAGGCAGGCCATTGCCGATGCCGGTCTGGACACATCCGACCTCAGGGATGCCGCTGTCATCGTTGGCAGTAGCCGTGGTAATGTTGCCGGCTGGGTATCCGACTGGCCGACGCGTCGCCCCTTCGCCCTCATGGCAGCCAGCAATTCGATGCATGGGGAGCTCGCCTCCGCCGTGAGTATCGAACTTGGTATCAAGGGACCCTGGCAGGTGATTTCCAGCGGCTGCGCCGCCTCCCTCGACGCCATGGGAATGGCGTGGATGATGATCCGACAAGGTATCGTCAAACGCGCCATCGTCATCGGTGTCGAACTGCCGTTGATCCCGGAGGTGTTAAAGGCCTACGAGCGCACAGGGGTCCTGGCAACGGGTTCGGTGAATGATCCCTACTCACCTGACGCCGGCGGTTTCTTTCCAGGTGAGGCAGGCGCGGCGGTTGTGTTGGAATCGGTGGATGCTGTGGTTGCGCGTCGACAGGCGATGGAGTCAGCCTACCCCGGTGGTCATCTTACTTCCAAACTAACTCACAAAGAGCAGGCAAACGCGATGATTCAAATGACCGGTTACTGGTGTAACTCGGACGCCGACTCCCCCATTGGAATGCCCAGTGATGGAGCGGGCTTGCGCGACTGCTTGGCCAGGGCGGTGCAGGATTTGGAAAACGAACCCGAAATCGCCGCGATCTGCCCTCACGCCAGCGGAACCTTGCTGCACGGTAAAGCCGAGCTGGCGGCACTCAGGGCGGCATTGCCGGATGATCAAAGGATTTCCCTCCACCCGCTGAAACCCTTTACCGGTCATACCGTCGGCGCCAGTGGCATCCTCGATGTCGCCATCCTGGCACGTTTCCTCCGTGACCGGCAACTGCCACCGAATTTACCCGACAATACCAGCCCGGATGAGCCGTTTACCCTGGCTCCTAACAAACTCGCAGCAGAGGGATCCACCCTGTTGAAAATCGCCGTCGGCATGGGGGGGCACAACTCGATTATCTCGCTCCGCTCTCCATCTGTTTCCTAACATATTCAAGCAACTGCGCGCAACCGTCCTCCAGCATATCGGCGACCAGTTCAAAACCCGAACCACTCCCGTAATAGGGGTCCGGGACTTCGGGCAGCTGATGATCCGGATCCACGCAGAATGTAGTGAACTTACGGACTTTCCGCTCATATTCCGGACTGCCGGCCAGAGCGATCACACGCTGGTAGTTATCGTTGTCCATGGTCAGAATAAGATCAAAATCGAGTAAATCCTGGGCGGTGAAACGTCGCGCTTTCCCAGCAACCGGAATATCCCGGTTGCGTAAGGTCTTGCACATCCGTATGTCGGGCGGCTTGCCCGGGTGGTAATCGTGGGTGCCTGCGGAGTCGATGTTGATGACCTCTTCCAGCCCGGCTTGTTTGACCTGGTGGCGGAGAATGTTTTCAGCAGCAGGTGACCGGCAAATGTTGCCCATACAGACAAAAATCACATTGAAAGGCGTTCTTGGCATGATGGCCCGATGCTGTAGAATTTTCCCCATGCTGGCAAGGATGGTATTATGGATGTGTGTGGTGATGTGCCCTGGGGCCATAGCTGCGGAGATGAAGCCCAATGTCATCGTGATCCTGAACGAGGGGGAGGGGCCATTTGGGGAGAAGGGGGAGAACTCGAAAATGGAGAACTATTTCCGCCCCGACAAAGGTGAGGAGACCAAGACCGGGGTTGTCTGGGATGTCTATGAGTCCACCTTGCTGGCGGCCCAGGGGCGGGCTGCGCTGACAGCGGCGTTGATCCATGGGAAAGAGTCGTTGCAAGCGGGTGTGGTCGAGGAAATGGGGTGGCGGCGTAAAGCTGTCACCGGTCCGGGGTTGTTGGATGTTTATCGCAAGGCCGGTTATACATCACTTTTTTACGGAAATTGGAAATTGGGGGACAGTCCTCCCTTTGATCCGCGATCAAGGGGCTTTGACGCAGCGCTGGTGGTTCAGTCGGGTCACCTCAACCACGAATGGGGATCTGGCGGACTGGCTTCGGTGGATCACCAGGCGAGGCTCAAGAGCTTCACGGAGTGGACGACGAAGGGTAGGCCGGTTTTTTGTTTGATCGACGATGGTCATGCATCCTCCCAGGCAGCCACGGCCAGGATGATAAAGGACTTTGCGGTCGCCCAGATGAAAAATGAGGCGAGGCCTACGGTGCTTATCGTGATTGCTGTCAACGAGCACCGGGGGCTCAAGGAGGGGGAGGCGGGGTTCTATGATGTACTGAAATGGTCCCTCTATGCAGCAGGTATAAAAAATGAAGAGGCCAAACACCTTGCGTGGCGGCAATCGGTCCGCGTCGACAAGGATTTATCCACGGGGCTGGCTGGTCTTATTGGCGGGGCTGGCGAGCTCAAGCGTGATTTCTACTTTTTTCATCAAGCGGGTTGGAAGGCAGACGCCGCACCTGAAAAATACCGCCACCGGGGTTCTCTCGTGGTTGGCAAGGGGCATGCCCTGGTGAACGGGCTCGAGCTATACCCCTTGTCCGGTGGGCTCGAGCCGGATCTAACCAAGCCGCTTGATATCAGTGAAAACCAACAACTTCACAGCGCGCTGCTGGCAGCCCATGCCAGGTGGTGGCAACAGACTCGTGAGGCATTGTATGACCCCCGGGCTTTTTCGGTGGGAGCTGAAAACCAACAAGTGACCCGGTTGACAGCGGAGGACTGGAGACCCTCAAAAATCATCCATCAAGATGGCACGGCGCCGTCTTCCAAGCCGATCATTTTTCAAGACTCCCTGGTGGATGTGCTCAACGCTCTTCGCACGGATGAACACTACCGCAATACGTTCCCCGCCTATTCCGGTAGCTGGTCGGTGAACATCATCCGGGCTGGCCGGTATAGAATCACAGCAAGCCTGTTACCCAGGGAGGTAAGTAAACCCGAAGAAAAAGCTTTAGCCGTCCTCCGGGGGGGAGAGGCGTTTGTTCAATGGGGTCGCAACAAAGTGCAACTCCGTTTACTCGATGGGGCGACTGCCGTGTCTGTCCTGACTGACGCCGATGCCGGTGTCACCGACCTCGAGTGCTGGTTTACTGGTCAACTCGCCCTCGAACGGGAACTCGGTGCCTTCTTTGTGGAAATAGAACGCGTAGGCGACAAAAAATTCGACCTCAAGCCAGAGGCCCGTTGATGAAGCCAGCGGGGAACTCTGGCGGGTAGGTGTTCATTGTTTGCGTAACGAACAACATCAAATGCAGCGCGTCATCTGGGGACCAGCTCAGCATGTTTTCCTTGTATCAATATCTGGTTTTGATCAAACGGGAGTCGCCTCAAGATCGATGACGCTGAGTTGCTCTCCAGGAAAAGTGGCAGTAGCCTGCCGTTCTGTCCCGCTACTTTTGCTTCAATACAGCGTGGTTTACCTTGGACACGGTAGTGGGACCATGCAATCCCCTGCTTGTCTAACCAGTCAGCGAAGTAATCAAGCTGCGAAAAAAATCGATAGACTTCAGGCATATCCGTGGCAGGTCCACTTGCAATGTTTTTCAGGTATTTGAAGCGGTGTGTAACCAGTTCGCCGGTGTCGACACGACGCAAAGGGATTTCGATCATTGGCATTGCAGGGTCCTGAACATAGGCGGGCTGAAGCCACGTCGTTCTGGTCATTTGACAGGATGACCGTGCCCTTTCCGACAGGTCGATGAGTTGTTTTGAATGCTGGTTGCAAACAGCTAGGAAAACATCGATACACAGCATCTGCTTGCGAACCCGCTCCTTGATGTTGCGGGGGGTAGGATAGGTGCCTGTGGATGTATCCAGTCGGTTTTCCAATAAAAAAGAAAGCGCACCCAGCAGCCCAGCCTTGTTACGGAAATTGTGTGCCGACAGGCCGCCATGGGTGATGTTCTGATGGGTGCGGGTAATTTCGCCGAAATAGTGATTTGCCCGGAGTCCGTTGCTTCGAACCGTTTTCAGAATGCGGGGGAGCATGACGGTTGCGCTGAAGTCTTGTAATGGTTTGTCCACATTCGGGTTGTTGGCATACTCGAACTGGGCTTCAACATCCGTTAGCCATCCTTCCGCGCCCAGGCTTTTTTTCTTCAGCACCGCCGATTCATGGACATCGAGGACCACATGGGGCTTGAACTCCATAAGGGCTTTGTTCAAGGCCGTGCTTTCCGGCGCTGCCAGCAGACCGTAGTCGGTACTCAAATTGACACCCCGGGCATTGACCCTTTTTTTATTTTCAATACCGTCCGGATTAGCTGCGGGAACGATCAGGATTTCCATGTTCCTGAGCCAATCCGGTCGGTTTCGGCCCGTGGTCCAGTTTCCGACCATTACCAGCAGGGCTTCGCATCCGGATATCTCGCTACCATGCTGGGCGGCCAATAACATGACGCGCAGTTTTTTTTCGGATTTTGGATTCTCTCTTTCGCCCGTTTCAATATGCAGGGCTTCGATAGGATGCTGGTTGACCGTTTTCCCGAGGATACGCAGTTGCACCGTGATTTCCCCTGATGGGTATGCGACGAGCCGTTGGAGGTATTCTGAACGTTTTGCGGCTCCCGACAATTGCTGGTAATTGCTCTGTTCAAGGGGGCTGTTCAGCTTTTCTGATGCCTCCGCAGGCACAGTCGATGTTAAAACAAGAAAGCACAAATTGTAGCCAAGCTGTTTCCAGCCACCGCCGGAAATAAGTTTTTTACCTATGTATGTTAGATTTGCTGTCATCGTGGAGGCTGGGGTTGGGTATGGCTGAGATGGGTATCGAACCCGGCATGGGGAATGGCCGTTTACCGGGGAAGAGAATGGCCGGGTTGTCGCTGTGTGGGTGCGTATTTCCACATTCCCAGCCACCTTGCATCATAGCCCTCCCAGCCGCCGCGCCAAGGAGTTTTTTGGGGTGGTTGGTTACCGGGCTCAAGGCGAGCTGGCTTACCGATATGTTTCCGCGTTACGCGATTTCCTAAACAACAGCCAGAGGAAAAACGGACCGCCGAGGATGGCTGTGATAATACCTACGGGGACTTCCGCAGAGGTGGAGATAGTGCGGGCAAGGGTGTCACACAGGGTGAGGAAGACTCCGCCAAACAGGATGGATGCCGGGACCAGGTTACGGTGGTTGGCTCCGACGATGAGTCGGCAGATGTGGGGTGCCATGATGCCGACAAATCCGATTGGCCCGCAGACGGTGACGATACCGGCAATCATCAGCGAGACGGCGATAAAGAGGATGATCCTCATCCGCTCGACGCGGAGTCCGCAACTGGCAGCAAGGTCGTCATTGATGGACAGCAGGTTGAGCTCGCGATGCAAAAAACCGGTGATCAAGGCACCGCTGGCTACGAAGGGAAAGATCTGCAACAGGGTGTCCAGACTGGCTCGGCTCAGGTCACCCATCAGCCAGTGGAGGATGCGGAAGGAGTCGCTCATATCCCCGAGGTATTGGAGCAGGAGGATCAGGCTGGAGAAAAAGAAACTGATCGCCACACCAGCTAACAACATCGTGTTTGGCGAGATGTTGCCGGTGGCTCTCGCGATACCATAAACGACCGTGATCGAACCCATGGCTCCCAGAAGGGCGGCGAGAGAGAGTCCGGAGATTCCCAGGATGGTCAGGTTGAGACCAAGGAAAATGGCGAGTGTTACCCCGAGTGATGCGCCACCGGCCACACCCAGGGTAAACGGCGTGGCCAGGGGGTTGCGGAAGATCGCTTGGAATACAACGCCACCGAGTGACAACCCCATTCCCGCAAGCATCGCCAACAACACACGCGGCACCCGTATTTTCCAAAAAATCATGGTGTCGAGACCGTCACCCGTCGGTTTGAAAACCACATCCCACGCAGGCCGGTATTCCCCGAGCCATGGCATCACAAGCAAGGTCACTGCCGCCAATGGCAGCAGCACGAAGTAGATGAAATGACGGGGAGATTTGACCATTTTACAGGGGTCAGGGGGTGGGGTGGTGGCGTGTGGGCAGGATAATGGGGTGGCCGCTTTCCGGGTGCGGTTGCACGATCCAGTGGGCGTCAAATACCTGATGCAGGATTTCCGGGGTCATGAATATCGCGGGCGCGGCATCTGCGATGACCCGGCCGCGTGACATACCGATGATGCGGTCAAAGTCCATCGCCGCCCAGTTCAGGTCGTGGGTGACCGTGACGATGGTGGTTTGACGATTTCCACCGATTTCCCCGAGCAGCAGCTGAATCGACTCATGTTGTTTGGGGTCGAGATGGGCCGACGGTTCATCAAGCACGAGGATGGGTGTTTGCTGGGCGAGGGCGGCGGCGATGTTGACCTTTTGTCGTTCGCCGCCACTGAGTGTGGAAATGGCTTGGTTCTCGAGGTGTTGGATGCCGGTTCGGTGGGTGGCTTGTCGGGCGATGCTTTCGGCATTCGGGTCACGCGGGATGATGCCCCCCCTCTGCGCATGGGCGTAGCGGCTCATCATGATGAATTCCAACACGGTGAACGGGATGTTGTGCTCAAGTTGCTGGGGGACGTAGCCTATTGCCCGGGCTATGTCCTGACGGCGTAGTTGTGCCAGAGGTTTTCCATTGAGCTCGATCGATCCCGACCCGCTACGGATAAATCCTAACAAACAGCGCAGCAGGGTGGTTTTCCCTGCGCCGTTCGGGCCGACGATGGCAATGCGCTCACCCGTCTCGACGGTGATGGAAACATCATCGAGTAAGCGTTTTTCACCAATGCTGAGGGTGAGCTTATGGAGGTGGATGGATGGCATGGAGTAGGAATCCGCGCCTGCGGCACCGGCAGGATGTGGGCATGGGATGTCGGCAGGTTGGAAAACTGCCCTACTTTGAGACAGCTTGGGCGAAAATTTCAAGGGTGTCGATAAATCGTGGTCCCGGGATCATGTGTTTATGTTCGTGGAGGAAGATGATGCGTTTGTTTTTGACTGCTTTGAGTTCGTTGTATGCCTGCCACTGTTTTTCAAGTGTATCCCGGCCTTTTTCTTGCCAGACATCCTCGCGAATCAGCTCGATGATGATGTCCGGGTTGAGGTGGATGAGTTTTTCCCGTGAGAGCAGGGGGTAGGCCACGGGTCCTTGATAGGCATTCTCCCCTCCCACCATGTTGATGTATTCCTGGTGCACGCCCTTGTTTCCCGCTGCGATGACCCGGTCAGGAAATGCGGAGTTGGTGTCACGTTCAATGCAGACGAGAATGCGTGGCTTGATTCCCGAGTCGCCTGCCTGGTGGGTCAGGATGTTGACCCTTGCCCTCATCGTCTCGACGATATGGTTCGCCAGGGCCTCCCGGTGTAGGGCTTTGCCTAGAATGGAGATGGATTCGATCACCCCCTGTGTGCTGGTGTGATCGAGGCTAATGGTGTGGATACCCATGGTTCCCAGCTTTTCTGACAAGGCCCGCTGCTCTTCTAACAATATGACGCAATCGGGTTCGAGCGCGAGCACCGCTTCATAGTCGAGATCGACATAACCACCGACCACCTTTTTGTCCTTGGTCTCGGGTGGGTAGTTGCAGAAACGGGAAACGCCAACGAGTTTATCGTCCAGTTCGAGTTGATAGATGATTTCGACAATGCTTGGTGAAAGACCGATGATCCGTTGGTAGTCGGTGGCTTGCTCCGAAGCGGTGGGCTTTTCACTCGCGCATGCCTCCATCCATTGCCGTGCGGCGTAGCAACCGAAAAAGGCGGTTGCTATGGCGATGGCAAGCAGGACAAAACGTGATCGCTGCAGGGTATGGGAACGGGTGTTATTCATCGGTGCGTCATCGGACAGTATGCAGGAACAAGACCCGTGTGCCAAGCGGGTCTTGCATGAATAAATGCGCGCGGATCAACTTACCATTCGATCGTGATACCGGCGAAGGCACCGGTGCCACGGGCTGGAAACCCGTCGATTTCAGCATACTTCTGGTTGAAGAGGTTTTCGACCCTGCCATTGAAGCTGACGGAGTCATTCAGCTGGTAGCGCAGGTAGAGTCTGGCAGTGGCGTAGTCTTCGGCATCAATCCGGGCAAACGTGGAGGCATCGACGTCCTCCCGGTTGGCGACCCAGGTAACGCCTGCACCGAGTAGCAGTTTGTCAGTGATCTTACCATTGATATCGGCGTTGAGAGTGTGGCTGGGACGGCGTAATAAGCGGGTTCCCGTGGTGAGGTTTTCCGCTTGCAGCCATGTGTAGGCAAGCCGGGTCTGGATGCGCTCATCCAGGAATGTGGCTCGGTAGCTTAGCTCGACGCCGCGTGTGCGCGCCTCTTGGATGTTCATGGCCGTGTACGTAGGAGGCGGGCCAAAGGCGATCATATTGTCGATCTCATTATGGAAATAGGTGAGGTCGATTGATGATGTCTTGGAGGTATCCAAGGTGATCCCGGCATCCCAGCCGAGCGATTCCTCTGACTGGAGATCGAGGTTGCCACCGGAGCCAAAGAAACCAAACAGGTCCACCGCCGACGGCCGGCGGAAGGCACTTGCCACGGATGCGTGGAGTTTCGCCAGTTCACAGGCTTGATATGATCCGGCAATACGGAAGGTGGTGCTGCTTTCACCCTCATCGTAATGGTCGTAGCGCATCCCCCCGAGCAGGTCAAACTGACCGTCAACGTGCCAGCGGTGCTGGAAATAAATGGATTCACTTTGCTCGGAGAATTTTCCGATGCCTGCCCCACTGTTGGTGGTATCCAGGTAGGTGACGCCTATGCCGGCGCTGGTTTCGTGTTGTTCATTCCAGGTGTACCGGTTTGCCCAGCTGACATTCTGCGACTCGGATTCGACCAAGGAGTCGGCAAACCCGCCCGTGTTCGTGAACTTGCTTTGGTAGCCGTTGAAACTCAGTTTGGTGTACCACGCATCGGTCAGATGGTGTTCGATGAATACGGAGTAAACCGTGTTTTCCGTTTCATTGACAGCATAAGGGGTGAAGCCGAGGGGAGGAAGTTCGGTCTCGAAATTCAACACGCGAAGAGTGAATCCGACGCTGGTGGTATCTGAGATGGAGTAGTCGAGCCTGACCCCGGCGTGTAACGACTCGTGGTCGTTGAGCTTGCGGTCATTGGCGGTCTGGTTCCAGGAAACAAAGCTGTTATAGGAGAGCTTGCCCTCCTGGCCTTGGAAACTGATACCGCTGTTGGTTGTATCAAATGACCCGAACTCTAACCAGGCCCTGTTTGTGCCATGGTCACTCCCTTTGTCGAGTGACAGGCTGAGCACGCCGCCGATGGCATCACTGCCGTAAAGCGCGCTTTGTGGCCCACGCAAGAGCTCAATACGTTCTCCAGAATGGATCCCGGCACCCGAAAGAATGTTAGATGCGGGGAATGGGAACACCCGGGAGTTGGTGAGTTTGACACCGTCGACAAAGAGGGCGGTGTGGTCGGATTCCGTTCCCCGGGTGAACAGGGAGCTGATAGTGCCGTTTCCTCCACTGGAGAAGATGTTGACCCCAGGGGAAAACAGAATGGCATCATTCAGTGTTCTAATACCGATATCCTGTAGGAGTCCGGCATCCTCGACGTTGACCCGAAGGCCTGTGTCTTCCTTGCCGGTCGAGAATCCTGTAGCGAGAATCGTCGATTCATCAAGGGTTTCGGGGTGGGCGAATAGCGAAGCGTGGGTGAATAGCGAAGCGGCCAAAAGCAGGCTTCCCGTCGGTGTGGGCGCTTTGCATGAAAGCGCGGTAGTTGTTTTTTTCATGTTGTGTTGAGTGTTTCCTGTTATCCGCAGGAAGTGAGCTCAACCTCTGTGGCTGGTTTTCTGGCTTTTCATGTCATTGGCAGTGAACATGGATTACAGTGGCGTAACCGCTCCGGAATGATTGCTGTTTTTCAATGGCAATGTCACCGGATTCCCCATCTATTTCCTGCCCGTGCTACGGGCTTCCCTAGAGGTGTCACGGGGGGTGTTTGTTTACGCCCCCGTGACTTGGTGGTGCTGGACATACGGGGGGATCCAGGGAATGGCAATGAGATAGCAAAATAAGCACAGTCAGAAACCGATCATGCGTAGCGCATCACACAAGGTTGTGCTACCTTTGGCGTGTTAAACAATCCAATCACTATTATGACTGAAAACGAAAAAAATGAACTGCGTGCAGCTCTGGTTGGTCAACGAAATCACGTACTCAGAGATGTCAATCGGCATGGGGTGAAGACGGGAGTTGGCAGCGGGGTTATTGCGGATGAAACGGAGCGGGCTGATGTGATCGCCGAAAACATGGTAGAGCATCGGTTAGGATTTTCTGAGAGTAAGCTGCTGGAGAAAATCGAGTATGCCCTGGAGCGGCTTGACGAGGGGAGCTACGGAATTTGCGATGACTGTAAAAAGCCGATTAACATCGAGCGTCTGAAGGCCAAGCCCTCTGTATCGCTCTGTATCAAATGCCAGACCGCGAAGGAGGCGTTGATGAGTCGTTAAGCCACGTCTTGTGGATAGAGCCTGACCAACGGCTGACACTGGGTGTGGCCGTTGGTGCATTTACTGTTGCGTTGGCGTACTCCGACCGCTGGATTTGTATTTATTCAGTAGGGTGGTTAGCTCCTGAACGATTTCCGGGTGGGCGTGATAGACGTTTTTTGTTTCTCGTACATCAGCCTCCATATCGAAAAGTTGGAGTTTGCTTTTGTCTGACTTGTCAACCTTGGTCCGGCCTCCGGAGCCGCGGCCGACAATGAGTTTCCACTTGCCTTTGCGGATGGCAAACATGCCGCTGATGGAGTGGTGGACGGTGGCCTCGCGGAGTGCCTTGTCGCCCTGTTTGCCGGTGAGTACGGGCACGATGCTGTAGCTGTCTTCGCCGGCGTCTTTTTCGAGAGTGGTGCCCGATACCTCGGCGGCGGTTGCCATCAGGTCGGTGGTGCAGACGACTTGTGTACTCACAGTTCCCGAGGCTGCCTTGCCGGGCCAGGTGACGATGTAGGGAACCCGGTGGCCACCTTCGTAGGCGTCGGTTTTCTGACCTTTGTAGATGTGGTTGGGGGAGTGACCTGTCTGGACGACGCCGTATTGTTCTGGCACGGCAAAGGAGGCATTGTCGCTGGTGACGATGAGCAGGGTGTTTTTGAAGAACCCTTTTTGTTGAAGCGAATCGATCACCTGGCCGATCACCCAGTCCATTTCGTGCACGTAGTCACCGTAGTCGTTGGCTTTGGTTTTGCCGCGGAAATCGGCGTTGGGAACAACGGGTTTGTGCGGAGCGGGGAGGGGGAGATAGAGGAAGAAGGGGGTCTCTTCGCTTTGTGATGAGATGAATTCAACGGCCTGTTTGCCGACAAGGGGGAGGTAATCCTCGTGCACAAAATCCTTGGCGATGGCACCTTTGCGCCAGTATTTGGGGTAGGTTGAATCACCGATGCTTTCGGTCGGCTGGGAAACGACCCGGTCATTTTTTATCAGCGTGTAGGGTGGCATATCGAGTGATGCGCTGATGCCGAGAAAGTAGTCGAAGCCCAGAGTGGTTGGTCCACGTTTGATCGGTTGGGTGTGATCCCAATGCCTGCCCTTTTTGGCGAAATTCATGCCGAGGTGCCACTTGCCGATGCAGGCGGTGTGGTAGCCTTGTTTTTTGAGCAAGGAGGCCACGGTCTCGCGGCCTTCCTCGATCAGTGCGGGGCTAAAGCCATTGAGGACGCCTCTTTTGAGTCGACTGCGCCATGCGTAGCGTCCTGTCAGCACGCCATAACGGGTCGGGGTGCAGACCGAGGAGTTGCTGTGCGCATCAGTAAACCGCATGCCTTCAGCGGCGAGAGCATCGAGGTGTGGGGTCGGGATTTTCGAGTCCTTGTTGTAGCAGGAGAGGTCGCCGGAGCCCAGGTCATCGGCGAGGATGAAAACAATGTTAGGTTTTTCAGCGGCCTGCACAAAGACACTGGAGAGCAGGCTGGTGATGAGTAGGATGGTTGTTTTTTTCACTTTAGGTCGACCCTTTCCGAGTTGAGTTGTGCTTTGAAAATGGGGATGAGAGTTTTGACTACCTCCGGATGTTGTTTTGCGATGTTGTGATGTTCGCCGGGGTCTTTGAGGATGTCGTAGAGTTGGAAACGGTTATCCTTGAGTTGGATGAGCTTCCAGCCTTTGCGGGTGATCAGGGTGCTTTTGCCCATCGGGCCCCCGCTTTGGATGAAAATCCAGTCGTGGTCATGGGTTTGATTTTTTCCGAGGAGGGTTGGGAGGTAGGAAATGCCGTCTTTTTTCGCAGGTGGTGCGATACCTGTGATGTCTGCGAGGGTCGGCATGAAGTCGTAGTGGGTGGACAGAAGCGGAGTCTTTGAGCCGGCTTTGATTTTACCAGGCCAGCGCACGATCATCGGGCAGTTGACGCCACCCTGGAAAGCACACCACTTCAGTCCCGCGCGGCCACCTGCACCATCAAAAATGTCCCCCCCGTTAGAGGTTCTCCATTTTTTATCCGTGAGGTTGGCCTTGGACCCGTCAGCAAGTTTTCCTGATCTCCAGGTGTGCTTGGGAAGTTTCCCCTTGTTGTTCATGTAATAAGTTTCATGTCCATTGTCGGAGGAGAAAAAGACAATGGTCTTGTCGTCGATGCCTTGCGTTTTAAGTTCTGCCATGATGGCACCCACGGTATCGTCTAACATTTTGACCATGGTGGCGTATTTTTTCTCGGAAAGAGTCAGGTCATTGCGGTTTTCGTAGTCGGGATGGAGCTTGTTGACGGCCACGGGGCCGTGGGGGAGCTGGGTAGGGTGGTAGAGGAAGAATCGTTCATTTTTGTGTTCGCGGATGTATTTGAGGATGCCCTCCTGAAAAACGTCCTGGGAGTAGGTCTCACCACCTGAACCTACAGGGTCCAGTCCCTTTTCATCTCGTTTGCCGCAATCGATGGAGGTGTTGCCTTTGAGTATGAATTTTTCCCCGTTGCGCCAGAGGTAAGCTGGGTAGAACCCGTGGGCGCGGACGTGATCGTAGTATCCCTCGTAGTGATCCCAACCGTGGCGGGTGAGCAGCGAGTGCCAGGTGAGGAAGCCGATATCGAGTTTGCCAAACTCAGCGGTGTGGTATCCGGCTTGCTGGGCGACCTGGGCGAGGAATCGCTCGTTTTCCGGCACCGGTTTCGCGTTGTCCTGGATTTTCTTGAATGCAGCGTCCCATTGTTCCGGGCTGAGTTTTTTTGAATCGAGTTGTTTGAGTTTGCCTCCACCCGTATGTGAGCCTGAGCCTTTCCGACCGTTGTGCATGCCGGTGATCAGACTCCAGCGGGCCGGCGCACAGAAGGGGTTGCCGTAGTAGTTGGAGAAACTCATGCCCTCGGCGGCCAGTTTGTCGATATGTGGGGTGGTGACAATTTTCTGTCCATTGTGGCCGAGCATGCCCGGGCCGAGGTCGTCTGCCAGGATCAGGATGACGTTGGGGCGGTCGGCGGTAGCTGGCGGAGTTGCCGAAACAGTGGCGACAAGGATGAGGGCAAAAAGGATGAAATATTTCATATCGGTAGACTAGGTGAACACATACGTAGCCAGAAGTAAGAACTTTGCATTATGGCGGAAATCATCGCTGGATTCGAAGAAATGGGTGGATTTTTGTCGTCAATTTTCTCAATATCCGTCACGATGGGAAAAAGCCATTACCTGGGGAAAAAGCCATTACTTGGGGAGTAAGTGCTTTTCAAACCAATCACTCCAATTAGCTGGAAACCGATGAACGTAACCCGACGAACGAAGTTAAGCCTGGTGTGGCCAGTGCTTGTATCCGCCTCCCTTGTTCATGCCAACGAGTTATACGACCGCACCATGTGGTTTGCCAAGCCTGCTGAGTCGTATGGCATGAAAAGTCCACTGCAAAGCTGGAAGGTGGAGAACCAGAAGCGCACCCACAAACCCAACCCGGATCAGGCGTGGGAGAAGTATGGCTTGCCTTTGGGGAATGGATTTATTGGCGCTATGATTTATGGCGGAACCTCGTATGAGCGGGTGCAGCTGAACGAACACAGCATCTGGAGTGGTGGGCCAGGCTCAAAGGATTTCATCAAGGATCAGAACAAACACGATGCCCACAAACACCTTGCCGAGATCCGCGCTCTTCTTCTCAAAGGAGATAAAGCGAGTTTAAAAGAGGCACAGGCATTGAGCACGGAACACCTGCGTGGGCTGGGTCATGATGATCGCGACCAGGCGGATGTGAACTTTGGCCGTTATCAAACGCTGGGCGAACTGGTCATCGAAACCGGGCATCCTGCCGAAAGTGATGGGCTGAAATACCGCAGACAGCTCGACCTCACCACAGGCGTGCATAGCGTGAACTACCAACACGCTGGCGCTGCGTTCACGCGCACCAGTTTTTGTTCAAACCCCGACCGTGTGTTAGTGTTGAATTTCTCCGCCGACAAACCGGCTCAACAGAATCTGAAACTCAAGTTTTTTACGCCACACGACATCAAACCGACATCGGAAAAGGGAGTCTTCATCGCCTCCGGTAAACTGACAAACAACGGCCTGCAAATCGAAGCCCGTATCGGAGTGGTTCACCAAGGTGGAAAAGTATCTACCTCCGGTGAGGGAATCGAAGTCACCGGCGCGGATTCTGTGAGCTTCATCCTGGTAGCAGGAACCGACTACGCCCAGAGCTACCCGGATTACAGGGGCGTGCATCCTGCTGAAAAGAATACCAAAACCCTGTCCTCCGCGATGGCCTTGGGCTTGGATAAACTGAAGGAGCGTCACATTGCCGATCACAAGAAGCTCCACGGACGAGTTGCCATCGATCTTGGCGAGACTCCTGAATCGATCAGAAAACTTCCACTCGATGAACGGGTGAAGCTGAATAAAAAAACAGCCGACCACGACTTAGAAGAACTCTATTTCCAGTTTGGTCGGTATCTTCTCATTGGAAGCTCCCGTCCCGGTGGTCTTCCAGCCAACTTGCAAGGCATCTGGTGCAACGAAGTGATTCCTGCTTGGAACAGCGACTACCACCTCAACATCAACCTGCAAATGAACTACTGGCCGAGCGGTCCGTGTAATTTGTTAGAATGTCAGGAACCGCTGATTGCCTACACGGATTCCATGCGCAAGCCCGGCGCCATCACAGCCAAGGCTTACAGCAATGCACGTGGCTGGACCGCTAACCTTGCTGGAAACCTTTGGGGATACACCGTGCCTCATCCCGGAAAAGGGAGGCCTCGCTTCTGGGCGTATTTCCCTCTCGCTGGAGCCTGGTTGTCGACACATGCCTTTGAGCAGTATGCCTTCGGAGTTGATGCGGATTACTTGCGCCAGTCAAGCTGGCCGATTCTTTCAGAAACAGCCGACTTCCTGGTCGATTACCTCTATCTGCTGCCCACCGGCGAGCTTTCCAGCACACCGAGTTGGTCGCCTGAGCATGGTCCGATTTCCAAAGGAACCACGGCCGACATTGCGATGGCGCGGGAAGCATTGAAAAATGCCATCCAAGCAGCCGAGGTGTTAGGTGAAAAAGGTCAGCGTGTGGAGTCGTGGAAAACTGCCATGGCTAAACTCGTCCCCTACAAAATCGGCCAGCACGGCCAGCTCCAGGAATGGTATGAGGACATCGATAATCCGAAGGACAAACACCGCCACCTGAACCACCTCTTTGGTCTGCATCCTGGAAGTCAGATTAGCCCTGTCCATACACCTGAGTTAGCCAAGGCTGCGAAGACGACTCTGACCATGCGCGGCGATGGCGCTACGGGCTGGTCGATGGGTTGGAAAATCAACTTCTGGGCCCGCATTCACGATGGTGACCACGCTTACCTGATGGTGCGCAATTTGCTCAAGAACGGCACCAATCCCAATCTTTTCGATGTGCATGCGCCATTCCAGATCGATGGTAACTTCGGTGGGTGTGCAGGTATTGCCGAGATGCTGATGCAGAGTCATTACCGCATGGATGGTGGGGAAATCGATCTCCTGCCAGCCCTCCCTAAAGACTGGCCGGCTGGATCGGTCAGGGGTCTGTTGGCGCGAGGTGGATTCACCGTTGATCTGGCTTGGAAAAACAGTGTGCCTACATCCGTCACGATCAAAGCGTCCAAGGCGGGCTTGGTGACGGTCCGGTTTAAGGGCAGGACATGGCAGCGCCAGATGAAGGCCGGCGAAACCTATCAGGTTACACCCTGAGGAAACGGCGCAGCCGGCAAACAATGCCACCGTTTACCGAAATTGGTTTATGCCTCCGGGAATATCGAGGCTCGGCTCCGGGCCACGTTGCACAGACAATCGTCAATGTAGCCTGGGATGGGATAGGATATGCGCAGCTTGGTCATTGAAATGTAAGAAATACCACAATCAATGGTATACCTCATACGTATGAAATCAGTATGCATAGCTTGTTCGGTTTTGCTGGGGATGGGTTCGCTACAAGCGGCGGCGCCGGTAAGCATGGAGTCGTTGTTACATGAAATGGTGGATCGCGACGCGGTCAGTCGCTTTCCCGGGTCGGATTTCCGCTTAAAGCAGGAAAGCAGCTACAGCCGAAAATCAAAGACTCCCGACGATGCAAAAGGCTGGTTCAATAATAAGGATAATAACACCAGCGCCGACCATGATTCGTTTATCCGGATCGATGAGGTCAACGGTGAAAAAGAGTGGGTCCTGATGGATCACAAGGGCGCGGGCACGCTGGTGCGGACATGGATGCCGTTTCGTAATATAGGAAAGCCGACCACTGATATACAAATCCGTGTTTATATCGATGGTGCGGTCGAGCCAACGCTTGAGGGGAACATGTTGGGATTGTTCAATGGGGATGATTTTTTCCCCTACCCGTTTGCCCATAAATCGCTGGCTTCGGCTGTGAATTTCTTTCCGATTCCCTATCAGAAGGGCCTGAAAATCACGACGACCCATTACCCGTTTTTCTATGTCTTGACTTACCGTGAATACCCGGAGGGAACCGCTGTGAAATCATTTACTGTGGCCGACTACAAAGCGGCGGCTCCTTTGATCAAAGAAGTGGGTAAAACACTACTCAACCCGACGGCGCAAGGGGTGGCTGACACGGTCCGCTTCTCAGCCCAATTGGGCAAGGGGGAATCGGAGTCGATTGAATTACCCAAAGGGGCGGCGGCCATTCGTGAACTCTCGGTGAAACTGGCTGATTATCACAAAATGTCAGTCACCCGCACGACGGTTTTGAAGATTGAGTTTGATAACAAGGAAACGGTTTGGTGTCCGGTTGGTGATTTTTTTGGCTCCGGGATGGGCCTGAACCCGCATCAAGGCTGGTACCGCACGGTGGAAGACGATGGGACCATGCGCTGTCGGTGGGTGATGCCTTATCAAGGCACGGCCAAGGTTTCCTTGGTGAACTTTGGCGACGACCCGGTTGCGGCGGAAGTCGAGGTCAAGACGGGTGCTTACCAATGGAATGGCCGTAGCATGTATTTCAATGCGGGTTGGCGTGGCCAGTATCCTGTGCCGACGCGACCTTACTCGGACTGGAACTACCTGACGGCCAAAGGTCGCGGCGTCTATGTTGGCGATACACTCACTGTGATGAACCCGGTCGAAAAATGGTGGGGCGAAGGTGATGAGAAAATCTGGATCGATGGAGAGGATTTTCCGTCGATGTTTGGCACGGGAACCGAAGACTATTATGGTTACTCGTGGGGTGGGCAGAGTACTGATTTTTATCATCACCCGTTCCACGCGCAACCACGGGCGTATGTTTACAATAAGCTGAACCGCAAGAAGGGCAATGAGCGGAATACGATGGGCTACAGTGTCGAGACGCGGAGTCGGTCGCTCGATACGATACCTTTCGGCAGTTCAATCAAACTGGATATGGAGGTGTGGTCGTGGACGGATTGCAATATGGGTTACGGAGTAGGTGTCTATTGGTATGCATTTGCAGCTACCACCTCGAACCGTCAGCCTGAACCCGTGGAGGTGTGCAATGTGCCCCCACTGCCTAAAGCCTATTTCTCGACTGGAGTCCAAAAAGAAAATGTGGGAGCAGCAACGTTCAAAGGCGCGATTGAACTCAGCCCCGGGCGTATTGTTTCGAAGTCTGAAAACTTGAGGATCCAGGTGCATTCCGCAAGGGCTGCCAAGAAGTCATGGAACAAGGGGGATTATCTTTTTACCAGGTCAGCCCTTGGAGATTTTGTTGAGTTTAAAATAGCGGCGCGAAGCCCAGTGGCTGAGAGGTTGTTTTTGAATGCTACGAAGGCGCCGGACTTGGGGATCCTCGGGTTCTCAGTCAATGGCAAGGTGGTCAAGGCGACCGTGGACCTCTATTCGAAGAAAGTGGAGGCGACCGGCCTGATCGATCTGGGTATCTTTGATCCTGTGGATGGCTTCTATGTCCTGCGCGCTGAAGTGGTAGGGAAAAACCCCAGGAGCAAGGGGGGCTTCCTCGCCTTGGATTGTATCCAGTTGAAGGCCGCACAATAAAAGAAAAAACCACCTTTTCAGGGGATATACAAAGGAGGGTGCTTAGTCTAGGCTACAACTATGAGCAGACTCAAAGATCTTTCCTTGAAAACATGTGTCAGCGCAGTGTCCCGATTACCCGGTGCGCTCTCGCTATTCGTTGTCATCTTCTGTTTCATACCTGAGAGTATGGCGGAAACCCGCCCTCCTAACATTGTGGTCTTCCTCGTTGACGACCTTGGCTATATGGATATTGGTGCCAACAACCCGTCGTGTTTTTATGAGACTCCGAGTATTGATGAGTTTGCCAAGACAGCCATGCGATTCACCCATGGCTACGCCGCAAACCCGGTTTGCTCGCCAACGCGTTATAGCTTGATGACGGGCAAGTATCCGACGCGTGTGGGGGCGACGAATTTCTTTTCCGGTATGCGGTCGGGCAAGTTCAAACCGGCGCCCTTGAATGATGAAATGCCCTTGGACGAGATCACCCTGGCCCAGGCGCTGAAAAAAAAGAACTACGCGACGTTTTTTGCCGGGAAATGGCACCTCGGACATACCGAAAAACACTTACCGCAAAATCGTGGATTTGATGTCAACGTTGGTGGCCACAAAGCGGGTGGCCCCTACACTGGAAAAAAATACTTTGCCCCGTTCAAAAACCCGCAGATGGAAGAAAGCCCTGAGGGGGAGCACCTGCCGGATCGTCTGGCGCGGGACACCGCTGCATTTATCGAGGCGAATAAAGACAAACCCTTCCTTGCCTACCTGTCATTCTACTCCGTCCACACCCCCTTGATGGGTCGACCTGATCTGGTGAAAAAATACCTAGCGAAGGCAGAAAAGGTGATGGGCAAGCCGTTCACCGAAGTGCCGGGTGAACTCATGGGTAAAAAACGCCAGAAGGTGCGGACGCTTCAGAGCCATGCTGTCTACGCGGCGATGGTCGAGGCCATGGATCAGGCGGTCGGCAAAGTGTTGAAACAACTGGAGGCTTCCGGTGTGGCTGACAATACCATGGTGATTTTTACATCCGACAACGGGGGTCTATCCACAAGTGAGGGCTGGCCGACCAGTAACCTGCCGCTACGAGGAGGCAAGGGATGGATATACGAAGGCGGCATTCGCGAGCCATGGATCATCCGCTATCCCGGAGTGACCAAGGCTGGCTCTGTTAGTGAAGAGACGATTTGCTCGATTGATCTGTATCCGACTGTGATGGCGGCGTCGGGGATTGAAACCAAGCATGAGATCGACGGGATCGATATCTCCCCCGCGCTCAAAGGTGGCACTCTCGATCGTGACACCCTTTACTGGCATTACCCGCATTACAGCAATCAAGGGGGGCCTCCCGGTGGGGCGATCCGGGTCGGCGATTACAAACTGGTCGAGCGTTACGAGGACGGCAAGGTCATGCTCTTCAATCTGAAGGATGACCTGGGCGAAACGAAGGATCTGGCGGCACAGTTCCCGGAACGCGTCGCCAAGATGCGTGCCAGCTTACACAAATGGTACCAAAGTGTTGATGCCCGGTTCCTGCAAAAAAACAAGAATGGTCCCGAGCCATGGCACCCATAGTCTGCGGCAAAATACCTGATAGAATCCCATGAAGAAATTACTGATCCCCGCCATAATTGGCTTTGTTTGCTGTGCCGCCGTGTCTGCCCAGGAAATAAAAATCACCTCCGAGCCAACCGGCTTCATTGTCGAAAAAGGCATCCGTCAAAAGCCGGACAAGGCAGGCTTTGTGTTATCCCGGGAGGTGAAGTTACCCGCCTTCAAACGCGGGGCCTTTTATCGTCCTTTTTCCGGCGGGGCAGCTCGTGGAAACCGCGTCGAGGCGGTCGCTTTTACCACCCTGGATGAATTGGCCGGAT
Source organism: Akkermansiaceae bacterium (assembly GCA_024233115.1). Taxonomy (NCBI): domain Bacteria; kingdom Pseudomonadati; phylum Verrucomicrobiota; class Verrucomicrobiia; order Verrucomicrobiales; family Akkermansiaceae; species Akkermansiaceae bacterium. The sequence goes on from JACKQB010000001.1 coordinate 767,439, forward strand.
ACACTCCCCCGAAGACCAGGAAAGACCACCACCATGTCCAGGAAGGGCAATTCATTTTGCTGGAGGTTGACACCGATCAATATCTGGCACTGCTGCCAATGACCTCCGGGAAAGTCTATGGTCAGTTTTTCAACGAGAAGGGCAGGCTGATGTTGAAAACAGGAAACTTTGGCACCCAGGCCGTCCAGGGCGACATTCCGCTGTTGATATGGGCTTATGGAAAATCCCCCTATGCCGCCACCTCCGCCGTGTGGAGGCAGGTGATTGAGTCTGGCTACGTGAACGCCGACTGGCGGTCTAACAAAAAGTTTCCAGAAGAACCATACGGCTACCTCGGTTGGTGTTCATGGGAGTTTTACAAAACGAGGATTTCTGAGAAAATTATCAGTAACGCCTTCCATACCCTGGAAGATTCCGATGCGCCTTTTCGATGGATCATGGTCGACGATGGTTATCTCGACGAAAAGGGAAGGAGGCTTCTCAGCTTCGGGGTCGATAAAAGGAAATTCCCTAACGGCTGGAAACCCATCATGGATCTCAAAAAAGACGATAAGATCAAATGGGTGGGTATCTGGCGAAACTGCGCCGGTTACATGTCGGGAGTTTCAGCGCAACACACGATGCCGGATCTGAAGCCTCATCTCACCAAAGCCAGGAAAGGCGGTATGATGTTGCCAAACGGTACCAAAGCGGCAGCTATGGCCTTTTATGATAAGATGACACTTGATACCAAAAAGAATGGTTTCAATTTTACCAAGGTCGATTTTCACACCAAGGCCTTCGACCTGTATCGAGGCATGCCCGATCCCGTCGGTGCCATGCGCGCCAACAATGAAGCGCTGGATGCATCCACCCATGAGCAAGGCATCCCGTTGCTCAACTGTATTGCCCAGCCTAACATTAACTCGCTACAGACCAAATACAGTGCCGTGACCCGCTCCAGTCCCGACTACAATCAGAAGGACAAGGACAAAAACAAGTGCAACACCTACCAGAGTTTCGCCAACCATTTGTGGATGGGACAGACGGTCTGGGGTGATCTGGATATGTTTCACACCCATGACCAGCGCGATGTCGTGCCGATGTCCATAGCGCGTGCCATTTCGGGTGGCCCGGTATATGTCTCCGATGAACCGGATAAGGTTGTCCCTGGGATACTGGCACCCTTTGCTTACCAGGATGGTAAACTTCTTCGGACCCAGGCACCTGCCACGCTATTACCGGAAAGCTTTTTCATCCATCCGTTCCGTGATGAAGAGGTATTCCGTGTGGTTGCTCCGTTAGAAGATCACGTTGCCGCGATCGCGTTGTTCAATTTCTCCGAAGCAGGGAAGACTCTTGAAAGCACAATTTCAGCCAAGGATTACCCCTATGCGGGTGAGCTGCTCCAGCCGGGCACCGGCCCATGGGAACAGCCTGAGGAGGGTTTGTTGGTCTATGACCTGGATCAGAAGAGAGTCGTCCCCCTGAGCGGAGACTTCAAGACGGAGGTTGCTGACTTCGGTGCCAAGCTCTTTCTGCTCTACCCCAAGACGCAAGGCTGGGCGGTGATTGGTCGTACCGATAAATACCTGCCGAGTGCCGCTGTAAAGGTGAAGTCTGTTTCCGAAAAGGAAATCGTGTTCACACTCAAGGAAACTGGCCCCTTGGCAATCTGGAGTGATCAAGGTGCGCCAATATTGAAAGGCGCGCGTTTTCAGCGCATCGCCGACAACCTGTATCTCGCGGATCTTCCCATCAAGGCCGGAGCGACAGAGCTTACCGTGACACGCTAGCTGGTCACAGCCCGGGGACATGCCGCCCATCAAACCATGGTCATCTCCGGAAGGTCACCATGGGGTTGGGGCATGGTTTTTGGAAACACGGTTTTACCTGGGCACAAAAAAACCCTCGATCCGTATGAGGGAAGGAGGGTTTTTAAATGGTGCTCGAGGGGGGACTCGAACCCCCACAGGATTAACTCCCACTAGATCCTTAGTCTAGCGCGTCTACCAATTCCGCCACCCGAGCACTGGTGCCAATCGTAGAAACGTGGTGCGGAGGAATTAGTGCCCCAGCGGGAAAAAGGCAAGCCAAGTTTTAAGAAAAATGAAGAAAAACGCTTGTTCAGCCCCAGGGTGCCGAAAAAGCCGGCTTATCGGCGGTTGTTTTTTTGCGCGTAGGCCTCGTCACGCAACTTGCGTAGGTAGACCATGTAATCCTGCCGGGCCTTCAGGTCGGGGTCGAGGCTGGGGTCTACAAACGGGTTGTTTTTCCCGTAATACGACCATGGCCCGCGGGGAATACGGGCGAAATCGATAAAGCGCCAGTGCACTTTGGCCGCGGAAGGCATGCCGAGGTAGTCGCGGACAGCCGGTGAGACATCGATGCCCGCACCATTGTTGTTGGCGTTTTTGGGTGGCTTGTTGCCAAAGACATACTCCCAGTCGTCGGTGGTGAAGGGGCCACAGTCTTCCCACTGCGCGTAACAAATTTTCGTGCCGTAGACGATCTGGATCCAGCGGCCTTTGCAGGCGGACTTTCCGGGACGTTTGTCAGGCCGACGGTTCCACCAGGGGATCACGTGGCCGGCTTCAGGCCGGCTTTTGTTGTAACTGAGGCAGTCGTTATAGGGAAGCGCGACGTAAAAGGGGTTCAGTCCGGGGGTGAAGGCCTTGGGCCGGTATTGGACACGGGCCGCCGCATCCGGGTTGTCATAGCCGCCGTAGTTAAGTTGCCATTGGGTATCCCATGAGCTGGCGTGGTTAGGTGTCGGGTTGTTCTGGGTGGGCTGTTCACCGATCCAGAAGACGGTGGCGGTGATGAATTTTTTCCAAGGGTAACGGATCGGTTGAAACGGATTGGTGGGTGCCGTTGGCGTGCTGACCCGTGGGCCCGGCGTGTTATTCTGCGCCGACAATGGCAGGCAGAATACGAGGAGGACCAGTGGGACGAGGAGATGCATCGAGCGCGTCATGGTGGGAGTCAAAGAGGGAGGTAGAAACAGGAATAGCGGGATGGATGGATGCTGGAAGCGTTTAGAAACGTCGTAGGATGGAGGGGACATTCTGGCGTTCGTCTTTATCGGGGAAATCGAGGGTGTAGTGGATACCGCGGGACTCGCGTCGGCGTAGGGCGCTATCCACGATCAGCGAGGCCGTGGCCACCAGGTTCCTGAGTTCGAGGATATCAGAAGTGACACGATGCCCCCAGTAAAAACTTCGGACCTCCCGCCGCAGGTTGCTGAGCCGGTTGGCCGCCCGGTCGAGCCGGTTGGTGGTGCGGACAATCGAAACGTAGTCCCACATCAGGCGGCGGATTTCATCCCAGTTGTGGTAGATGACGACTTGTTCGTCCGGTGGTGCGGTGTCGCCGTATTCCCAGGCGGGGATATCAGGTGCGGCAGGTGAGGATTTGGCAAGTGGGAAGAGACTGAGGATTTTTTTCAACGACCGGCGCGCCAGCACATGGCCTTCGAGCAGGGAGTTGGATGCAAGTCGGTTCGCGCCGTGCAGACCGGTGCAAGCAACTTCACCGATGGCAAACAGGCCGCGTATGTCGGTTTGGCCATGGGTGTCGGTGAGCACACCTCCGCACTGGTAGTGGGCTGCGGGAACCACGGGGATGGGGGTCGTTTCAGAATCGAGTCCGAACTCCATCAGGGTGTTGTAGATGTGTGGAAAGCGCTCTTTCATAAACCCCTTGGGCTTGTGGGTGACATCAAGGTAGACGCACTGGGCACCGGTTTTTTTGATTTCGTGGTCAATGGCACGGGCAACGATATCACGGGGGGCCAGCGATTTGCGGGGATCGTATTTTTCCATGAATTCGATGCCGTCGGCGTCCCGCAGGATGCCGCCTTCACCCCGCACCGCCTCGGAGACGAGAAACGACCGGGCTTTGGCTCCGGTGGCGGCGGGGTTGAAAAAACACGTCGGATGAAACTGGACAAACTCCATGTTGGCAATGGTCGCGCCAGCCCGCCAGGCCATGGCGACCCCGTCACCGGTCGAGCTGTCGGGGTTGGTGGTATAGAGGTAGACCTTGCCACAACCTCCGGTGGCCAGGATCACACGGTCTGAGCGGAATCGGTGGACTTTCCCCGATATCTCATTCAGCACATAGGCACCCAGGACCCGGTCCTCCGACACCATGCCGAGCTTGCCGGTGGTGATGAGGTCGATGGCGAAGTGTTCTTCGTAAAACGTGATGTTCGGCGTGTTCCGGGCCGTTTCCAGAAGTGATTCCGCGATTTCCCTGCCGGTGGTGTCCTTGGCATGGAGAATGCGCCGATGGCTATGGCCCCCTTCTTTGCCAAGGGAGAATTCCTTGCCTTCCTTGTCGAAATCCACCCCGCACGCGATCAGTTCCTCGATGGTTTGCGCCGCTTCGCCAAGGATGGTGCGCACGGCGTTTTCGTCACAAAGCCCGGCCCCGGCATCGAGTGTGTCGGCCACGTGGCTTTCCACGCTGTCGTCCTTTTCCCGCAGACCTTTCGGTAAAACGCTGGCGATCCCGCCCTGGGCCCAGGCGGTGTTCGACTCCAGCGCTTTCCCTTTGGTGATAATGGTTACCGTACCATGCTCCGCAGCCCGGATGGCAAAGGAAAGGCCGGCGATACCGCTGCCGATGACGAGGAAATCACTTTTCATGAGCGGCGATTCTAAGCAACAGAACCGCCTTGTCCAGCATCGGCTTTACTTACTCTTCCACCGTGTTATTTGATCACAAACAGTTTTTTGACACTCCACCAGGCACCTTTTCCTACGGCACCCAGCGGGCCGGGGATGTTTTTCTGCCGGATCCTGACGGTCAGTTTGCTGTAGGAAACATGTTGTTGCATCGCCTGGATTTTTCCCTCCAGGGAATCGAGCTCACTCTGGACGCGGGTCAGTTCTTTTTCCACCTCGAGGGTTTCTTTGACGGTCTTCGCCTGCTGGAGCAGGCTACGCAGTCGGTCACGCAAAGCCCGCATGTTGTTCAGTTTCGCCTGAAGGTCGATCCATTCATCCGTGACATCCTTGACCTGCACATGACGGGAGGTGACTGTTCCCAAAGTGGCCAGGCCATCCATCACGGAGACCAGTTCGGTTTTCGGCACACGCACATTCAGGTCAGCGTAGGCATCGCCGTCATCACTGCTATCGATACTCTCCAGATAGCCCCGGTGTTTTTTTACCAGTGCCTTGGCATCGGCGCTCGCTTGTTGGACGTCACTCACCCGGACCTGCATCGTTCCCGTCTTGATCAGCACACGGGATGAACTGGCTCTGGTAGCTTCTCCATATGCGGATTCGACAACCGGACTCGGAGCCGCCAGATGGCTGCTGCAGGAAACGGTGAACAGTGAGGCAATGGCCGGTAATAGGCAGGCAAGTAATTTCATGGTGCTGGAAAAACAGCACATAAGACCGGCGGGGTCAATGATTAAATGCTAAATAAGCAGCATATGGCTGTTGGCAGGGAGAGGGCGCCGAGTTAAGCGTTACCGGGCGAGCATCCATTGCCACGCCGTCATCAGTTGGGTGCCGGCTGGGATTTCAGGATAGGGCAGGCTGGTTTCAAGAATGAGCAGCAGCAGGGAAGCTTGCGGGTGATCGACCGCCGCATCCTGAAGTGCCCGGACTTCACGGGCGCGGGTGGCGGCGTCATCAATCGATTGACAAACTTGAATCAGGGCCTCCGATCCGTCGGGGATGCGGGCGAGGAAATCCACTTCGTATCCACGGGTTGTTTTCACATAACTGACCTCTGCGCCACGACGCTGAAGTTCGATAAACACGGCGGTTTCCAGGGCATGCCCCGTGTTGGCTTTTCCGCTCCGATCATACACCGGGATCAATGCCGTGTCGGCGGGGTAGATTTTGCGGGGGTTGACCTGTCGGCGTTTTTCGGAGTCGGTGGCGACAGGCACCGATTTCAGGAGAAAGGCGTCTTCAAGATGGTCGAGAAATTCATACAGGGTTTCGCGCCCCACCGGGATGCCTTGGGATTTCAGGTCGGCGGCAAATTTTGTGACTGAAAAGAGAGACGCCGGCGCACTCAGTAAACGGCGCAGCATCCAGCGCAAGGCGGTGGGATTGGATATTCCATGGCGCTCAACCACATCCCGTAGCAATAGGATATCGACGTATCCCGACAGCAGCTGCCGCGCATGCGCAGCTATCAGACCCTGCGCCTCTGGAACCCCTCCGTCATTGAGATACGCCGCGAACTTTCGATCAAGCTGCAGGTTCATCTTGCGGCTATCTTGCGGCTAAGGTGAACCGGGTCGGCTGGAATGCTCTGCTGGTGATGTGATAGATACTCCCTGAAACTAAACGGATGGATGACAATTTCCCAGCCCCGGCCACGCATGGACGTCGCGATTTCACGACTCAACAATTTGGCGGATGATCCGGAAAGAAAGACCTCATACCCCGGCGTATCCAACATTCTGCGGACAAAGACCTCCCAGCCGGAAACCAACTGGATTTCATCCAGATACAACGTGGTCGTGGTTTCTCCGGATTCGCCAAAAAGGCGCAGATGCGTTTCTGAAATCAAATGTAAATGCCCGGCGGTCATTCCCGCCAAACGTTCATCCTCAAAGTTCAAATAAAGGTGCTGACGCGGGGCGCTTCCCGCCTCAATGGCATCGGCCCGGCATTGGTGTAGAAAACTGGTTTTCCCCGCCCTACGCATCCCGATCACCGTCATCGCCTTCCCTTTGACCGGTGGCAACTCCACCTCCCGCCGCGTGAGAGCCAGCAAGGGAGACTCGATCCCCGACAGGATCTTTTCTTGGATGATTTGCTGAAATTAGGCTTCCATGAAGTCCAAAATCAACACGTATTCAGACTTTTTAAAAGTCTAAATAGAGATATGTGAGGGGAGTATTTGGGTAGCAACCCAAGCGCGGCATTTATGCTGACTTCAGACCCTGCCTGGCTTGGTGGATCTCATAATTAAGCTGAGCTTCCAACCAGATGTTGGCTTTGATACCTAGGAATGCTTCCAGCTTGAGGGCCATGTCCACGGAGATACGTTTCCTGTCGTGGAGTATATTCGAGATCATCCCCTTGGATACTGAACATGCAGCGGCAAGTTGGGTTTGGCTGATGGCTCTGTGTTCGAGCTCACTCTTGAGAAGTTCAATCGCAGGGTTGATTCTTGTTATAGTTTTCATAATATCTTGTTGTGTGTTGAGAGTTAGTGAGTGTCTTCAATTTTTACTAGGGCGACGTCCAGAAGTTCATCATCATGCCACTGAAAGGTGATTCTCCATTTGGATCTTCTGGATTCTGCATCGATTGAATATCTGTCATTATGGAGGGAGTGGTAGTGATATGAGGGAGTCAGTAGAAGGTCTTTTTCTGAGGAGATATTTAGGATGTCCAGTCTGGCGAGGGCTTACTGCAAATTCAGACTGCCAAACTTGCGGAGTTCTTTTTTAGTGAGCGGCTGATTTCGAAAGATTTTTTCAGTGGTTGTATCTGAGAAACTTTTGATCATGGGTTGAGAGTATGCCAAAAGGTAAACTTCAGCAAGTGAGAAAGTATGCTAAAAGGTGAACTTTGTGATTTCTAAGGTTTCGTTCTCTGTGGTTGGGTGCCACAGATGCCTCGCTCCAAGGGTAGTTTTTGCAAAGATTTTTCAAGAGGCAGCCTATGATCGCCGTTTCGAGGAAGTGAATTTATTTAGCCTCAATCACGATCGCTTGCTTGAGAATTTTCTAAGATCAGAGGGAATCCATGTAGTTGATGGATTCGATGTGGAAAACACTTATGGCATCCGTCCATGGAATCCTGTGCTGTTCGGCCCCATGCGAACTCAATCATCAGGGCCTGTCGTGCGTCTGCTCAAACTTCATGGCTCTATTGATTGGCAGCGGTTTCGCCCAAGGGAAGCACAGGGTAGTAAATATAATTCGAACCCTTGGCGTGAAGAATACGTCGGTATACGAACTAATTCCGAGCTGGCAGGAGTGAAAGACGAGAGCGGTCTGACCACATGAGGGGATTGGTCGTGCGCTCTTTCTGGCTGGCACTTTCAATAAGATGTTCGGCTATTTGAATCACGTATTCCTAGAGCTTCACTACCGCTTCCATAGCACGTTGATCGAGGCCTCGGGATTGGTTATTTCCGGTTACAGTTTCGGTGACAAGGGTATCAATAGTCGCCTTACCGATTACATGTGTCTTCCAGTTAATCGAGGTGAAAAGAAGGTGGTTTTGATTGATCCTAGGCCACTTGAGGAAGTGGAACAAAGTGCTAGGGGTGCGATTGCTGGAAAACTGATGGCATGGAGGGATGACGGAAGATTAGTCCACCTTCGTGCTGGGATTGAAAGCGAAGACGTGACTTGGGCGAGAGTATCAGATGAATTACTTTCACAGTGACTGCTCATGGCACTTCGCCATCGCTTCTTCTGCATCATTCGCGGTCATCCATTCTTCTTTCTTAAGAACTGGACTAATGCATGAACGACTTCCGGTAGTTGATCGGTGACTGGCCGCAGCAGGACTTGAACTGTCGACTGAAAAAGTAGATGTCTTTATACCCTAACGCCTCGGCGATTTCCCCGACCCGGAGGCTGCTGCTTTCTAGTAGTCGGCGGGCGTGGATCATCTTGCAGTTGAGCAGGAATTGCTGCGGCGGCTGGCCGACGAGTTTGGAAAAGGCGCGGTCGAAGTGTGAACGTGAGATTCCCAGTTGTCGGGCGATGGAATCCATCGATTGCACCGACGCGGGGTCTTCGCGAAATATTCGGATCGCCTCGGCCACCCGCGGGTCGAGTGAGGCGCCGGCATCGACTCCGGATTTTTCACACGACTGGATAAGCAGCTGATAGATAAGCTTGGCGAGATCCTCATCGTGCTCCCGGCTAATCGCGGTGCGCATCACCACGTCGATCTTCCTTTGCATCAGCGGCAGGGATTCGATCATTCCTCCGAGCAGAGGGAAATTGTCCACCTTGTCGAGAACCTCGCCATTCATTGTTGGTAAAAAGTGGGCGGAGAAACGGGTGATTCTGGGGCCGGAGTAGTGGGCTGCGGAGATTTCCTGCTGGGGAGAAAAGACAAAAAAGCTACCGGGTTTAACCGGATATGTTTCGCCGTCGCAGCTCAGATAGCCTTCGCCTGAGAGGGCCACCCAGAAATTGAAGTGCCGTTCGTCGCGTGTTTCCCACCGCCAGTGCTCGACCTCGGTGCAGAGATAGGGGAACCATGGGCGGTCGACCAGGAGGACGCCGTCGAAGCCTTTCGGGAGGATGGAATGTGAGTCGCTGATAAATGATGAAATAATGCAAATAGATGATGATGCAATCCATTTCCTTGGGAAAGATGTTTTGCTATAACCCGGTTGTGACTCCTTCAGAATATCTTAGCTCAGTCTTTAGTCTCGAAAACAAAGTTGCCGTGGTGATCGGCGGCACGGGGGTGCTTTGCGGTGCGATGGCCGAGGCCCTGGCCGCCGCAGGTGCGGAAACGGTGCTGGTCGGGCGCAGTGAGGAAAAAGCCAGGGAACGGCTCGCCACCATCGAAGCAGCGGGTGGAAAAGCCTACTTTGAAAAAGTGGATGTCAACTCCAAGGCCTCCATCCAGGAGTTGCTCGACAACGTTCTCGCCAAGTCCGGAAAAGTCGACATCCTGATCAACGGCGCGGGGATCAACTCGCCGACACCGATCTTTGAGATCGAAGAGGAAGAGTTCGACAGCATTCTCAACACCAACCTCAAGGCGGTCCTTTTTGCCTCGCAGGTATTTGGCAAATACATGGTTGATCGCGGCGAGGGTGGCAGCATCATCAACATCGGCTCCATGAGTGGCGTGGTTCCCATTTCCCGTGTGTTCACCTACTCCGCCACCAAGGCCGCGGTGCACAACCTTTCCAAAAACCTTGCCCGCGAATGGGCGGAGAAAAAAGTACGTGTGAATACCATCGTGCCAGGGTTTTTCCCCGCCGAGCAAAACAGGAAGATCCTTACCCCCGATCGCGTGGCCAGCATTATGAAGCACACGCCGGCAAACCGCTTTGGGGAAGCCCATGAGCTGGTGGGTGCCACCCTTCTGTTAGCCAGCGATGCCAGCAGTTTTATGAGCGGTGCCGAACTTGTCGTGGATGGCGGTTTTGCCTCGATGACTATCTAACCAGCAAACGATGAGCTACTTGCACGAAAATTTTCTCCTGCCAAACAAAACCGCCGAGAGGTTGTTTCATGAGGTAGCGGCATCCCAGCCGATCATGGACTACCACTGCCATCTGTCCCCGGCGGAAGTGGCAGGCGATGTCGGTTTTTCCAATCTATCCGAGATCTGGCTGGGTGGCGATCACTACAAATGGCGTGCCATGCGCGCAGCCGGGGAGCCTGAGGCACTCATCACGGGAAAGGATGCCGACCCGAAGGATAAGTTCGATGCCTGGGCACGCACCGTGCCCCAGACTGTGCGTAACCCGCTGCACCATTGGACCCACTTGGAGCTGAAACGCTACTTTGGAACAGATCTGGTGCTGAGTCCGAAAACGGCCGATGCCATTTGGGAGCTTGCCAATGCCCGTATTGCCGAGTCGGACTTCACCACGCAAAACATCTGTAAAAAATTTGATATCCGTGCAGTCGGCACCACCGATGATCCCACCGACACCTTGGAGCACCATCAGGCGTTTAACAGCTCGGGCCACATCACCAGGATGTTTCCCACCTTCCGGCCTGACAAGGCGATGATCACCACGGATCTGTGCGCCTGGAACACATGGACGGATCAACTGGCCTCGGTTTCCGGGAAATCACTCGATACCGCGGAGGCCTTTATTGCCGCCCTGAAAGCCCGTCACGACTATTTCCACGACCATGGCTGCCGCCTATCGGACCACGGCTTGGAAAACTGCCCGTTCATCCCATGTCCGGACGAGGAGGCAGAACTGATCTACCAAAAACTTCGTGGCGAGGAATTGATCGCACTTGATGAAGCCGAACAGTGGATGACCTACATCATGCTGCACGTTGGAAAGTGGAATGCAGCCCGTGGATGGACGATGCAACTGCACATCGGCCCGATCAGGAACAACAACACCCGGATGTTCAACCAGCTTGGGCCTGACACCGGATATGACTCGATGCTTGATGAACCGGTGATCCGGAAAATGGCAGCCTACCTCGACAGCCTTGCCTCCGGGGACGCCCTGCCCAAGTGTATTTTCTACCACATCAACCCGGCTATGCTTTACCCGCTTGCCACGCTGATGGGGAGCTATCAGGACGGTGTCACCCCCGGAAAAATGCAACTCGGCTCCGGCTGGTGGCACGTGGATACCCTCGACGGCATGCGCACCCAGATTGATGTGCTGTCCAGTGTGGGATTGCTTTCAAAATTCGTCGGCATGCTCACCGACTCGCGGAGTTTCCTCAGTTTCCCGCGCCATGAATACTTCCGCAGATTGCTGTGCGGTATCATCGGCCAGGAGGTCGAGGCCGGCTTGATCCCCGATGACCAAGACCTTCTCGATGCACTCATCGAAGGTATTTGCTATAAGAACGCACAAAACTATTTCCAGTTCCCCGGAGTCTAGCAACGAACGATCCGGCCTGTCCGTCTGATCTGACCGATTTATTAAAACCAACAATAACCATGAAAATCCTACTATCCACCACATCCTATCAAGATTGCCCAGGCGATCATCACGCGCTGCTCGAAAGCACCGGAGCGGAAATTATCCGCGAGCGTGGACCGCTTAATGAGGCGCAAATGCTGGCACTTCCCGATGACATTGATGCCTTCCTCTGCGGCGATGATGACATCACCAGGGCGGTTATCGATAGAGCGCTTCCGAAGCTCAAGATCATCGCCAAATACGGCATTGGAGTGGATAAAATCGATGTCGCCTACGCCACGGAGAAAGCCATTCCAGTCGCATTCACCCCTGGGGTGAACCACACCACGGTTTCCGAGCACGTGTTCATGCTGATGCTGGCCCTCAACAAACATCTGATGGAACAAGCCAACGCAGTGGCTACCGGAGGCTGGAAACGCATCACTGGCCACGAGATCATGGGGAAAACCATCGGTATCGTCGGGCTTGGTCGCATCGGTAAAGAGGTGGCTGTCCGCGCCCAGGCCTTTGGGATGAAATGCATCGGTTATGACCTCTACTGGGATGATGCATTCTGTGCCAAGTACGGTGTCGATCGCGCCGACAGTGTGGCCGACCTGTTAAAGGTCAGCGACATCGTTTCCCTGCACACCAACCTCAATGCGGAAACGCGCGAGATGATTGATGCCGAGTCGATCAAGCTGATGAAAGACGGTGCCATGCTGATTAACTGCGGTCGTGGTGAACTCATCAACACCGCCGATGTCGTCGCGGCTCTCGAAAGCGAAAAACTCTCCGGATATGGTGCTGATGTCCTCGACGAGGAGCCTCCCAGAGCCGACCACCCGTTACGGACTGCCAAGAATTGCCTGATCACCCCCCACGTGGGCTCACGCACCTACGAAAGCGTGCAGCGGCAGGCCGGTATGGCGACCCAGAACCTCGTCAATCTGCTCAAAGGCCAGCCCGCCCTTGCCCAGGTCAACGATGCTCCAGTGCCCGACGCCCTGATCTAACACGATTAGAGTCATCCAGCGAAAAAATTCACAACTCACCAGTCACAACTCACCATTCCCTCCCATGTACGAACAATTTTACATCGTCCCATTTGCCAGACACAACGAGTTGGTGGTCAAAGCCTATCAACACCGGGGCTACTCCGCTGAAGAAGCGGCGCAGGCGGCCCGCTTTTCCGATCTCGCCGCCCAGCACGGTATCCGCACCCACAATGCCATCAAGGCACTGCACCTCGACCACCTCTTCGGCAGCGCTGCCGACGGCTGTGTGCCGGGTGCGGAAATTGAAAAAATCGAATCGCGCTTTGCTGCCAGTGAGACCTGGAATGCGAACAAAAAACTCGGTCAGGCAACCGCCTACGAGGCGATCGACGCCGCCATCGAGCTTGCCGACAAGTACGGTATCGGCCAGGTTTCCGTGGATAATGCCTTCCACTACCTCTGGGGCGGGGGCTACGTCATGGAAGCCGCCAAGCGGGGTTACATCGCCTACACCAACTGCACCGCCGCTCTCGCGGAAGTCGTGCCTTTTATGGGGAAATTTCCAACGCTCGGAACCAACCCGCACAGCTGGGGGTTTCCGACCACGGACGCCTGCGGGTTTCCTATCGTGATCGACTGGGCGACGTCCGTGCTCGCCATGGGTCGCGTCCAGCAGTTCCAGCGTGAAGGCGTCGCCTTGCCGCCGAATGCCGCCGTTGATAAGGATGGAAACCCAACCACCGATGCCAACGCGGTGAATGCCCTGATGCCCTTTGGTGCTCACAAGGGATATGGTCTCAGCCTGATCAATGAAATCGTCGGTGGATTTATCGGCGGAAGCCTACCGACATTACGCAGCCGTGCAATCCCCGAAGGGGAAAAACGCACCCCCGCCTTCTACTTCCAGGTCATCCATCCTGATGCTGTTAGTGGTGGTGCCTTTGCCAAAGGCCGCAACCAGATCGAAAACGTCAAAGCCGTCATCGACGACATCCTTGGCCACGGAAACGAAAACTGCCTGCTCCCCGGCCAACTCGAAGCCCAGTGGGCCAAACGGGTTGAAAAGGCTGGTGGACTCCTGTTTTCCGCCGCCGAAATTGACGCCTTCAACGAGATCGCCAAAGAATGTGGAGCGCAGCCATGGTACCCCAACGACTTCACCATTGAATAAATTCTCATTTAACAATCCAATCTAACCAACCCATCCCATGTCCATCGAAATCAAACCATCCGAATCCTGTCAATACGCCTGCGTCTCGCTCGGCGAAGTCATGCTCCGTCTCGACCCCGGTGAGGGTCGTATCCACACCACCCGCCAGTTCCAAGCCTGGGAAGGTGGCGGCGAATACAACGTCACCCGCGGACTGCGCCGTTGCTTCGGCCTGAAAACCGCCGTGGTCACCGCCTTTGCCGATAACCCCGTTGGCCGCATGGTCGAGGACTTCATCCTGCAGGGGGGCGTCGACACCGACCTGATTAAATGGGTCGACTACGATGGCATTGGCCGCACCGTGCGCAACGGACTGAATTTCACCGAGCGCGGATTTGGTATCCGTGGTGCCGTGGGCTGCCCTGACCGTGGCAACACCGCCGCCAGCCAGCTCAAGGTGGGCGACATCGACTGGGAGGAAATCTTTGGCAAGCGTGGTGCCCAGTGGTTCCACACCGGCGGGATCTTTGCCGCCCTCAGTGCCACCACTCCCGATGTTGTGTTGGAAGCCGTCAAGTGTGCCAAAAAACATGGCACCATCGTCAGTTACGACCTCAACTACCGTCCGTCGCTCTGGAAGGATTTCGGAGGACTGGCAAAATGCCAGGAAGTGAACCGCGAGATCGCCCAGTACGTCGATGTCATGATCGGCAATGAGGAGGACTTCACCGCCTGCCTCGGCTTCGAGGTCGAGGGGGTGGACGAAAATATCTCCCACATCCCGGTGGAGGCGTTTAAAAACATGATCAAAGTGGCTACCTCACAGTTTCCCAACTTCCAGGCGACGGCGACCACGCTTCGCGCTGTGAAAACCGCGACCGTCAACGACTGGAGCGCCATCGCATGGCATGACGGCGAGTTCTACGAGTCGATGAAGTTCCCGGGATTGGAAATCCTCGACCGGGTCGGCGGAGGTGACAGTTTCGCCTCAGGCCTCATCTACGGTTTCCTCACCAAGGGCGATCCGCAACAAGCGGTCAACTACGGCTGCGTGCACGGTGCTCTCGCGATGACCACACCGGGCGACACCACCATGGCGTCACTCAAGGAAGTGGAGAAAATCATCGGCGGCGGCGGCGCACGGGTCGACCGATAGTGTGATTATACGCGGATGCAGGTGATTCCGATCGATTCACCTGCGGGAAATTCAAGCCCGGTGGAGGTCATCCACCGGGTTTTTTCCATGCTAGAAATCCCTTGACTCTGGAGAGAAATAAACCAGTGTGTCAATGGAGTGATCGCGCATCATTCCCGGTTGGAAAATCAAACCGGATCGGGTTTTCCAATGGGTGAAACGGATCCGATGATTGAGAGATGAGTGCGGCTCCCCGGATTCAAAATGTGGCTTTTCTTGGCGGCCACATCCCACGGCAATGTGGTATTGCCACCTTTACAGCTGATTTGCGCGCCGCCGTGGCCCGCGAGTACCCGCAGGCGGCGTGTCGGGTAGTGGCCATGACCGACCGGGAACAGAGGTATGATTTTCCCGGCTGTGTGGCCTACGAAATTTTTCAGGAAAACAGGACGGATTACACGCAGGCAGCCGATTTCCTCAATTTGCGCGGTGTGGAAGTGCTCTCTGTGCAGCATGAGTTCGGTATTTTCGGCGGGCCATCAGGCGTCTATCTTCTGGATTTGTTGCGGAGTGTTAGGATGCCTGTGGTAGCCACGCTGCATACGGTGTTACGCGAGCCCAATGACGATCAACGACACGTCATGAACGAGCTGAACCGCTTGTGCGACCGCTTTGTAGTCATGGCCGAACACGGCAGGCAGATGCTGGGCGAGGTGTACGGCATTTCAGAAATGAAAGTGGATGTCATCCACCACGGTGTCATCGATGTCCCTTTTTTAGATCCTGAGTTCAACAAGGAGCAGTTTGGCGTCCTGGGTCGGACCGTGTTACTCACCTTTGGGCTGTTGTCACCTAACAAAGGTCTGGAGAATGCGATCAAGGCACTGCCTGAAATCATCGCCAAACATCCTGACGTGGTTTACGTGATCGCCGGGGTGACGCACCCCCATCTGCGGGCCCATGAAGGGGAAGTGTATCGTGAAATGCTCCAAGCCCTGGCGGTCGAACTCGGTGTGGAGGATCACGTCAAGTTCGAGAACAGGTTTATGGACCTGGCCGAGCTTACCAACCTGATTGAGGCATCGGATATCTATATCACGCCGTATCTCAATGCCGCCCAGATCACCTCCGGTGCCCTGTCCTATGCCTTTGGTGCGGGTAAGGCGATTGTCTCCACGCCCTACTGGCACGCCGAGGAATTGCTTGCCGATGGAAGGGGGCTGATCGTCCCGTTTTCCGATCCTGCGGCGATCGCCTGTGCAGTGGATCAATATCTGACAAATCCATGCCTGATGACCTCCGTCCGGAAGCGGGCCTATGAAATGGGGCGGGCCATGACGTGGCCCCATGCGGCACGGGCCTACATGGCCTCCTTCGAACACGCCCGACAACAGCGGAGTGGCAGAGTGGTGGGGCAGAGGGGAAAAACCAGCAAAGTATTACCGCCCCTGAATTTCAAGCACCTGGTGGAAATGACCAGCCACCTTGGAATATTCCAGCACGCGGTGCATAATGTCCCGAATAATTCCGAGGGTTATTGCGCCGACGACAATGCCCGGGCCTATCTTCTCACCGTGCTTGCAGAGGGCCTGGGTAGCGGTGGTCCCGACCAGGCTTCATTCTGCGCCAAGGCCGGAACCTACCTGGCGTTTTTATGGGATGCCTTTGAACCGCGGACCCGCCGGTTCCGCAACTTCATGAGTCGTGGTCTGGAATGGATGGAACTCGAGGGCTCGGATGACAGCCATGCCCGGGCAATGTGGGCCGTGGGAACGGGAGTGTCACAGACCAAGGATTCCGGTCACCGGTCGGTCTGCGGTATGCTCTTCCATCGCGGTATGGAACAGCTGGCCCGTGTGCGCTCGCCGCGTGCCTGGGCGTTCGGGTTGTTAGGGTTGAATGCCTACCTGGCCAGCTGTCCCGGAGACCGGGAGGCCATCAGGTTGAGGGAACAGCTTGTGCGTTCGCTGATGGCTCTTTACCACGCGAATGTGGAGGACGACTGGAGGTGGTTCGAGCAGGTGGTTTCCTACGACAATGCACGCTTGCCCCAGGCGTTGATTCAGAGCGGGTTGAATATGAAGTGCGGGCAGACATTGGCCGCTGGACTGGACACCCTGGAGTGGCTGGTGGAAGTGCAGACATCCGAGGGTGGCTGGTTGTCTCCCATCGGTTGTCACGGGTTCTGGCAAAAGGGAGGGGAGCGGGCGCAGTTTGACCAGCAATCACTGGAGGCAAGCGCGATGGTCTCTGCTTGTTTGCAGGCAGAGGCTGCGACATCCGACCCCAGCTGGGCTGACCAGGCAGCCACCTGCATGGCCTGGTACACCGGTTACAATGACCTGGGCATCGAGCTTTACGACCGCGTCACTGGAGGCTGTCATGATGCGTTGTTAGCCGACCACATCAATGAAAACCAGGGAGCCGAGTCTACAATTGCCTGTCACCTGGCATTGGTGGAGATGATACTGGCCCAGCGGAAAAACTAACAAGTATACAGCTTATGAAGAGTATAACCATCCATCCAACCGGGGTGGAATTCTATCCCGATGTTTTGAGGGTTCTCGTCAGGCCTTTTAACCCCGGGGAAGAAGCCCGCTGGGACAACATTATTTCCAGGGCCTTGGGCATGGCCGAGGATGATGTAGTGCGGGAACTGGAAACAACACGCGTGGACTTCGGGTTCAGGCACAAGGCTATTGAGCAAGTGTGGATGAAGCGCTTCTCACAGATATCCGGCCGCATTGCCGGCGCCGACTCGCTTTCGCAGGACCGGCAAATGTTTCTAGGTGCCCTCTTTTCACACGAATACTCGTTGGAAGCCGCCGCGTTGTTCAATCCGTCCATTGTTGCGCACCCGGACCAGTCTGGCTTGGCGGAGGGGGAGTTGAGGTTCATTATGAGTCTGCGGGCCACGGGGGAGGGGCATATCTCGTCCATCGAGTTCAGGACCGGTGTGGTCGGTGCCGACTATTCGGTGAAGATGGACGCGGTGTCGGGCTTCGTCACCGCGCCGGAAAAAAGCAAAAACCCGAAGTACAGGAAAGTGAGTTTCATCCACAAACTCAGGGAACTCGAGATTGGAAACAACTGCATCAACCCTGTGATGGAGAAGCTGGGCCCCTTGTTCTCGTTGGACGAGTTGACGAATGCCATCCTGGAAACAAGCAGGTGTAAGACGGATGCCGCCTACAATACCGAGCACATCATGAACCAGGTACACTGGCTTGCGGAATCGAACTATGATGTCGCGTTCTCGGATGACGTGCCGCTATCCGAGCGCATCGTGTTCCCGGTCTCCACCAATGAGAGCAACGGAATCGAGGACGCCAGGTTCGTCCGTTTTGTGGACGACGATGGCACAGTGACCTACTTCGCGACGTACACCGCCTATAATGGTCGGGTGATCCTACCCCAGCTGATGGAGACCGAGGATTTCCACTATTTCAAGGCGCGCGTCCTCCATGGCTCAGCGGTGCAGAACAAGGGGATGGCCCTTTTTCCACGAAGAATAGGTGAGCATTACGCGATGCTGTCCAGGCAGGATGATGAAAACCTTTTTCTGATGTATTCCGATGAAATCCACCGTTGGTCGGCGCCGATCCTGATCCGGGAGCCGGTCTATCCCTGGGAGTATATCAAGATCGGGAACTGTGGCTCACCACTGGAAACGCCCCACGGCTGGTTGGTCATCACCCATGGTGTGGGGCCTATGCGGCAGTATTGTCTGGGTGCCCTCCTGTTGGATCTGGATGACCCGACCAAAGTGATCGGCGCATTGCCAGAGCCTTTGTTAAAACCCGAAGGCCATGGTCGTGAAGGATACGTACCCAATGTTGTCTATAGTTGTGGCGCCCTTATCCATGGGGATCGATTGATCCTGCCGTATGGGAAAAGCGATACCCTGACCACCGTGGTCACCGTAGAACTCAGCGACCTCCTGGCGGCGATGCATTAACGTGATTAAGGAATGGACGCGTTTTGGGGCGGATACTATAAGTGACGGATGCAAAAATTACTCCCACGCGCGTGTTCGTGTTTTTTGGCGATGGTTACCCCGTCGGTGGCGGCGGAGCAGATTGTCACCCTGGGGGATTCGTTGACCTTCGCTTACGAGGCGGAGTTTGGCTTTGAAGAAACCATCTTTGGCACCACCTATGGTGATGGCTTTGGCCCCGAGGTGAGGAATTGGGTCGAGATCTTGCATGATCCGCTTTTCCGAAACGCATACTTCGACCAGGGCGGGAGCGATGAGATTAGTCTGCTGGCGTCCATTTTCCCACCGCGCACGGTCGACCTTTATTTTCGGCGCGAGTATAACTGGGCGCTACCCGGATTGAAAATTGATCAACTCCGTCGATTTATCAACAACGAAGCCGAAGGCCTGGATCTACTTGCGGAAAATCCCGCGTTTGCGCCCCTCGCTTCAGCACTGGCTTTTTCGGATTATGATGATTCGGATTTTGCCGTGGAAGATCTTCAAAACCAGATTGAAAACACCGCAGAGAGACTGGTCCTTTTTATTGGAGGGAACGATATCAACCAAGTTTACGGAACGATTTATGAAGGCGAGGGAGCAGGGACTTTTGTCACTGATTTTGTCGATGATGCGGCATACATCATAGATTGGGTGCAAGGTTTGAACCCCAACATCCAGATCGTCCTGGCCAATGTGCCCCATGTGGGGATTACCCCGGACGTGCAGGCGACATATCCCCCGGATCCGGTCAAAACCGAGAGGGTAAGCGCTGTGTTGCGCGACTTGAACAGTCGGCTCAAGGCACTCGCGTTATCGCGGAACATCGGTTACGCGGATATTTACACAGGAACGTTACCGTTACTTACCCCCGCGCCGCTTTGTATCCACGGGATCCCGTTTGCCAATGCGGGCTCGATTAGCGGTGATCTCGATTATGTCTGGCTCAATGGCCCCATGAGTAACAATTTCCATCCTAACACGAATGCGCAGGCAGTGATCGCCAATGAGTTCATCCATGCCTTCAATAGAAAATACGGAACAGGTATCGCGCCTTTGACGGCGACAGAAATGTTAGGCGGCCTGCTTGGGAAATCGTCAGCGGAAATCGATATGCCATTCGCCACGTGGATGGCTTGTTTTGGCTTGGGTGGTTTGACTGTGGCTGATGATACCGATGGCGATGGAATGCCGGCAGGACTCGAGTTTGCCCTCGGCTTGAACCCGACTCTGGATGATGCCGGCTTTGTGACACAAGGAGCGGTCGATCTTGATGGAACCTGGCAGTGGCAGATTGCCTACCCGATGCGGCTGCCGGCATCGGCACGTTATACTCTGGTGCCAGCGCAGTCGACGACGCTCGGAGGATTCACTCCCCTTGAGCCGTTGCCAGTGGTGGGTGCGGATGGTCGCGCCCGTGCGAGTATCGCCGTGAGCGGGAACTCAGGGTTTCTCCGACTGGAAAGCACGGTGATACCGTAGACCTGTAACTAAAACGCGACTAAAACGGTATGTCGTCGTTGATCAGATCATCCGGTGACGGCTCGATCTCGGTGTTGGCGTTGCTGGCGGATTGCGCAGGTGCCTGGTTGCCGCCACTGTTTGTGCCCTCACCTCCTTGGATTTTCCAGCAGTTCAGGTTCACGTAGTACTTACCCTTGAACTCGTTGCCGCGGATGTCGAAATTGACCGTGGCGTCTTGCCCTACTTCGAATTGATCCAGCCAGGTACACTTGTCCTTGATCATTTCAAATTTGAGATCCTGAGGGTAGTTGTCATCACCGACTGTGAGCACAAATTCACGTTTGGTGAATCCGCTGGGGAATGTCTGGGTGTCAAAAATGACCTTAATTTTTCCGGTTGCTTCGTACATGGCGGAATTTTAAACAGGTATGCTATCAGATTGCGAACGAAAAAAAATCAGGAGGGTATTCGGCAATTGAAACTGAAAGGTTGCGGAGTGGAAATAATGACCTTTGGGATGGCCGTCATCCACTGGGATGGCTATGCCGGCATGGTTTGCTTGCAGTCGGGGTAGCCGGTGCAGCCCCAGAACTGGGAGCCTTGGTTGGGGCCGGATTTGGCGATGCGGATGGCCATGGGTTTGTTGCAGGCCGGGCATTGGGGGGCTGGTGTTTTTGATCGGTCTGAGCCGTCGGATTGGACGGATCTGAGTGATCGGACCGATCTTGGTTTCGCTTCGCGATGCGGGCGGTGGCGAGGGTTTCACGGTAGCCTCCGTCTTCTACAAAAGCCTGCTCCATGGCGATGAGCTGCTGGTCGAGCAGGAAGTTTGCCTGGTGGATCAGGCAGATGATGGCGTTGGCTCGGGTGGCGGCGGACTCATGTTCGAGCCAGGGGCGGTAGAGTGCGTAGCGGGCCCGGTCCCCGGCGTCGTTGGGGAGACTACGATCCGTCTGATCAGACCGATCCGACGGATCTTGTTTTTGGCACTGGCGTGCCAGTGCCCGGACCTGGGATGCCTCCGGGGCTTCCTTCGGCCAGAGCGGGAGATCATTCTGACGGAGGTAATCCTCAAAATCCAGTAACAGCTCCTCCTGGGAGGCGCGGGCTACATTGGTGAGCTTCAGCTCGGAGTGGGTGCTGGTGGAGCCGGCGCGGTTTCCTTCGGCAATGTTCTGGCGGCCACTTCGCGCCGCCTGGATCATTTGATCGCTGGTGCGCGAGTAGGGATCGATGAATTTTTTACAGAAGGCTACCGTGGCATCGTAGATGAGGGTGGTCGTCTGGAATGACGCGAGTTTACGGTAGCCGCCGGTGGGGCGGAGTTTTTTCATGACGCGGTGATTAGGTTCAGATCGGTCTGATCCGACGGATCCGACGGATCTGTGTAGCCGTTTTCAGCGGCATACTTACGCACATCTGCGGTGATTTTCATCGAGCAGAATGTAGGTCCGCACATGGAGCAGAAGTGGGCGGTTTTGGCGCCTTCGGCGGGCAGGGTCTCATCGTGGAAGTCGATGGCGCGTGCGGGATCGAGTCCGAGGGCGAACTGGTCGCGCCAGCGGAACTCGAAGCGGGCCTTGGAAATGGCGTTGTCGCGCTCCTGGGCGGCGGGGTGGCCTTTGGCGAGGTCGGCGGCGTGGGCGGCGATCTTGTAGGTGATCACCCCCTCGCGCACGTCGTCCCTGTTAGGCAGGCCGAGGTGCTCTTTCGGTGTGACGTAGCAGAGCATGGCACAACCATACCAACCAATGTTGGCAGCGCCGATGGCCGACGTGATGTGGTCGTATCCGGGGGCGATGTCGGTTGTCAGCGGCCCGAGGGTGTAGAACGGCGCCTCGTGGCACCACTCCAGTTGTTTCTGCATATTTTCCTGGATGAGGTGGAGCGGAACGTGGCCGGGGCCCTCGTTCATGACCTGGCAACCCTTCGCCCAGGCGCGGGTGGTGAGTTCTCCCTGCACCTCAAGCTCGGCGAGCTGGGCGTAGTCGTTGGCGTCGGCGATGGAGCCGGGGCGGAGCCCATCGCCAATGCTAAAGGAAACATCGTAGGCGGCGCAGATGTCGCAGATGTCGTCCCAGTGGGTGTAGAGGAAATTTTCCGCGTTATGGTGCAGTGCCCACTTCGCCATGATCGAGCCACCGCGTGAGACGATTCCGGTCATCCGGCGGGCGGTGTGAGGCACAAAGTCCTTGAGCACGGCGGCGTGGATGGTGAAGTAGTCGACTCCTTGCTCGGCTTGCTCAATGAGGGTGTCGCGGAACAGCTCCCAAGTGAGGTCCTCGATCTTGCCGTTGACCTTTTCCAGCGCCTGATAGATCGGCACGGTGCCGATGGGGACGGGGGAGTTGCGCAGGATCCACTCGCGGGTGGCGTGGATGTTTTTGCCCGTGCTCAAGTCCATGACGGTGTCGGCGCCCCATTTCGTGGACCAGCGCATTTTCTCCACCTCTTCATCGATGGTGGACGCGACCGCGGAGTTGCCGATGTTGGCGTTGATTTTCACCAGGAAGTTGCGGCCGATGATCATAGGCTCGTTTTCCGGGTGGTTGATATTGGCGGGGATGATGGCGCGGCCCCGTGCGACCTCGGAGCGCACGAACTCGGGTGTGATTGTCTTCGGGATCTTGGCTCCAAATGGTTGACCCGGATGCTGGTGATTCATCGCGTTACGTGAGACCTGTTTGAAAGGGTCGATCTCTGAGGGTCGTGGCATTTCATAGTTCTCAGGTGAGCTGCAGATCTGATCGAGACGTGAGAGCACTTCGTTGGGTGCCTTTTCCAGATCGGGATACTGGTCACAGATGGTTTTAAATTCCTGCAAGCGTCCCATGTTCTCGCGGATGGCGATGAACTCCATCTCGGGGGTGATGATGCCTTGGTCGGCATACCATTTCTGGGTGACGGGATGTGACTTGGCTTTCAGTGGCTTGCGCTTCAGTCCGGGGTATTCCTTGAGCTTGTTCTTGGACTCTTTGGTCTCGTTGTATTTTTCCGCATGAGCTTTTGAGAGGTAGCCGTTGTCGGCTGCTGTGACTGCACGGCCGTCATATTCCTCCACATCACCGCGGTCGAGGATCCACTGTCGGCGCAGGGCAGGGAGGCCTTGGGTGACATCACCATCAAAGTCAGGGTCGCCCCACGGACCGGAACAATCGTACACACGGATGGGGGCGTTCTTTTCTACCCGACCGTTCTGGTGTTCTGTGTCCGACAGCCTGATCTCTCGCATTGGGACTTTGACAGACTCGTGGATTTCTCCCTGCACATATACGCGGGTCGAGTTGGGGAAAATGGTCGGGTCTTTGGCGATGGCTTCGAGTTCCTCGGAGTTATCGATGTCCTCGATGAAGTTGCCGGTGTAGTCGGAGCGCTGGTGGGAGTTTTCGGGTGTGATGTCTTCGATCATGATGAGTATTTTGTTTGAAATGGAATAAAAAAGCCCGTTGCGGAAGACACAACGGGCAGGGTGGATTTCTCGGAATGAAAAATGCGACTCCCTTCGCCGGTGCTAGCCGTGGCAGGTTCGGAGGGTTTGCGTGGCGCGGGCAGCACGTCTCAGTCCCCGGTCGCGGGACTCCCCTGTCGTTGAAAGCAATCTGGAGCTAATCCGCTGATTTTCAAGGACGAATTTAAGCCAGTCGGCACATTAGCAAAATAGGCGCAATGGGTGTTTAGCGGGCCATCCGCTTGAAAACACTCATGTATTCCCATAGCGGACCGGCGATTTTGCGTTTGTGGAAGGTTTCGCGGACGGTGGTGAAAAGTTCCTCGTCCTGAAAATCGATCCAATTGTCGGTGTTGTCGAAACGCTCCTTCATCCTCGCGTCGATATGTTCCTGGGTGATTTTCGGGGATAAATAGAAGGTTGGCTTGATCAGCGGCTGGTCTTCAGTGATGACCCCCTCCTCGATCGCGACCCTCGCCAGATCGGTCCTCGGGTAGATGCGCATACCGGTGGATGGCAGGATCAGGCTGTCTCCTAACAAATCCGCATTGCGAAATGTCTCGTCCAGCGTCCCGGGCGTTTCCTTGGGGCCCCCGAGGATGATGAAGTGGCAACTGGTAATTTTCTGTCTGTCAAGTGCCTGCTGGCTTTCGAGGATCTGTTCGAAAGTGAACGGCTTCTGATATGACTTCAGCATGGTATTGGAAAAGCTGTCCGAGCCAAGTTCGGCATGTTTCATCCCGGCCTCTTTCGCCGCGCTGGCCAGTTCATCGGTGATAAACTGGGGTCGGAGAAAACCACCCCACGGGAATTTGAGTCCACGGCGGATGATCTTGTTGCACAAGTCGAGAAGGTGCCGACTGGTTGAGTTCAGCACGGAGTCGACCATAAACACATACGGCGCCCCGGCCGCCAGTGCGCGTTCAATATCGTCACAGACATCATCCATATCGCGACTGCGGGGCTCTCTTCCTTCGATCAAGGGGTAGGTGCAATAACAACAGCGGAAGGCACAACCACGCTGGGTCTGCACCGACAGGATCGTGCTCTCCTTGCCATAATAATGGGACAGGCAGGGGTCGTAGTTGGCGAGTTCGATGCGCTGCGGCTCGATCGGCTGCATGGGGGAGCTGTGCAACTTGTCGTTGGTCCGAAAATAGACCCCGGGCACCGATGCGAAGTCGCCCTGCTGGTCGATCACTTTTAACAAAGCGGGTAATGCAACATCGGCCTCACCAACGACGCCGAAGTCGGCGCGGGTGAGCGACATGATTTCCTCGGGGAAAAGGGAAAAGCCGCTACCTCCGAGAATGACCGGCACAGCAGTCGATTTCCGGATGTCTTCGACCAGTTCACGTAGGTTGTCGATGTATCCCAGCGGTGACCTTGAATTGACATTATCGATATTGCGAAGCGAGATGCCGATGTAGTCCGGCCTGAATGCAGCAATGGTATCCCTGAGGGTGGTGTCGGAAATCTGAATATCCCAAACCCTGGTTTTGTATCCGGCATTCATCAGGGTCTGCTCGACCACGGCGAGACCTAAGGGGAAAACCGGGTAGGGGGTGGTGAGCGTGTTCGGGTTGATAATTAAAAAATGACCGGACATGATTGGTGATGAGCAATGGATGGGATTCAACCCAAACAAACATGAAGTAGCTGGGATTGCGAGTGAAATTGAAATGGCGCATGCTCCAGCTTGCTTGTAAGATACCTCATCCTGGTAGAGTAATGATGCCCGTCACGATGTCCGTTTTTCCTTCTCCAGCTTATCTCGTTCTTTCCGCCTGCTTGGCGTGCTCTATGCCGTTGGTTAGGGCGGAACCTCCATCATCACCTGTCGCAAAGCCGTGGAAGCTGATCTGGCAGGACGATTTTGACCAGGCGTCACTGAATAAAAAAAACTGGTCGCGGTGCAAGCGTGGTCGATCGGACTGGAATAATACGATGTCGGACGACCCCCGGTTATTGAAAATCGAAAATGGCATTCTGCAGCTACGAGGTATCGTCAATGACAAGGCGGATGACCCCGCCCCATTCATCACAGCTGGAGTGACAAGCAAAGGGAAGTTCTCCTTCAACTATGGTAAAGTGCAGATCAGGGCCCGGTTTAAAAGTGCGCAAGGTGCCTGGCCTGCGCTTTGGATGTTGGGGGTTAAGGGACAGTGGCCGCAAAATGGTGAAATCGATCTGATGGAACACTTGAATTTTGACCATAAAATCTATCAGACGGTGCACTCCGAATACACCACCAAGCTGGATAAAACCAATACACCGAAAAAAGGAGGCACAGCGCCGATTAAGCGAGACGACTGGAACACGTATGGAGCCGAGTGGGATGCCGACAAAATTGTATTCACCGTGAATGGGAAGGCGACCCATACTTACCCGCGTGTGCCGTCCAAAGGGCCGGAGCAGTATCCTTTCAAGCAGCCCTTTTACTTTCTGTTATCAATGCAGATCGGAGGAAAATGGGTGGGCCAGGCGGATCCGGCTCAATACCCGGCATGGATGGAAATCGACTGGGTGAGGGTGTATCAGAAATAACACGGAACTCGCGCAGGTGAAGAATTAGGCGGACTTGGAAAAATACCTGTCCCGGCGTGACTGACGGCGCCGGTTGATTGAGTCCTACGGGGCAGCGGATAAATTTGTTGATAATAATTTCGGCTCTTCACCTTAACTAAAGGTTCGTTGTGCAATGATGCGGCGCAATGAAACCACACATCAGTCGATTTCTACCCAGGTTTAACGCCCGCTGGCGCACCGTCCTTCCGTTGATTGCGGTGGTGGCCACCGGATGCCAGACAATGAGTCCACGCGCACGGTCGATGGACGCGGTGAAACTTCCCGCATCATGGAAAACGGGTGCCGGTTTTTCGCAGGCGACAGTTTCTGTGGATTTGAGCAAGTGGTGGGGAGAGTTCCATGATCCGGTGCTGACCGCCTTGATCCGGGAGTCCATCGAGTCCAGCCCCAGCCTGAAATCCGCCCACTCGGTGGTCCGGGAATCCCGCGCCCGCAGATCTTCGGAGGGCAGTGCGCTCTTGCCCACGCTAACAGGTGGTCTTGGCTCCAGTGATGGTTGGACGCGGTCTGATTCAGCGACCGGTGCGGCTGTGAGTGATCATACAAAACTCTACTCCGCCGGATTGAATGCGTCCTGGGAGGTGGATCTTTTTGGCAAACAGAAAGCGTCTGTGGCGGCAGCCGGGGCGGATCTTTCGGAGGCGGAGGAAACTTTGCGCTCGGTGCAGGCCTCGCTGGCTTCGGAGGTCGCGCTTGCCTACCTCAACCTGCGCGCCGCCGAATCCCGGCTGGCGGTGGTGCGGGAAAACGTCAAGATCCTGGAGAGCACGCTAGAGCTCGCATCATGGCGTGAGCAGGCTGGTCAGGGGGATGCCTTGGATGCGCAGCGGGCGAAGAGCAATGTGGAGCAGGTGCGGTCGTCGATTCCCACCTTGGAGCAAGCTATTGAAAGTGCGAAAAACTCGCTGGCACTCCTGGCTGGAAAATCTCCCGGTGCGCTTGATGACCTGCTTGCCAAACGGACAGGCAAACTGCCCGAGCCCCCGAGAAAACTGGCTGTCGGCATTCCCGCCGACACCATGCGACAGCGTCCGGATGTCCGTGGTGCCGGCTACGCCTGGTTGGCGGCGGTTTACCGCACGCATTCCGCGGAGGCGGCGCGTATGCCGTCGCTCAGTCTGAATGGCAGCCTCGGGGTGGATTCGAGCGTCGCCTCCCATTTGTTGAACCCCGAACGGGTGGCGGCCAACGTCATCGCCGGGCTGACGTCTCCCATTTTCGACGGTGGAAAAATCCGCAGTCAGATCGCGATTCAGAGCGAGCAGCAGGAGCAGGCATTGCAGAACTACAGGAAGCAGGTGCTTACCGCCTTATCCGAGGTGCAGGATGCGCTGGTTGCCTGTCAGAAAAACGAGGAACGTGCAGCGATCACCGCCAAGGCCTTGGCGGCGGCGCGGGATGCCGAGCAACTGGCGCGCCAACGTTATGAGGCTGGCGTCGTCGATATCACCACCGTCCTGGACACACAGCAATCGCGGCTCTCTCTGCAAGAACAGGCGGTGACGGTTAGAGCCGACCGATCATCCTCCTTCGTGGCCCTTTACAAGGCGCTCGGTGGTGGCTGGAAGAAGTGATGATGCAATTTTATGAACCCGATTTTTTTACACAGATATATGAAAACAAAACAACAAGATGGTGATCTAGCAGAAAAGATCAGAGCTGGCAGACCTTCCCGGCGCAAACGGATGATTTTCATCGTGCTCCTGCTGCTCATGATAGGCGGCGTGGTATTGGGATACCAGAAATACTACCAGGGCAGAGATGATGGTATGCCGGACTACTCCACGGAAAAACTCAGCAAGGGAAGTATCTCGCTCACGGTGACGGCGACCGGTAATCTGGAGCCCACCAATGAGGTGAGTGTCGGTAGTGAGATATCGGGCACGATGAAAGAGGTTCTCGTCGATTACAACGACACCGTGAAGGAGGGACAGGTGATGGCGGTTCTCGACACCACCAAGCTGACGCAGCAAATGCACAGCTTGCAGGCGTCGCTGGCGGTTGCCCAGGCGAACGTCAGTCTGGCGAAGGCGACATTGGCTGAAAGTGAGTCATCGCTGAAACGACTGCAGGAGCTGCATCGCATCAGTGGCGGCAGAACTCCGTCGCAAGCGGATCTGGATATCGCGGTTGCGGCCAGGGACCGGGCGCAGGCAGACGTCGCATCGGCAGAAGCCTCGGTGAAAAAGGCGGAGGCTGAGATGAAGGTGATCCAAAGTGATCTGGATAAATCCGAGATCAAGTCGCCGATCAACGGCATTGTTTTGTCGCGCAGCGTTGAGCCGGGGCAGACCGTGGCCGCGCAGTTTGCGGCGCCGGAGTTGTTTGTGGTGGCGGAGAGCCTGACAAAAATGAAGTTGGAGGTATCCGTTTCCGAGGCCGACATCGGCGGGATCAAGGAAGGCCAGAAGGCAAAATTCAGCGTCGACGCATGGCCGGGCCGCAGCTTCGAGGCCAAGGTGGTCAAGGTGTCCTATGCCTCGGAAATTACGGACAACGTGGTCACGTATGAATCTGAACTGGAGGTGGCGAACGACGACCTAAGCCTGCGTCCTGGAATGACGGCAACGGCGGATATCCAGGTGACCGAGCGGAAGGATGTGTTTGTTGTTGCCAACCAGGCATTGCGTTTCAATCCGGATGCCGGCCCCAAGGAGGCGGGGCAGGGCTCGGGTAAAAGTTTTGTCGAAAGTCTGGTCGCCCGCCCGCCAAGACCGGGAAAACGTAAAAACGGCAATGCCCAGGCAGGTGAGGGTGGGCCGCCACCACAGGGCCCCTCCGGGGAAAAGGGGGGTGGACCGATGAAAGTCATCTGGGTGTTCGATGACGGTGCACCCCGGGCAATACCTGTCAAAACAGGGGTGACGGACGGCCGCTCGACGGAGGTGATGGGCCCCGAATTGAAAGAGGGCATGGAGGTCATTATCAGGGAGAAAACGCAGACATCATGAAACAGGAAGCATTAATCGATCTGAAAGGCATCACCAAGGCATACGGTCAGGGTGCCGCCAGGTTCGAGGCGTTGAAAGGTGTGGATTTATCCATTTTCAAAGGTGAATTTGTGTCGGTGATGGGTCCGAGCGGGTCCGGGAAATCGACATTGATGAATCTGTTGGGCTGCCTGGATGTGCCGACAAGCGGGCAGTATCAATACACGGGCATTGAAGTGGGTGAGCTGAATGCGGATGAGCGCTCGCTGTTGAGGCGCTATGCCCTGGGCTTTGTGTTTCAAGGGTTCAACCTGTTGGCCAGGACGTCAGCCCGGGAAAACGTCGAGTTGCCTCTGCTTTACCAGGGGTTCTCCGGGCGCGAGCGGAGGGCGCGGGCCGCGGAGGCTCTGGAGTCCGTGGGCATGGGTGACAAACTCAAGAACACGCCTGCCGAGCTTTCCGGCGGCCAGCAGCAACGCGTGGCGATTGCGCGTGCGCTGGTGAGTAAGCCGAGCACACTTTTTGCGGATGAACCGACGGGAAACCTCGATACGAAAACCAGCCATGAAATCATGAGTCTGTTAGTAAACCTCAACAAGGACTTTGGCATCACCATCCTGATGGTCACGCACGAGGATGATGTCGCCGAATACGCAAAACGCCAGATTCGGGTGGTCGATGGACTGATCCGATCGGATAAAATGAACCCTTAACGATTATTATGTTTTTAAATGCTTTATACATTGCCCTTAGTGAGATTCGGAGGAATCTGACGCGCGCGTTTCTAACGGTTTTGGGGATCATCATTGGAGTCGCTGCGGTGATTACGATGGTTACCCTGGGACAGGGCGCGACCAGTGCCGTGAAGAAACAGATTTCCAATCTGGGAAGCAACCTGTTAGTGCTGCGACCCGGCGAGGGCTTCGGTCCGGGTCGACCAGGTTCCGGCGTGCCTAACTTTACCCTGACGGATGCCACCGCCATTGAGCAGCAGGTGGCCGGGTTGGTGAAGGTGGCACCTGTGTCCTCGACGAACATCAGCACGATTTATCTGCAGAATGCGCGTAATACGGAGGTGTCGGGGACAACCCCGGATTACTTCTCCGTGGGCAACTGGAGCCTGGAAAGTGGTCGATTTTTTGAGGAGTCCGACCTGGTTGCCGGCAAGGCGGTCTGCGTGATTGGCAGCACGGTGAAAAGTGAACTTTTTGGAACGAGCGATCCTGTTGGAAAAAAAATCCGGCTGGGGAAATCCTCGATCGAGATCATCGGGGTCTTGAAAACCAAGGGTCAGGCCGGGCCGGGGCGCGATCAGGATGATACGATCGTGATGCCGATCACCACTTTGCAGAGGCGTTTGGTGGGCAGGCAATCCGCGCAAAACGTCGGCACCATTATGATCTCGACGGAAGATGCTGCCGATACCACCGCGATCATTGATGAAATAGGGGACCTGATGCGCGAACGCCGTAATTTGCAGAAGAACGAGGATGACGACTTCACGGTGGTTGACACACGCCAGATTGCCGAGGCTGTTAGTTCCTCGACACAGGTGATGACCACACTGCTCGGGGCGGTGGCCGGCGTCAGTCTGCTTGTGGGCGGGATAGGCATTATGAATATCATGCTCGTGTCCGTGACCGAGCGAACGAGGGAAATAGGGATCCGTCTCGCGGTGGGCGCGAGGGCACGCGAGGTGTTGCTGCAATTCCTGGTCGAGGCCGTGACGCTCGCCTTCATCGGCGGATTGGTCGGTGTGGCGTTGGCCTTCGGCCTTTGCATGGTGCTTTCGAGGGTCATTGCGGTGCCATATGTCTTTGATGTGCAAATCAACCTTGTCTCCTTTTTGTTTTCTGGTGCCGTCGGGGTCTTGTTCGGATTTATGCCGGCGCGCCGGGCATCCGCCCTTGATCCCATCGATGCATTGCGTCATGAATAACAACAGACAAAACGTATGAGACTGCTGGTCATCGAAGACGATCCCGATTTGCTCCGTAGCTTGGTTGCCAACCTGCGGGAGGAAAACTACGCCGTCGACGCCGCCGCGGACGGAGGTGAGGGACTGTATTTTGCCAAGGAGGCGGACTACGATTGCATTGTGCTCGACGGGATGCTGCCGGTGATGGACGGCTGGTCTTTGCTGAAGGAGTTGAGGAAAATCAAGAAGACCCCGGTGCTGATGCTAACCGCGCGGGATGGCGTCGCCGACCGCATTCGCGGCCTGGATGGCGGTGCGGATGATTATCTGGTGAAGCCGTTCGACATCGAGGAGTTGATGGCCAGGTTGCGGGCATTGATCAGACGCGCCAGCGGTGAGGCGGCGCGGGTGATTGAGTTGGGTGATGTTAGGCTCGACCTGGCTGCCAGGGAGGTCAGTCATGGCGGTGAAATGGTGTCGGTGACGGCGCGGGAATACGCCTTGGTCGAATACCTCGCCCTCCAGCGCGGGCGCGTGGTGAGCCGGGCGGAGCTTTACGAGCATCTGTTTGATGCCGACGATGACACCATGTCGAATCTGTTGGATGTGCATGTTTCCAACGTGCGCAAAAAGCTGGGTGCCGGGCTCATTGTGACCCGGCGTGGGCACGGATACCTAATACCGGAATAATCTGATGATGCGTCCTTTTAAATCGTTACGGTGGAGTTTGCAGCTTTGGCATGCACTGATTCTTTTGTTAGTGATCGTGGTCCTCTGTATCCTGGCTTATCGGATCGTCAGGTCGGAAAGGATGGCGAAGCTGCACGAGGATCTCAGAAACTTTAACAGGGGGCTTGAAACGGAGCTGGTATTTACGCCGCAGGAGGATGGAAAACGCGGAGACCCGGTGAGCAAGGAGGAGCTGCGTGCCGGATTGCAAAAACTGGCGCTGGAGCCGGACGCGGCACTGAAGGTGTTGGGGCATGTGGACTCGGAGACCGAGGGCAAACCGTATTTTGCAGCTTGGGATGACAATGCGCAGCCCTTGTTTGTTTCAAAGAAC
This sequence comes from Akkermansiaceae bacterium, assembly GCA_024233115.1. Taxonomy (NCBI): domain Bacteria; kingdom Pseudomonadati; phylum Verrucomicrobiota; class Verrucomicrobiia; order Verrucomicrobiales; family Akkermansiaceae; species Akkermansiaceae bacterium. The sequence goes on from JACKQB010000001.1 coordinate 799,663, forward strand.
ACCCCGGAGGAAGTATTGTCAGACGGGACCCTGATGGAAAACGACCGCAGAAGGTGGTTGCATGGCAACAACCTCTTGTTTGTTTACCGGACGCCGCAGAAGTTTGTTATCGTCAGCGGGATGAATGTCTCTGGTGAAATGGCGAAGCTCAGACGCTTTGCCTATTTGCTCTCAGCGAGTGGAGCCGGCTTGTGGCTGGTGGGGCTTGCCGGTGGTTGGTGGCTTGCCGGACGCGCGATCAAACCCATCGGCGCGATTGCGAGCACGGCGTCGAGAATCTCAGAAGGGGATCTGTCGGAGCGGATCGAGACATCAGGAGCCAACGATGAGCTGGCGTCGCTGAGTAATGTTTTGAACGCAACCTTTGATCAGCTCGAAGTGATGATCCGTCAGCAAAAACAGTTTGTTGCCGACGCCTCCCACGAGTTGCGCACCCCTGTGACCGTCATCCAGAGCGAGGTGCAGCGGGGGCTGAAAAGGGACCGGAGTCCGGAGGAATACCGTGAGATTTTGCAAACCACGGGAAGGATGAACAACCGGATGAAGACGCTGATAGGTTCTCTGCTGACGCTGGCCCACCAGGACTTGGCGGTGGTGGACGAGCCCTGCAATCTCGGCGCGATCGTGCGGGAGGCTTGCGAGATCTTGCAGCCGGTGGCCTCTGGACGGGGAACGAGATTATCGGTTGCCGCGGATGATGTGACCTACCGGGGAAATCCACAGGCATTGTCAGAGATGGTCAGCAACCTGGTATCCAATGCCGTTGACCACACACCCGCGGGGTCGGAGGTTTCTGTGCGCCTCGTTGAGGATGACGGAATCCGGCTCAGTGTGACGGATAATGGCCAGGGGATTGACCCGGCGCATTTGGAGCACCTGTTCGAGCGGTTTTACCGGGTGGACTCCTCCCGCAGGTCCGACGGACACAGCGGCCTGGGTCTGGCCATCGTCAAGGCGGCCGCCGAGAAGCATGGTGGCCGGGTGGAGGTGGTCAGCACACTGGAAAAAGGGAGCACGTTTACGGTGAGGCTGCCCCTGTAGAATGGAGGGAGAGTTTTGTTGCGAGATGGTATTGATGATTGCCGCTATGCTGCGAACATACGACTCTTTAGAAAACCGGGAGCCGCATATGAGGGGACGTTCGGGATGTGTTGTCGAATTTTCAACAACCACTATGGGATCCTAAGAATAACGGGTATGATTGTCACCATTAGGCTCTGCGGAAGTGCAGGGTAGCAGTTTGCCGAAGATCCTGGTGGGCAAAATGACGAGAGCTTCCAAAGATATGCGAAAAGGCCGAAACCTGACAAATGGGGCACGATTCATTACGAAATTCTTGATAGCCTAACCGGCTGATCTGTGTAAAACTGAGCGCATATTGATGGTGATGCGACAGCAACAACGTATTTTTCCCCCCGCCTTGAGTCAACGGACAAGGTTGGTCGGCTTGAGCTTGATCGCGAGTCTCTGGGTCGGCGTGTGTTCCCTTTTGGCTCAAACGGCACCTGCGCCTGCTGAACCGGGTGAAGCTCCTGGAGCCGTGGAAACGCCTGCAGGAGCTCCTTCGGTGCCCAGTGAGGATGCCGGGGTGGTCCAGGAGCCCAAGAATGGCGAGGGGCTGGAGGGGTCTGTCACCGGTCGCAAGGACGCCCGCACCATGACCCTGTCCATCCCCGCACCCAGGGGGCAGATCACGGACCGCCATGGCGAACCCTTCGCCCAGACCAGGGTGGTCTGGTACCCGGCATTGAAATTCGGCCAGTTTGAAAACGCTGACCGTGCCTACGTTCTTGATTGGGGGCGTAAACGCATTGAGCAGGCAAACGCCCTGTTTGGCATCTCCTGGGACGTAAGCGATGATGCCCTGTGGGAGCATTATCGCCACCGCCGCTGGCTTGCCATGCCTGTGACCCACGTGGTGGATGAGGCCAAGAAAAAGGAGGTCGAAACCAAGTTGATGAAGGGGCTGATTCTACACCCTGTCTACATGCGCTATTACCCGCAGGGAGAGTGCGCGGCCCACATCATTGGTTATACGGGTAGCTCGGGTAAGCTGGAAAAAGGCCCGATCAATTACGGCGATCCGCTTTTTGAACGGGCCGAAGGCCGGTCGGGGCTTGAGAAGATTTTTGACAAGGAGCTTACCGGCAAGGAGGGCTTGCTGCGGCAGGACTATGAGGCTGATGGCAGCCTGGTTCTGAAAAAATACGAAAAGCGCCCGGTCCCGGGCGGTACGATTGTGACCAGCCTCGATATGAGCTGGCAAAAACATGCGGAAAGTGTGCTGAAACGCTACTGTGACCGTGGTGCCTTCGTTGTCGTGGACATCCACACCGGCGAAGTGATGGCCATGGCCTCCAGGCCCTGTTTCGACCTGAATGATTTTATTCCCTACATCACCACTGAAAAGTACGCGGCATTGCGGGACGACCCGGGCACGCCCCTGTTTGCCAGGGCGTTTCAAGGTGGTTATCCACCTGCCTCCACCTTCAAGCCGGTCGTCGCGGTCACGGCACTGAGTAATGGTGAGGTGCACGAACAAAGTCTGATCAATTGCCCTGCAAAAATCAAAATCGGCAACACCTGGATGCACAACTGGTCGACCTCACCCGAAGGATACATCAACGTCAAACGTGCCATCGCAAGATCCTGTAACCCGTGGTTCTACCAGGTGGGTATCAAGACCGGGCCATCTGCATTCCTTTCGGTCGCACGCCGACTCGGATACGGCTCAAAAACAGGCCTGCCGCTCATCGGTGAAACAGACGGCCTCATCCCGACCAACGAATGGATGGTCAAACACCATAAACGGAAAATGATGGACGGTGACACTGCGAACCTGGCCATCGGCCAGGGCGTGATGCTTGCCTCGCCTCTCCAGGTCGCCCAGGCGATGGCAGGTATCGCCAACGGAGAAGCACTGCCGAAGCTCCGTTTGGTCAAGCAGGTGCAGAGTGTTAATGGCATGGTCCTCGTTTCCAACGATCCTGAGCGACGTAACTTCCTCAACCTCGATCCGAATGCGGTGAACATCGTTCACGAAGGGATGATGCAGGTGGTCCATGCAGGCTACGGCACCGGAAAGCAGGCCAGACTGAGCTATACCGTGCTTTGCGGTAAGACCGGCACCGCCCAGTGGGGCCCCCAGAGTAAGAATCAACGTCTCGCGTGGTTCGCCGGTTTCTTTCCTCTCGAAAACCCACGCTACGCCTTTGCGGCTCTCTACGAGGGGAAGCCGAATGAGAGGCTGAGTGGGGGGCGCAAAGCGGCTCCCATGGTCAGCGCCTTTTTCGAGCACTTCAAAAAAGACATCAAAAAGGCCATTACCCCACCACCCAAAGCGATGGTGATCGAGGAGGACGAAGACGGCGTGGAGCAAGAAGGACGCGTGCTCGATGACAGCCCGGCACCCCGTGCCATCCCCGTGGAGGAAGATGAGGACGAGGGAATCGTGCCAAGTGGAGAGGACCCCCGTCCGTTGCGTGCCATTCCCGTCGAGGAGGACGAGGAGGATGTTCCACCGGGGGCTACTCCTGGTGGCCAGCCATTGCGCGCCGTTCCCGTGGAAGAGGATGAATAGCTTTCCCCATCCGTTTAGGGCTTGAGCTGGAACTCCATCCGGAAAAAGCCGATGCCCGCGTCGAGCGGCATCCTTGCCTGGTACTGGCCACTGCCCATGTCAATCAGGCTGGCTGCGGGGACTTTGGTCCAGTTTGACAGATCAACCGATTGCTTCACCACAACATCGGCCAACCGCGCAGCACTGGCGTCGGGAGAATAATCGATGGTCAGCATGGGAGTGCCGGCGATGTCTTGCAGCTGGCCGACATGCAGATCATCCACAACCATCGGGTTCAGGTTGAGCAGGTATTCGCCCAGGTTGGGGATGCCGTCGCCATCCTTGTCGGCAGACATGCTGAGGTCTGTTAGTCCTGCTGTGGTGGCCCAGTCCTTATAAGGCTGATCCGGGTCCAGACCCATCACATCCGCCAGGATCTCACGGTCGGGGAGTAGGGGGATGTTGGAGTTGGTCGCTGTGTTGATGGCTGCTAACAATGTATTGGCGATGATTGCCTGCCCATTGGTGGATGGATGCAGGCCCCCCTTGCAAAAGAGGTAATTGGAAGGGTTCTCCGGGTCCTTGTCTTTGATCATTTCGATCGCGCCGATATAGAGAGGTTCTGAAGATAGGATTCTGTCGGTTAGGTTGGAGATGGGAGCTAGGGTGGCTCCCTCGCTTGTGGCTAGTGCCGCTATGGCGAGGTTGAGATCGTTGATGATCGCACTGGCATTAGCTCTTTTTACCGGATCCGGGTGGGCGTCAATTTTGTCTGGTGTGGCACCTAGATCGGGCGCGTCGGCCAGCACGATGGGAACTGCTGGGTTAACATCGCGTATTTCATTAATGATCCCGGTGAGGTTGCTGATGATATTATTGATGAATTCCGCAGGTGTAGGGTCACCGGGTTCCGGATCATAGAGCTCCCCATAGTGAGAACGGATGTCGTTTCCTCCGAGCATGATGACAACGACGTCGACGTCATCATATTGGCTCCTTAATTTGTCACGGCTTCTTGAATCGGGAAGGAGTTCCACCTCGGGCCAATCAAGTGAGGCATTGATGATATCCATCCACATGTCTGTGTCATATCCGGGGATACCCCAGTTATATTCAAATCCTGCGTCTCGCCAGTCCCGGTAACTGAGTAGTGAATTTTCATAACGGCCAAAATCAATATCGCCACTTCTTCTGGCATGAAGAATTTCCACCCAGTTCATCGTGTTTGCATCTAGCGGATCCGAGTCCGGAGCACTGAATGGAACTTCGAAGTAATACTCCTCCGTCATACTGTCCCCGATCGCCATGACCTTGAGAGCGGCCTGGGAGGACAAGGTGAGTCCAAGGCCGAGGAGGCAGGCCGGTAGGACAGCGGATGGACACCATTTCATGCGCACAGTGTAAACCTAAAAACTGAGGAATCAAGTGAACGGGTGGTTGCAGAATAGTCATTGCTGTTACATACTCTCCTTGTCCCTGGAAAGACAGGGGGATTCACTATTTTCCTATGCCCGAAAACGAAGTCATCAATAGCCCGATTGGAGAAATCCTGCCAGCCAGGCACCCGCGCATCCGCAAGGTGATGGGGCTGTTGCTAACAGGTTTTGCTGCCGTTATCCCCATCCTGGGAACCATTTGGTTGATGGTTGTCATCTACCAGGTCTTGATGCGAGTGGGGGATGAGATGATCAAACTCTTACTCAAGGGACTGAACCTGATGCGCTCAGGGCCGGATCTTGTGACCGAGGACTTTGCATTCTACGGATCCAATTTCGTCCGTTTCCTGATCCCTGTTTTCTTGCTCCTGCTGATAGGTTTCGGGGTGGCGAATCGCCCTGGTAAAAAAATCCTGCACTGGCTTGACCTGGGGATGCAGCATGTGCCGTATGTCGGATTCATCTATTCCGCGCTGAAACAATTTGTCGATGCTGTCAAGAACCTCGGCGGTGACCGGAAATTCAAAAGCGTCGCCTACGTCGAGTATCCAAGCCCCGGCTGCCGGATGCTTGGTTTTGTGACCGGTAATTACCACGATGCCCAGGTGGGCCGCGATGTCACCACGGTGTTTATCCCCACCAGTCCGAACCCGATGACGGGGTTTACCATCATCATCGACGATGACAAGGTGCAGGACAGCAGCATGACCCTTGAGGAAGCCAGCAAGCTGATCCTGTCCGCAGGCCTCGTCGCCCCGGCTTCGTTTCAGGAGGACAAGGAGTGATGGCGTTGATGTAAAGGGGGGTCTTTTTTAAGATAGGGGGGTATTTTTCTGAAACTCCCATTTCCAACCCGATGTTGGATGTTTTTTATTGATGGCGATGTCATTTTTCATACACTGGGGGTCAGATTTGTTTTAAATCGTAACGAATCCAGTAATCCCCGCCGATATATTGATCCTATGAAGATTAGACACCTCCCGACCTCGTTATCCGTCTTTGCCTCCCTCGCCGTTGGTCATGCCAATGCAGACATTCTCACTTGGGATAACGTGAGCACAGATGGACTATGGAACCAGACATCCAATAACTGGGGAGGCTCGCTTTGGAGCAACGCCAATCCTGATGATGCCATCTTTGGCGCTACCGGAGCGGGCACGGTGACTCTTGGTGAAAACATCACCGTGGGTAATATTACATTTTCGGCCGCAGGTTACACAATTGCCGGAGGGGGAAACAGCCTTGCCCTTTCATCACCAAGTACGATCACAGCCGATAGTGACGCAACGATTTCCGCTGTGTTGTCTGGCGGTGGCTTGACTAAAGAAGGAGGTGGAATTCTTACATTAAGCGCTACAAATACTTACACTGGAGATACGGTGATTAATAATGGGACTCTAAATATTACAGGCTCTGACTATACTCAGAAAATTGCTCCAGGATCTGCCATCACGGTCAATTCTGGTGCCACGTTGAAATATTCAGCCGGAGTCAATTCCCTCCAACGGAATGCCGGTGATGCCATGATCACATTGAATGGCGGAATACTGGACTATGCTGCACCTACCCATGGCCATATGGGGAATATAACTCTTCAAAATGGTGCCTCTTGGATCGCTAGCGGAGGTGGTGGCTACAGTGGCGAGAACATGCAACTCAATGGCACCGTCACGGTGTCAGGAACGTCCGCTTCTACCATCGGTGCGTTTAGCCAGGGGCTTGCCCTGAATGGAAACCGGGAATTCAATGTTGCAGACGTAACCGGCAACAGCAGCACCGACCTTACCGTCATCGCCGAGCTTGAAAATAATGATAGCGGCCCCGGCGATGGAGTCATCAAAACGGGTGCCGGAACGATGCTGTTTTCCAGCACCGGTAAATCCTATTCGGGTGAAACGGTAGTGAATGACGGCACTTTGGTAGTCAGTACCACCTTGCGTTCCACTTCCGGGGTTACCGTTGGATCGGGTGCTGTGGCTGAATTTGGAGCCACCAACATTTTCGTCGGAGGACACGGAACAGCACTGGACAATGGCAGGGTGTTAACGGCGAATGGTGGTACATTGCTGATGAATGGCTCGTTTGATTCTCGTTTTGGTAATGTAGCTCTTAACGATGGAGCTACCTGGACATCGAACCGCGTGCTTACCGGTTGGGACGCACTCATGGCTAATACAAGCGCAGGAGCCGCCACGGTCACGGTCGGTGGAACAGGTGCTTCGACCATGAATGGAAGTGGCGGGGTGCACCTTCAGGGAGTCCAGAATTTTAATGTGGGTGATGCCAGTGGCGACGCTGGTGGTGATCTCTTTGTGAACATGACTCTAGACAATGGCGGTCTTGCTGGTGGAACCGGCGGTGTCAACAAGCTTGGCGACGGTCGCATGGTCATCCAGAAGCGCATGACTTATACCGGCGGAACCACGGTGAATGCTGGTGTGCTCGAAATTGCAGGAGGCGGCAACGCCTCGGCTGGTGCCATCCGCGGAGCCTTGACCATCAATGACGGTGGGCGTGTGGAGCTTAATTTTTCGGATGCCCTCGGTTACGGGAGTGGATCTGACTCGATCAGTGCCATCAATATCAACGGCGGAGGTGTGCTTCACCGCATTGGAGGAGCTAACGAGACCCTCGGGTCTGTGGCGATTACCATGGATGGAGGAACAATCTCATCCAGTGACCCGGCACAACGCTATGACCTCTTCGGCGGTGGAACTTCCGTCACCGTTAACAATGCTTCAGGTTTGGGGTCGAATAAATCAGTAATCTCAGCACGGGTTGACTTACGCCAGGCGAATGTCGATTTCACAGTGAATGAGAACGCTACCTTGGAAGTGGGTGTGCTTGGATTGGACACCCCAGGGGCAACAATGACTAAAAAGGGCATTGGAACGATGGTGATCACAGACGCCAGCGACTACAACGGCGCCACTAATATTCAAGCCGGTACACTGGCACTGGGTTCAGGCGGCTCGATCTCGGATTCGCCAACCATTGATGTGCTGGGTGGAGCGACTTTCGATGTCTCAGCCGTTTCCGGAGGGTTTTCCCTTGGAAATGGCCAGACACTCATGGGTGCGGGCACCGTAGTCGGGCCGATTCAAGCGGCGCTTGGCTCGACCATCGCTCCCGGAGCCAGCCCCGGCACGCTGAACTTCGATGACAACCTCACCATTGCAGGTGGAGCGATCATGATGATCGAGCTAACAGGTACCTCCAATGGCGCATACGACATCCTGAAGGGTGACGGTGCCAATGCGCTTGCCATCAACGGCGGCACCCTGAATCTCGACACCACCGGCTACACGGCGACACTGGGGGACAGCTTCGTCATTTTTGAAAACTGGGGCTCAATTACGGGTGCAGGTTTCGATAGCATCAACGGTATCGATTTGGGAGCAGGCCTGAAATTTGACACCGCCAACCTCAACACCACCGGCACCCTCAATGTGGTCGCAATCCCCGAGCCAGGTTCCGCCCTCATGCTGGCCCTGGGTGGCCTTGGCCTCCTTGCCCGCCGCAAGCGTGGATAAGACAAGTCTGGAACAATTTCTTTCCAAAGGTGGTCCGGTTGTCCGGACCACCTTTTTTTGGCATGACTTCGACGTCGAATGAGTGCAACATGAAGACATGCCAAAGAATAAGTCGGAAAGTAATGCGCCTATGTTGATGCTGGTTGCGGTGGTAGCCTTAGGTGTCGGGTTTTTTATCGGTCGGATGGATATGGGCGGGTCGGAGGAGCCAATACCTGAGGGAGCTGAAGAGGAAACGAGTCCTGCCGCCGCAGCACCAGAGCCGTCAAACGTGCTGAGTCCGGAGCAACTGTCGAAAGATAAAAATGTTCCCGCCAAGATTGAATCAGCGGAAGGGGACTACACCCTGGTCGCGGTGGTCGAGGGAGAAGATGCAAACCGGTCGTTACATCGCAGTTTGCAGGTGGTGGGCGTGCAAAGGCAGCGGCTTGCCCAGCTGTCTCAACAGTATGACCAAACCGCACCAGCCATGGCCCAGCAGCGTGAGCTCATTGCGGGCCAAATCAATGATACCCGGGCGACTCTGGAGCAAAATCTCAAGTTTATGGCCCAGAACTTTGCCTATGTACTCTCAAACAATTACCTGCTCGTGCCTCACTTGGCTACCCTGGTTTCACTGGAAGGCACCGCAAAGGAACAGAAAAAAACACTGGTCTACACCTTCGGGGACGCAGCCAGCTATGAGAGTTTTCAGAAAAAAACGGAGGCCTATGCCAAATTGAAACAAGAGCAACGCCAGGCTCATCTCCAGGCGCAAAAGGAGGCTGCCAGTCAACCCGCCCAGCCCCTTCAACCACTGCCGCCGGAAACGCCCAAGACGAATGAGCCGCTGCCACTTACCCCCTCCATGAAGACGCTTCAGGCCGAGTTGATCAAGACCTACGGCTGTGATCCGGAGAAGCAGTACCTGGTTGAATATCAAAAGACAGCCCTCTACGCATGCAAGGCGAGGTGATAGAGCTCTCTTATCCTGCACGCGCGCATCATTTGTGAAATTGGGGGCGTAAAATTCAGCCCAGGGTTATCTGCGTGAGCGGTCATCATGATCTCTGGACATCCTCTTCAACTGCGTCTTTTTTAACACGGATGGCACAGTTGGCCACTGATGTAGATAGGGATATGGCAAACATTTCCCCTGATAACCGATAACTCTTCCCGCCCCCCTTGACTACGCTTGCCCACGGCTTTCGATTTCCCCTTGATGCGATTGCAAGTATGCCGCGGCGACGTCCTCGACCTCGCCGAGTGAGGATACGGTACAGAGTTTTTGGCGAAGCTCCCTGGCTCCCGGGAAGCCTTTGCAGTAGGTCATCAGGCGGGAGCGCATGGCCATGATGCTCTGGCGTTCGTTGCCGTAGCGGTCTGAGTCCACGGCCATGTGGCAATGACGCACGATCATCTGCCATCGCTCGGGAACGGGAACTGGCTGAGGCTGTTCTCCCGTGGCGAGGTAGTGTTTTGCTTCCCGGAAAACCCACGGGTTCTGCATGGCGGCCCGGCCAATCATGACTCCGGAAACCGCGGTCGTTTCGCGGCGGTGCTTGACATCCTCACCGCTGTGAATGTCACCATTGCCGATCACGGGAACCCCGACAGCTCGTGCGCAGGCATCGATGACTTCCCAGTTTGCCAGTCCCCGGTATCCTTGTGACCGGGTGCGACCATGGATGGAGATCGCCTGCATACCCTCCTCCTGGAGAATGTGGCAGACATCGGGGGCGTTGACGTTTTTCTCATCCCAGCCGATACGGATCTTGGCTGTCACGGGCACCTGGTCGCCTACCGCCCTGGCCACACCGGAGGCGACACTGGCGAGGATGCCGCAGTCCTTGAGCAGTGATGAGCCTCCGTTTTTGGCCACGACTTTATTGACCGGGCAACCGAAGTTAATGTCGATGAAATCGGGCTGTTTCCAGTCGATGATTTTTCTAGCCGCCTCGCCCATACGTTCGCCATCGCCCCCAAAAAGCTGCACGCCACAAGGGCGTTGGGCATCGGTGAACTCGGTGTATTTCCGGGTGCGGTCGTCCTGCCTGATGATGCCTTCCGCCGACACGAACTCCGTGACCATCACATCGGCTCCGAGTTCTTTACAGATCGAGCGGAACACCACATCCGTCACCCCCGCCATCGGCGCGAGATAGAGGGGAAAGGCGTTGTCGGAAAACCAAGGGAGCATGGAGGAATGAATAATTGGAGGAGCTAGGAGAGAGCTTTGAGGTCAAGCATTTCTTTGTCTCTGCCACTGGTGGACTTTTCCATAAGCGTATTCTAATTTATTCCTCCTCGTCTGTCGAGGAGGCAGGAACTTCCGCTTCTTCATCAGGCGCCCCTGGCCCCTGACTCCCGTTCCCCGACACCTGATCCCCGCCCCCCGCCTCCTGAATCTCCGGCTCCGGCACCCGACCACCATTCTCGAGCAGCATGGTCACTTCCTCCTGGACCTTGTCCACCTCGCTCAGAGGGATGTTAGGGTCTTTGACGATGAACACGTCTCCGGTTTTACGGTGTTCGTAAATGCGGATGATGCCGTCGCCCACGGGTTGGCTGTCGGCTTCGACGAGAAGTTTTTTGCGTTCAAGCATCACGGCGAGGATGTAGCGGGCGTTTTCAGTATGCTCTTCATCTTCCTCGATGAGACGGCGCAGCAGGTCCTCGGGGCTTTCGTCGGTGACCTCCACTTCCTCTTCCTTGACGGGAGCCCGGTAGATACTGCCCCAGAAGGAAAAGGGTGTTTCCCCGTCCTCACCCCGGCTTTCCCAGGCGCCTTTGCTAAAGTCCTTGCGGATGTAGCCACTGGATTCGGGATCGGGGAAAATAGCGGTGTAAAATGCTTCACCGTCCTTGAAGTGCTGTTCCGTGACAGCGCATACATGGGCGCGGGATTTGATTGACCAGGGTTCGTTGAGAGCCATGGCGGAACTCTAGGAGGCGGATTGTATTTGCCAAATAGAAATGAGTCCATTGACCCGGAAATTTGCCCTATTCCGGTATTTTTGTATTTTCGCAAGACAAGCGGTGATATTAACGTAGGTTAACCTTCACAACCCCATGCGGTCGCCGCTTTGTTTATCCAACAACTTTGATCATGACTGAGACCAAGGAAAAAGAGCCATCCAAACACGTTACCCATATCAAGAAATCACGGCTCCCCGGTGTGATCTGGGCTATGTTTGGCGGTTTAAGCCTGCTGCTGATCGCCGGATTTGCCTGCGCCTATTTCTTTTTTCATAAAGTAAGCACCGCGCCCGTCGACAGGCTGGCAGAAGCGCTCTCGACCGTTCTCGGCACTGAGGTCAAGGTGAGCGGCTCAACGGCTGTTCTGGAGAAATCCGAGATCGGCGAGTTGGCTCTGGTACAGAGAAAGACCCAGGCGATCACCAAGTATGAAACATCCTGGATGGGGAGTGACAAGGTTCTGATCGTGCGAGGGGATTTTCTTGTCAAAGCCGGGTTTGATCTCAGTGAAGGTGGCCAGTGGGGGGTGTTGGAGGGCAGGATCAATGGCCCGTTACCCAAGGGAAAAGTCCTCAGCGTCGAGCCCGTGGGTGAGTTGGAGATTTATTTCTCGGATAGCGGCACACTGAACCGACTGAACCCGCAGGATCATGCGAGCGCCTTTAATTACCTGATCAATCAAGCTCGCCGTGATGCTGAAAACAGCGACATCGCGGAGGAGGCCGAGCGCGCCCTGATACGGCGGATCAACGACCGCATGGGAGAGGTCGGTGAGGGCCTGGAGTGGAAAAAGGCTGAAGTGTTACCCTGACGCCATAGCCCTCCGGCTTTCCCTGTGACAGCCACTTGTCGGCCAAACCGCGGCCAGGTTAGTGCTCCAGCGGGCTTTCCCCTGATGCATCACCGAGGTGGGCGAGCTCCTTGGGCAGGAACTTCTTGAAGCGTGTCTTGTCGATCGCCTTCATGTAAGCCTCTTGGGGAGTGACCATACCGGCCTGGAGTTTGTCCCAGATAGCTTCGTCCATGAACTGCATACCCTGGGATTTTCCTCCGATGATCACGTCGTAGAGCTTTTGGGTCGCGCCTTCACGGATAATGGCGGAGACAGCGGTGTTGGCAAACATGATCTCGTTGACCGCGGCGCGTCCCGGTTTGTCACAGCGTTTCATCAGCAGCTGGGCGACCACACCTCGTAGCGAGGCGGCAAGCATGGTGCGCACCTGGCTTTGTTGGTCGGCCGGGAAGACGTCGACAATACGGTCGACCGTTTTACGGGCGTTGTTGGTGTGCAGTGTTCCGAACACCAGCAGTCCCGTTTCAGCGGCGGTGAGAGCCAGGGAAATCGTTTCCAGGTCCCGCATCTCACCCACCAGCACGATGTCGGCGTCCTCACGCAAGGTGGCCCGGAGACCATCGGCAAACGAGGGGGTCTGGATAGGCACCTCCCGTTGGGTGATGATGGACCGCTTGTTGCGGTGGACAAATTCAATCGGCTCCTCAATGGTGATGATGTGCCGGTTGAAGTTGATGTTGATGTAGTCAATCAGCGCGGCCAGAGTGGTCGATTTCCCCGATCCGGTAGGACCGGTGACCAACACAAGGCCTGAGCGCATGTGGCCAAACTCCTTGATCACGGGAGGAATGTTCAGATCTTCCAGCGAAGCGATTTCCGTGGGGATTAGACGGAAGACAGCCGCCAGTCCGTTTTTCTGTTTCAAATAGTTGCAGCGGAAGCGTGACTCATCGTTCATGGAGTAGGCAAAGTCGAGGTCGCCCGTTTTCATGTAGAGTTCAAACGCCTTGGGATCACATATTTCAGTTAATAGCGTGTGGATGTAATCATGGGTCAGCAGTTGCTGGTCCGGAATCTCAGTGATGGAGCCGTGGATACGGACTTTAGGCTGTTCTCCCTCGCTTAAGTGAAGGTCTGAACCCCCGGATTCAACGAGATACTGAAGTAGGCTGTCAATGGTGGCCATGGTAATGAAAAATAATGTGCTAAAAGGTTAAAAGGGGATTAAAGCGCAAAAAACTCGCGCATCTGGGACTTGTCCTCACAGCGGAACATAACATCCTCCTGGCTGATCAGCCCCTTGATGTAAAGGCGCTTCAGGGAGTCATCCATGGTGATCATACCGACATTTTTACCCGTCTGCATAATACCTGGAAGCATGTAGGTCTTTCCTTCCCGAATGCAGTTGGCGACAGCTGGAGTGTTGACAAGCAGCTCCAAGGCAAGCTCACGGCCCTCGCCATCAGCCCTGGGGATGAGTTGCTGGGAAATGATCCCGCGCAGGGACTCGGAGACCATGATCCGGATCTGGTCGCGCTGATCCACAGGGAACACGTCAAGGATACGGTCAAGTGTCCGCGGTGCGTTTCCGGTGTGCAGGGTGGCGAGGACAAGGTGACCTGTTTCAGCGGCTGTTAGTGCAAGCGAGATGGTTTCCAGGTCGCGCATCTCACCGACCACGATAATGTCGGGGTCTTCACGAAGCGCACCACGTAGAGCCTTGGGAAAGGAGTCGGTGTGTGTGTGAACCTCGCGTTGGTTGACGTGGCAGTTTTTTGATTCAAGGATATATTCGATCGGGTCTTCCAAGGTCAGGATATGGTCCTGGCGATCAGAGTTGATAAAGTCTGTGAGCGAAGCAAGCGTTGTGGATTTGCCCGATCCCACGGAACCGGTCACCAGCAGCAGGCCGTTCTGGTATCGCGTTAGAGGGAGCAGGGACTCAATGGGAAGACCAAGCTCCTCCATGCTGCTGACCTTCGTGTTGATGATCCGGAAGCAGATGTCATAGCCAAGTCGTTGCTTCACCACAGAAGCACGAAAACGGCCTTGCTCATTCTGATAGGCAAAGTCGACATCACCCTTTTCCTGGAGACGGTTCCACTCTCTCTCTTCCAGGAATGATTTTGTTAGAACCTCGACTTGCTCGGCACGAAGCGGGGGCGACCCTTCCCAGATAGCCTGCAGCTGGCCGAAGCGTCGCCAAGCAGGTGGAAACTCGGTGGCCAGGTGGATATCAGAGCATTGATACTCGATACCGATTTTTAAATATTCATCAACGTGGTCGTAGACCGGAAAATCAGACATAATGGTTTTGAAAGCTAAGTTCCTTTCAATCTGACAGTTTCACCGGTCTTGGAAAGGGAGAAGTTAAAAAAATAACCGTTGTGACAATGTAAATCCCATGGATTAAACTAACAGGAAAGCGTGATGGGGGGCGGGAATAGACCCGTGTCCATGAGCCTTTGCACGCCGACAAACCGACGGATGTATCAGGGTATGCAGCCCTAAAAGCCGATCATGGCCACAACTTCATCACGGGTGAAGATCGTGGGGTCTTCAGCGGCGGCATCTAGGCTTTCCTCGATCACCAGCTCTGTAAGGGCAGTGGTAGGTGCGGCGGCAGCAGACGGCTGTGTAGTACCAGGGGCCTGGGTGATGACTGGGTCAGGGGACGGCCACATCTGGTAGGCTGCGAGCACGCAGGCACAGGCAGCAGCACCGAGGGCGAGTTTGGCGGGGGTAAAGAACTCCACCAGACGTCCTGTCCATGAGCTGGCGGCTGCTTTTTGCTGACGGGTTTGCCGCACGATGTTACGGGCAAAAAACGCGCTTGGCTCCCGGCTTGAAGCCTTGCCAAGGAGGTCCCAGACAGGATCGTCCTGTTTCCAATCCTCCGCATCCCGTGCATTGCCGGGCCGGTTGGCATGGGTGGTATTGACTGATTCGCGTTTCATGATGCCCATTAAACAAGGTGTCCGGGAGGGAGTTGCACATATTTTTGATAAAAAAGACAGCAAAATCATACCCCCCGTGCACTTCCCCAAAGCTGGATATGCAAGCGGTCGCTGTAGCGGAAATTGTGGTCTCGACAGATGCCGGCGAGCCAGAGCCGGCGTTGCTGGAGCGTGTCGTCGTCCCTGCCCTCGGGCATCAGCAGGATGCGGTTGTGGGGCAGCTTGTAACAGCTGATCAGCTCTCTGATCTCCTCGAGGTCGTCCATCCGGGAAACAACAAATTTAAACCAGGCCTTTTCCGATGCGGCAAAGAACTTCAGGGCCCCGCCCTTGACCCGCAGGCCGATGTCGTTGCCCGAGTTTTTTAATTTCGGGGAAACATTGTACTGGCTGACGACTTGATCGAGCTCAGTGCTGGGTACGATCGTGCCGTTGGTTTCCACTTCGAAACAATAGTCGGGGTTCCTGGCAAGCAGGTGGGTGATCACACTTTGCCACGCCTCGTCCTGCAATAGCGGCTCGCCTCCGGTGAGGATGACACGGCTGCAGGGGAATGCCGCAATTTGCTCCGCCACCTGATGTGTGGGCAATTCGACCAGGTATTCCGGTTTTTTAAATTTCTGATAACCTGGCTCATCATCCTTCTCGTGTTTCCATGGTGTGTGTTCCCAGTTCCACGTATAATCCGTATCACACCATTGGCAGTGAAGATTACACAGGGAGGCCCGGACAAAGACGGAGGGGATGCCCACACTCACCCCCTCACCCTGGAGGCTGTGGAAAATTTCCGGCCCGCCATGCAGACGGGCCAGCTTGATGGTGGGTCCAGCCATGGTTGCTGAGAACTGCATTCCGTCGAATGCAGAGGTTGTTAGAGCTGCTGGAAGACGCGCTCGAGAAGTTTTTTCGTGGCGATGACCCCATCGTCTTCAGAGAGCTGGCTCCCTTCGTATTCAACACCGACATAACCTTTATACGCGGAGGCGGCGACGAGTTTCATGGCTTTCAGGAAGTCGGTTTTTGTTTCATTCCCCTGATCGTCAAATTGATGGCTCTTGGCGCTCACCCCCTTGGCATAAGGCATGAGGTCCTTGATTCCCTGATAGCGGTCGTAGCCATGGAAGTTCCCGAAATCAGGCAGGGCGCCGCAGTTGGGCATGTTGACTCCTTTGAGCACACCCGAGAGCCAGGCACCGTCTGATGACAGGCCACCATGGTTTTCAACGATCACATTGATCCCGAAATCCTTGGCGAAGGTGCTCAGCGACTGCAAACCGTCGCTTACTTGTTTGGCGAGTTCTTCACGCGAGCCGGGGCCGCCCGCATTGACGCGGATCGAGTGGCAACCGAGGAATTTGGCGGCTTCCACCCATTGCTTGTGATTGTCCACGGTCTTGGCCCGATCCTTCGGGGTCCTGGCCCCCAGCTGGCCCTCACCGTCACACATGATGAGTACGTTGCGGATGCCTTCGGAGTCGGTGCGGGATTTGAGATCCTTCAAATAGGCCTGGTCCCTGGCATGTTTTTTGAAGAAGGAGTTCACATACTCGACGGCGTGAATGCCGAATTTGTCCTTGCTGTACTTCGGAAAATCAAGGTTGGTGAGCTGTCCTTTCTGGAGCGCCCTGTGGAGTGACCATTGCGCAATGGAAATTTGAAAACGGGGGTCCATGGCTTTGTTGTTTTCAGTCTGTGCCGACAGGTAGCTGCCGGTGATGGTGGCTGCGGATGCGGCGGCGGTGGTTTTGATAAATTGTCTGCGTGAGGTCTTCATTGGGTTTATGCTAGAGGCAAATCACCCCGGTGCAAGTAATTTGATGGCTACGGGACGGTGGCCTGTGCTAAGCAATAGCCATGAGTATTATTACCCGCAGGGGAGACGATGGACAAACGGATGTGATGTATGGTGGACGGATGCCGAAACTCTCTCCCGAGGTGGTTGCCTGTGGAGCGGTGGACGAGTTGACCTCGGCCCTGGGGATGGTGAGGGTATCGGGGGTTCCCGATGAAATCACTGGACAAATCGATACCATCCAGGGGCATTTGGTGGCACTGATGGGTTTGCTTTCCGTGCCAACCGCAAAACGGGAAAAATACCTCGCGGACGGTTATCCGTCGGTCACCAAGGAAGACATCGATTGGTTGGAGTCGATTGCAGTGGAAATGCCCACCCAATTCGACGGCTGGGCGCGCCCCGGTGCCAGTGGTGATGCCGGAGCGGCATGGATGGATATGGCGCGGGCCGTTTGCCGCCGTGCCGAACTCGCAGCGTGGGGCCTCGGCGAAGGCGCGTCCATGGAGGCCTGCCGCTTTCTAAACCGGCTTTCCGACATCCTCTGGCTTTGGGCGCGGAAACTGGAAAAAGACACGTAAAAAAAATCCATTGCCATTTCGTTTGGAACATTCATGATGACCGGCATGAAAAAATACATCAGCCTCCTCCTCTTCCTATCGGTCACCCCTTTCCTCCAGGCTCGCGACATCACTCCCAAGTGGCGTGATACCATGGAGATGAAGGAACTGGATAAAGCGAGGAAAACGGCTGAATCCGAGAAAAAGCTGATCACCATCCTGGTGACCAACAAAACCTATGACTCCGACACCCAGGGGGCACAACAGGTGGTCGATGTCATCGAAGATACGATCAAGGCACTGAAAACCAGTTCGATCATCGTCAGGACTTCTTACGAAGAGGCCGGGAGTCTGAACCAGGGGGATGAATTCAACATGGCTGTCATCGACGGTCTGCGGAAAGCCGGCAACTCGCTCCCCATGATCATTGTCATCAACCCGATCGATAAAAAGCTGGTACAGGTGATCCCGCCCAATGAGGTGCTGCAAGATGGTAGCAAAGCATTCCGAGACGTCAAAAAGGCCGCCCGCAATTTGAAAAAGAAGTAGCCCGGCCTGCCAATCAGTCCACCTGGGCAAACAGGTAAACGATCCCCACGCATACCAGGGTCATCGACAAGCTGGCGGCCAGCCAGTACCAGCCGCGTTTGCTGCCCTTGCATGCCCACAGGCCGACCAGGAAGCCAAACACCATGCCGGAGATGTGGGCAGCGTTGCCAATGGGCAGCATGCCACCCCATGTCAGCAGGAAACAAACACCTTGCCAGAGCAGGAACCAGCGCAGGGTGCTGCCATTGAATCCTTCCAGGAAACCCGTGTAGCGCGGCCAGGCACCCCAGATGAAACCGCCCATCGCATAAACAACTCCCGAAAAGCCGATGCCGGGTCCGTCAATGACCTGGCTGAGCGTTGAGCTGACAAAGGCAGAGACCACAATGAAGGCCGCCGTTTTCATACTGCCCAGTCCTCTTTCCATCAACGTGCCAAGCCGGACCAGCCACAGCATGTTGAATCCGACATGCCACAGCTCAAAATGAATAAAGGCCGAGCCAATCAAACCCCACCAGCGCCCTTCGTGTAAATCCTGCATCGATGTCATGCCCAGTTTGTGGGCAAGCTCGTAAACATCGAGTGTGCCCGTCCTGTCTCTATTCAGCAGGAAAAAAACAACCAGGCACCATAGCAATACGGCATAGGTGACGACCGGCAGTAGGTCGCCAAAGCGCTCGTAGAGCCTCGACCGGTAGGTCGGGCCGGCGTCAGCCGGGTTGTCCGGTGGAAATTGGAAACGCATGAACGAACGCATGCCGGTTTTGTGTCAGCTTAGGTGCCGGTGGGCAAGAATAACATATCAGCTGGAAAAATAGCACTTGATTCGTTGCCGCGGGAGGTTATCCTCCCTCCCATGAGCAAGATCCTCTACGTTTTACTGACTGCCGCTTTCCTGCCTCTCCTTTCCTGTGGACAGAACGCACAGACGGCGAAAAAGCCCGTTGGTCCTAAATCGGACGAAAGCGACATGCCTTGGAACCGTCCCACCGGACCCGAGGGGGCTGGGGCACTTGGGATCCTTGATCAGCGGTGATACGGCTCGCCACGCTGGATGGTGGCGATGCGATAGAGTTGTTCTAACAGAACGACCAGCGCGAGTTCGTGCTGGAGTGTCAGCGGGGATAGTGCCCAGACCATATCCGCCTCGTCCCTGAGTTCCTGCGTATGCCCGTCCGAAGCTCCGATCAGGTAGCTGGCGCGTTTGACACCACGCATTTCCCAATCGTGGATGCGTTGGCAAAGCTGGTCAGTTGTCAGGCTTTCGCCGCGCTCGTCCATCACGATCCGCAGGGTGCCTGCACTCGCCTCGCGGAGGCGCTGGGAGACCTCCTCGCTGCTGCCGTCCTTGAGGTGTTTAAGCTCGTAGGAGCCGTAGCGAGTGAGTCTTTTAAGATACTCGGCGGTGCCATCCTTGCAGTATTTTAAGGCAGGCTTTCCGGCTACGAGTATCTGGTGTTTCATAGGTCTTATAAGTCCTATGGGACCTATACGATTCTAGCCAATAGCCACGGAAGCAGCTCGCTGATGGCAACGCGCTCCTGCTCCATGGAATCGCGGTGACGCACGGTGACGGTATCGGTGAGGTCCTCGCCGTTCTCGCCTTTTTCTCCGAGGGTCTCAAAGTCGATGGCGATGCAGAAGGGGGTGCCCACCTCGTCCTGGCGGCGGTAGCGGCGGCCAATCGCTGCCGCTTCGTCATAAAAGATATTCATGTGCGGTTGCAGCAGCGCCTTCACCTCCAAGGCCTTCTCCACCAGCTCCGGTTTGTTTTTCAGCAGTGGCAGCACGGCTGCCTTGATCGGGGCGATGCAGGGTTTGAAACGCATCACGGTGCGCTCGTCCTGCTTGCCACCCTCCTTGGTGAGGTCCTCGACATCGTATGCCTCGCAGATGACGGCGAGGACGGTGCGGTCGCAACCGGCGGACGGCTCGACCACATGCGGGATGAAGCGCTCCTTGGTTTCGGCGTCGAAGTACTCGAGGTTCTTGCCGGAGTGCTCCTGGTGTTTACCGATGTCGTAGGCACCACGATATGCCACGCCTTCAAGCTCTTGCTGACCGAAGGGGAATTCGTATTCGATGTCGTAAGTCTTCTGTGAGTAGTGGGCGCGGTCGGCTTCTGGAATGTCTAACACATGCAGCTTCTCACGTGGCACACCGATCTCATCGTAAAATTCCAGCCGTTTTTCCAGCCACTCATCGGTCAGGCGCAGGCCGTCCTCGGGTCGGCAAAAGTATTCGATCTCCATCTGCTCGAACTCACGCGAGCGGAAGGTGAAGTTACGCGGGTTGATCTCATTGCGGAATGCCTTGCCGATCTGGGCAATGCCGAAGGGGAGTTTCAACCGTGTGGAGTCCAACACGTTTTTATACTGCACGAAAATCGACTGTGCGGTTTCCGGGCGTAAGTAGGCGACGGCTTTGGGATCGTCGTCAGCAGCGGCGGCGCCGAGCTTGGTCTGGAGCATGAGGTTGAACTCTTTTTGCTCGGTGAGCTCGCAGCTTTTATCCTCGCCCTTGGGAAGCTGGGCTTTTTTCTCGCAGCGGGGGATTTCCTCCAGTTGGTCGGCGCGATAGCGTTTATTGCAGACTTTGCAATCGACCATCGGGTCGGAAAATCCGCCGACGTGGCCGGAGGCGGTCAACACCGCCTGGTGGGTGAGGATCGAGCCGTCCATACCGACGATGTCGTCGCGTTCCTGGACGTTTTTGCGCCACCAGAATTCCTTGAGGTTGCGTTTGAGCTCGGCTCCCAGCGGGCCGTAGTCCCAGCAGCCGTTGAGGCCTCCGTAGAGTTCCCCGGATTGGAAGATGAAGCCTTTGCTTTTGCAAAGGGATACGATTTTTTCCATACGTTCTGTGTCAGTCTGGTCTTTGTTGGCCATGGCGGGGGGAGATATAAGAATTAACAACTAAGAGTCAAGACTTTCAGGTTGTCATCATGGGCGGGGGAGTGGATGCTCTGCCCGTGGCCGAGGCAATGACAGTGACCCGTCTGGTCAGACGGATGAAAAACCTGCTCGAAATCGAGATCGGTGAGATCTGGGTGGAGGGGGAGATCAGTAATCTGCGCCGACAAGCCAGCGGGCATTGTTATTTCAGCCTGAAGGACGAGGGCGCGCAGATTTCCTGTGTGCTTTTCCGTGGTTCGGCGGCGAGGGCGAAAGCCCAACCGGAGGACGGTATGCAGGCGCGGTTGTTTGGTGAGGTTTCAGTGTATGAATCCCGTGGCCAGCTGCAATTGATAGTCAAGCAGGTCGAGAATGCCGGCCTGGGGGATTTGCAGGCGAAGTTCGAAGCCCTGAAGCGCAAACTTGATGCCGAGGGCTTGTTTGATCCGGCTGTCAAAAAGTCACTGCCGAAATTCCCCAGGACGATTGCTCTGGTGACATCTCCAACAGGTGCCGCACTGCAGGACATGCTCAACATCCTGACCCGCCGTGCCCCGTGGGTGCAGCCGGTCCTTTATCCGGTGACGGTGCAAGGCAAGGGGGCGGAGCTGAGTATTGCCCGTGCGATCGAAGAGTTAGGGAATCCTGAAAAATATGGCCTGCCCCGCGTTGATGTCATCATCACAGGCCGCGGCGGTGGCTCGCTCGAGGACCTATGGAATTTCAACGAGGAAGTGGTTGCCCGCGCCATTCATGCCTGCCCGGTCCCGGTGGTGTCGGCTGTCGGGCATGAGATCGATTTCACCATCTCCGATTTTGTCGCCGACATGCGTGCCCCCACCCCCAGCGCTGCCGCCGAGTTGGTGGTACCAGACGGGGCAGAACTGCGATCGAAGATCCGGCGCTCGGCTGATGCTGTGCAGCGGGCGGTGGCGAACCGGCTCAGGCATGATAGCGCTATTCTGACCTCGGCACGCCGGGCCCTGATGCCGCGTGATGCCGAGCGGGCATTACGCGAGCCGATCCAACTACTGGACGGGCTGCGCGAAGACTTGAAAAACGCCAGTGACTACCGTTTGGAAGCCATGCTTGGCAGGTTGAAACAAGCAAGCATGCTTCATGCCACCCATCACCCCAGGCGCGTGATGCAGCGCCGGGGAGAACGTCTCGACCACGCCCGGACACTCCTGGAGCGGTCGGGAAAAAATGCCCTGCAACACGCGGATGACCGGTTTAAAAGGTTGGCATCGTTGATCAAGACCCTCGGTCCCGACTCGACCTTTGCCCGTGGGTTTTCAATCACCATGGATGAGGCTGGCAATATCCTGACAGATACGGCGCAGGCCAGGGAAGGTGACCTGTTGATAAGTAAGTTTGCTGGCGGGGAACTAAGGAGTCGGGTAGAAAGTTAGAGGTCATGGCGCCTAGTAAACTGAATCCTCAAGATGCTTTTGACCTGGTGACGCGTCGACAGGGTAAGGAGTTGCCCGTCACCAAGGACCCCAAGGACATTGAGGCCGGTTTTGGTGAAAAGAATGCACGGTCGGAGGAGCCGAAACCACGCTGGAGGCGTTACTTGCTGTTGCTGGTATTGACGGTGCTCGCTTGCATCGTCGTGGCTGGTATATTCTCGTTTTACTGGTTTATTTCCACTCAATCCGAGCCTGGCTCCGCAGAAAAATCCCCCCTTGCAGCGGCACCTGCTGTGATTGATGAGGCCAAGGCCAAGGAAATGATCGAGGCGAATCTGCGGGCGTTTTTGCAGGCGGAAACGAATGAGGAAAGGCTGAAATATGTCTACATGCCGGAGGATGAAAAGCCGCAATTGGATGTCTACTATAACGAGCGTGGGCATGTGCACACGCCGGCATGGAAGATCGAACGTATGGAACATGTGAAATCCGTCCAGGGCGATGTGTGGTTTGTGGTTTACCGTGATCTCAATAAGATACAGCGATTGGTTTCCTTCCAAAGGTTTGGAGATCACTTCCTGCTGCATTGGTCGGCCATGACCGCCTTCTGCGAAATCCCCTGGGAAAAGTTCATCGTGCAACGCCCCTCGACCCCGGTGACGATGCGGTGTTATGTGAGGCAATATCAAGGTCAGTGGCCATTGGGTATCCCGTCAGACCAATATCATTGTTTTCTCATCGAGGACCGCGGTGGACTGTTCTCAGAATTAGCGATCATGGACCGTAGTAGCGTGGGATACACGACCTTGAAGGGGCTGCCGAATGCCAGTCGGCATCCAGTGACCCTGGAGCTTGGCTATCATCACTTCCCTACCAACGGAAGGGGGGGTGAAATTTTGGAGATTCAATCACTCAAACACCTGCGCTGGCAGCAAATGTCGATGGACGCCCGTGTGCAGGGGCTGGAGTTGGAAACGCCCGATTACGAGTAAAAATAGACGGCCTGCTGACATACAAGCCACCATGGGTTGATAGAAAACAGACGATTACATTAACTTCTCCGTCTAAACCCAAGCATGGCAATGGCTGACCCGAGTAACAGGGCGCCGGTAGAGGGTTCGGGCGCGGGAACCGCCATATCCCAGCCCATCACGTCAAACGCTTGAAGATCAAGCATGGTGACAGTGTTAGTCTGGCCTGCCGGGTTGGCTGTGGGGTCCATGATTCCAAGTCCAAGGTTGTCTTTCCAGTGACTCGCTTGATTGCCGTCGCCATTACTGCTTCCCGTTGAGAACAGTCCGAGGTTTGTGGTGCCGCCATCGACAGAAAAATAGGATGCGGTTCCCACAGATAGATCGTGCACGCCATCGGCACTGAAGCGGAACATATCGAGACCCGACCAGACACGGAAGTTTTCCAGACTCTGTGGGTTGTCCATAACGAAATCGACAGTATCCACACCACTGCGAAAACCAAGGCTATGGCCAAGTTCATGGATGGCGACCCCAACAAAATCCTGATGACCGGCATCGACGCCGTCCGAGTTATCGAAGTCCCATGTAAACGAACTGCTGAAGGTGATACTTGCGTCAGAATCACCGGCTCCTCCGGTGAAGAGGCCAACGGCCTTGGCGGTGCTGGTGTTAAGATTGAGAATCCTGTTATTGCCACTGTCGTCGCTGTCCGTACCAAGCACCATTGTGCCGCCACCTGCCGGGCTGTATATTTGCGTGATGTAGGTAAGTCCACCAGCGCCCGACAAGCCGGGGAGATTGGCCACAGCGGTAGCGTCGATTGTCGAAGTGGCATCTCCACCCAAGGCCGCAAAATAATCTGAAACGGAGACTGACTGGGTGGTCGATCCCGCTGAGCCGAGGACGCCTGCACCCAGTGCGGCAAAGTCGATGTCCACATTCACCGTGACGTTGTCGGTCAGAACACTTTCCCAGTAATCCGCAGCAGCCTGAAAGCCATCGATGGCATCTTGTGACATTCCCGCAGCAGGGACGAGGTTGATGTTCAGTGCGAAGGACGTAGCTGGCAGGCAGCAAATGAGGGCTGTAGTGCCTAGATGGGATAATTTCATCTGGTGTTGTCTGGTGTGTGTGTCCACGAATTCAATAGGTGTTCTACCTAAATGGCAACGTAATTTTTCAGCTCCCACTAACACAATTGGGCAGGATCATAGGAAATCAACGCTTTCTCCTTGGGATGACCATCATCAGGGCTCCTGCCAGCAAAGCGATCGTCGATGCCTCGGGAACCGACTCAGGTGCGCTGAAGCCGATGTCAGTGAGAAAGGCCAGGTCAAGCTCGGTAAGTTCCTTGCGGCTGCCCGGGGTGATGGACGGGGAAATCAGGGCTTCTTGCATGACCCCGTCGCTGATACGCGCACTCATCAGTCCGCTCAGGGCATGATGGCCGTCGCTGGAAATGAGGCTGGATGTACCGGCGGCAAGGGAAGCCTCGGTGCCGAGCCATTCGGTGCCGTTGATGAGGTTGTCCCATGTCTCGGAGGTGCCGAGGCCTATCGCGTGTAGGATTTCGTGCAGCGCCACCGAATAGAGATCGGTTTTCCCGGCGGCGACGGGTGAATAGGCATCGTAATGCCAGAAGCTTTCCAGGGTGGCGTCCGAATCGCGGGAGCCGTTGTTGTCGGTGTCGGAGTCGAACCAGAGGTTGCCGACCGAGAGGCCGTAGCCGAGTTCGTAGCGTCCAATGTAACCGGCATAGTTGGCTGCACCAGAGATGGTACCCATCGTCGGGCCGCTGCCCCGCGGCATGGAGGCGTTGGAGGCGGCTTCAGCGAGATCCACAGCATCAATCCACTCGTGGGAATAACCAGCCCCGGAAATGATCACACCGGCTCCGCCGGCACCTCCCTGACCAAGTGTCTGGCCACTGAGTTTGCGGGTGCCCACATAGATAACGACGGTGTCCTCGTCGATACTGGGTTGGCTGATCGTTTCATGGGCTCCGGTGACAGGATTGATGTAGCTCCATGACCAGTCGAACCGCGCTGTGGTGCTGCCATAGGTGCCGCTATAGAGATCACTACTGATCCTCGCCATGCTGTTGGTAAGCAGGTCGCCGATGTCCTTGGCGGCCTTTTCCACGGCCGAGGCGGCTTTGGGATTGGATGAGAAAAACTTGTCCGCAGCCTCATCGTGGAAGAAATCCAGCTGAATGTTGAGACCCATTACCGAGGTGGACAGGGATAGTAGGGCGACACACACATGTTTCATATCGGGCAGCAGTTAAATGACTGCCATAGCACGTATGAACTTTTTCAAATTTCATCAAGTAGAATATTACTGAAAGCTAAAATATAAAAAAACAAGCATCTTGTCACTGGTTTTTTGTAAAGAAATGCATCGGGAGGGCTGTGCAGGAGGGGTTTATTTCTAAAAATAGGCCGCGCTGACAGGGGGGGGCTACCGTGTTTTTTTCCAAACGCCGGCCAGGCTGGCAAAACAGAGTAACAGCAGCGCGGATGGTTCGGGCACTACATCCAGGGTGTCAAAGCCAAGGTCACGAAGAAACGCAAGGTCCAGCGCGGTGAGCTCCTTGCGCTCCCCTGGCACGATTCCTAGAGACAGGGCACTGCTTTGGTCGAGTCCATCGTTTACGCGCTGGCTCACCAGGCTGTCAAAGGGGTGATAGCCGTCATCGGCGATGAGCTTGGAGCTGGCTGCCAGACTGATGCTGTCGCTGCCGAGCCTGTTCTGGTTATCGGTCTTGGCGTTCCACGTCTGGGATGTCCCGGCCCCGAGGACGTGCATGATTTCGTGCAGTGCCACCGAATAGAGATCCGTTTTTCCGGCTGCCACCGGGGTATCGGCATCATAGTGCCAGAAGTCTGAGAGTATGGTATCGGAGTCACGCTTGCCATCATTGTTAGTGTCGGCATCAAACCACAGGTTGCCCACTGAGATACCGTATTCGAGGTCATATTTCCCTTCATAGCCAGCATAGTTGGCTACTCCGGAAATGGTATTGATGAGCGGACCCGCACCACGTCTCATCGATGTGTTAGAAGATGCTTCGGCGGCATCCACGGCACCAATCCACTCGGTGGGAATGCCCGCACCTGTGAGTTGCACAATCGCACCACCTGCTCCACCACGACCGAGTGAATGGTCGGTCATCGCCCGCGTGCCGACATAGATAACGATGGTGTCGGCTTCAATACTCGGGTTGGTGATGACCTGGGTGGCCCCGGTGACGGGGTCGAGGTAGGTCCACGACCAGTCGAAGCTGGCAGTGGTTCCGCCGTTGCTGCCGGAATAGATGTCTTTATTGATTTGATGGAGGCTGTTAGTGAGTATGTCGCCCAGGTTTTTGGCGGCTTTCTCGACAGCTGACCGGGCTTGGGGATTCGTCGCAAAGAAGCGGTCAGCATGCTCGTCGTGGAGGAAGTCGAGTTTGATGTTGAGCGCCATCACAGGGGTCAAGGTGATGAATGGCAAAATTAAAAAACCTGTGTGTTTCATGCCCATTTAACTCGGGATTGATTGAAATTTAGTATTTATTTAATATTTATGCAAGGATAATAATGTCTTTTTAAAAAGAGTGCCGTCCGGGCAGGGTGGGCAGTTGGCTCAGGGGTGTTTTTTGTGCGTGCATTACTCGGGCGAACGAGTAGGTCTTCGGCAGGTCGCATGCAGGCCGTGTCCGGACGTCAAGAGGAGTCGACCACAAGTTTACCTGCCAGACCTATCAACCGATGCACCATCAGCGATCCAACCATTCTTTGCGCCTCTTGAGGAGGGGCGCCTACCATGTCCTTGTCAATGTAGTCATGGGGATCAGTGCCCTGGTGGCGGTGGGGTACAGCACCTATCAATATAACGAAACCTGGCTGTATGCGAGTCTTGGCCTGCTCGCATTCTGGTTGATATCACTGGTGGTTTTTTATATCAAAGGGTCGGAGCTGCGCTGTTCTCTCTGCATGACGCCCATGTGGTCGGGTAGAAAATGCCAGAAACACAGAAATGCAAAAGCCGTGCTGGGCAGCTACCGCCTTGCTGTCGCGCTTTCCGTCCTGTTCAAAGGTCACTATTGCTGCCCTTACTGCGGTGAGACGTTTAGTGCGAAGAAAATCAGGGGCGCCGAGCGCACAGGTCGCCGATAATTAACAATTGATAATTGTCCGGGCTGGTGTTTGATGACGCCCGTGCCTGAAGTTGTCATAGATATTGCGGAAACCCGGAAGAGATACCGTGGCGGGGTGGAGGCCCTGCGCGGAGTCTCGTTGCAGGTCCCCCGGGGTGGTATTTTTGGCCTGCTGGGACCGAACGGCGCCGGTAAAAGCACCCTGGTGAAAATCCTGATGAGCATTGTGCGGCCGACCCGGTGCTCGGGCACCATGTTAGGTTTACCCGTGGGGCACAAGCCCACCCTGGCCAGAGTGGGTTACCTGCCTGAACACGCGCGGTTTCCTGAATACCTGAAGGGGGGGGAGGTGATCCGTTACGTTGCCGGGCTGTCCGGTATATCACGAGCCTCCGCAAAAAAGAGAACCGGGGAGTTGCTGGAATTGGTGGGCATGCAAGACTGGGGAAACCACCGGATGGGCACCTACTCCAAGGGAATGAAACAACGCATCGGCCTTGCCCAGGCACTGGTGAACGATCCGGAGATTGTGTTTCTTGACGAACCAACGGATGGGGTGGACCCCAAGGGGCGACTCGAAATGAGAACCCTGCTGCAACAAATGCGCAACGAGGGTCGGACTGTGTTTATCAACAGTCACCTGCTAGGAGAGTTGGAGATGATCTGCGATAGTGTGGCGATCATGGACAAGGGGGAGATTGTCAGGCAGGGCACGATCGCCGAGCTGACCGAAAAAAGCCAGCGTTATGAACTCCGAATCCAGGGTGATGTTTCTGCGGACTTGCAGCGTAGGATGCAGGCGGATGGAATCGAGGTCGCAGGGCATACCCTGAGTGTTTACCAGCGGGATCCCGGCCCCATGCAGCCGGTGATTGACGCCTTGCGCGCAGAGGGTGTAACCATCGTCGAGATGGGGGAAGTCCGGCAGTCGTTGGAAGAGCTTTTTATGGAGTCTGTCGGAGACGGCGGGGTGGGCGGCACCCGCAAAGGGGCGGCACCGCCGCAATTGCCAGGAAAGGAGCATTCACAATGAGGCAAATTCTAACAATACTGTGGGACTCATACCGCTTGTTGGCGGCGAAGAAGCTGTTCTGGGTGGTGTTGTTCCTTACGCTGTTGATAGCGATGACCTACGCTTCGGTGGGCTTTACCCCGCAGGGGATCTCGGTGCTTTTCGGCGCCTATCACATTGAGAGTGATGTGATTGTGGAGGGGAGTATTTTTGCGGAATACCTCTACATGATGCTGTTTACCGATTATCTTGTGCCGCTCTGGCTCGGATTGTTTGCCCTGGTCCTGGCCTTGATTTCGGTGTGTCCCGTGTTTCCCGATTTTCTGACCGCGGGATCGATTGATGTGGCGATTTCAAAGCCGATGAGCCGGGTCACCTTGTTCCTTGTCAAGTACCTGGGCAGTCTGTTGTTTGTGGCCATCCAGGTTTTTGTGTTCTGCCTGATCGTCTTTATTGCCCACGGCGTGAGGATGAATGCGTGGAACCTTGAGATTTTCTGGGCTGTGTTATTACTGACCTTTGTGTTCAGCCTGATTTACTCGGTGGCGGTGCTTACGGCGGTGTGGACGAGATCCACCCTGTTTTCCCTGTTGATGGCATTGTTGGTATGGGGGGTGACACTCGCCGTCCAATGGACCGAGAGTGTGATTTACAAGTTCACCTACGTGGCACCGGCATCCGGCTTGTCCGTGGATATCGGTGACGGGCAAACCCGGAAAACCGGCGAGCAGCTGGAGGTGGACGAGGGGATGGAGAAATTCTACCGTATTGTGAAAGCGATCGGCACCCCGTTGCCCAAGACACGGGACGCCACTTATCTCTTAAAAAACAAGGTGACCGTACGCGGCAAAAACATGACCAAAATGTCCGAGTTCCTTGAAGCCGGAGCCACGCCTCAAGAGCAGCGCGAAGCCAAGGCGATGGAGGATTATGATAACCGGCATTCGGCGGCCTACATCATCGGCACTTCGTTAGCCTTCGAGTTCTGTATCCTCGGAGTGGCGTGCTGGATGTTTGCCCGCAAGGATTTCTAACAATAATGGGAAAATGCCCGGGTGGACTGGAGAGTGGCTGGTTTTTGTAGGTGTGATGGCGCTTGGGCAGTTCAGCCCGGGTCCCGACATGTTGCTGCTGACCCGCACCGCGTTGGCATCGGGACGTATGCCCGGGTGCTGGACGGCCATCGGCATCGCCTCTGGCTTGGCGGTGCATGCCACCATTGCTGTAACAGGTGTTGCCGCCATCCTCGGGCAAGGCGGGTGGCTGGTTGTTTCCCTGAAGTGGGTCGCCGCTGCTTATCTCGTCTGGCTAGGTTGTCAGCTGATCCGCAGTGGCTTGAAATCGGGTCGACTGGATGTAGGTGGCAGCATGGTGATCGATGAATCGGCGTCGGCGTGTTGGAGGCGTGGCCTGTTCTGCAACCTGTTGAACCCGAAAGTCGCTGTCTTTCTTGCCGGAGTGACCGCGCCTTTTCTGGTCATCAAGGATACACCACAAGGGTGGCCTGTGATGTTGTGTGTGACGATTGTGTTGGAAGGCTTGCTCCTTTGGTGCGCGTGGGTCTTCCTGTTGCAGGCGTCAGCCGTACGCGAGCTTTATCTGAAATCGGCGCACTGGTTCGACCTTGTCTTTGGAGTGGCTTTGTTAGGCGTGGCCGTGGCTCTGGTATGGACCAGGTAGGGCGGCTTTGCAAGCTGCCGACAGGGTGTGCGTCCTTGGGTTGCTTGGCGACAGCTTGCAAAGCCGCCCTACTGTCTAGATCGCATTCGCAATCGCCTCAGCCATTGCCACGGTGCCCACCTTGGTTTCACCTACTTTACCGGTAAACAGGTCACCGGTGCGGAGTCCTGAATCAATCGCCATGTTGACCGCGGCTTCGATGGCATCGGCAGCGTCGTTTTCACCGAGCGAATAGCGCAGCATCATGGCGGCGGAAAGGATCTGGGCAATCGGGTTGGCAATGCCTTGACCTGCAATGTCGGGAGCGGATCCCCCCGAGGGTTCATACATACCGAAGTAGAGGCCGTTGTCGTTTTTATTGCCTAATGAGGCGCTCGGCAGCATACCAAGGGAGCCGGAGATCATCGCCATTTCATCAGAAAGAATGTCGCCAAAGAGGTTGCCGGTGACCAGCACATCAAACGAGCCGGGCTGCTTGATGAGCTGCATGGCTGCGTTGTCGACGTAGAGGTGGGAGAGTGTGACCTCCGGGTATTCCCTGGAGACTTCAATGACCGTTTCGCGCCACAGGACGGAGTTTTGCAGGACGTTGGCTTTGTCGACCGAGCAAAGACGTTTGTTGCGAGCCATGGCGGCGTTGAAGGCGATGTGGGCGATGCGGATGATCTCACTTTTTTTGTAGACCATGGTATCGACGGCAACGGGTTCGCCATCCACCACACTGATGCCTTTGGGTTGGCCAAAATAGATACCGCCGGTGAGCTCGCGCACGCAGAGGACGTCGAAACCATTCGGGATGAGTTCGTTTTTGACCGGTGACGCATGGGTCAGCGAGGGCAGGCAGACACCCGGGCGAAGGTTGGCAAAGAGGTTGAACTTTTTGCGCAGTGGAAGTAGCGCGCCACGCTCGGGCTGTTGATCGGGCGGGAGTTTTTCCCATTTAGGACCACCCACCGAGCCAAAGAGAATGGCGTCGGCCTTTTCGCAGGAGGCAACCGTTTCCCCAGGAAGCGGGCAACCTGTGGCATCGATGGCGGCGCCCCCGACGAGCTGGACGTCTTTTTCAAAGGTGATGGCAAACTTCTCGCTGACTGCGTCGAGCACAAGCATGGAGGCGTCCATGACTTCAGGGCCAATGCCGTCGCCGGCGAGTACGGAGATCTTATAGGTCGTTGACATGCGGGCTCTGTAATCACATTTCGAACAAGTTTGAAGTTTATTTAACAACGAAGCGTGTACATATTCCCGCCTGTGGAACTGACAATGCATTTTCTCTGGCTGACCGGTGGTCTGGTATGTCTCTATTATGGAGCCGAGTGGCTGGTGAAGGGGGCTTCTGAGATTGCGCTACGACTGGGCATTTCCCCCCTGGTTGTCGGGCTGACAGTGGTGGCGTTCGGGACAAGTATGCCGGAGCTACTGGTTTGCCTGAAGGCAAACTCACCCGAGGTGATTGCAACTCCTGCGGGATGGTTCGGATTTCAAATCGAAGCCAGCCAGGAGAGTCCGGATATGGCGCTGGGGAATATTGTGGGGTCGAATATCTTTAATATCGCGCTGATTCTTGGAGTAGCGGCATTGATCCGCCCGGTGGTCATCCACTCCCAACTGATCCTGCGTGAGCTACCCATCCTGCTGGTGAGCTCGATCGTATTTGCTGTGATGATGATGGATAAACATCTCAGCCGATGGGAAGGGGGAGTCCTTTTTGTAGGTATCCTGGTTTACATCGCAGCCAGTGTCAGGCTTTCCAAGAACTCGAGGCACATAGTGGGAGCTGACGAATTCGAGGAGTTTGAGAAAAAGGAGATCGAGCAAGCGAAAAAAGGAGGCCTCCGGATACTCACCGACCTGGGATTCATTCTGCTTGGCATCGTGACCCTCGTGGTGGGCGCCGACTGGCTGGTGGACCACGGAGAGAAAATCGCCGAGTGGTTCGGCGTGCCCGATGTCATTATTTCGCTGACCTTGTTTGCGCTGGGGACATCGCTCCCTGAGTTGGCAACCTCCGTTGTTGCTGCCCTCAAGCGCCAGGGGGATATCATCACCGGTAATGCCATCGGCTCCTGTATTTTCAATCTGCTCGCCGTCATCGGGATTACCGCCGGGGTCAAACCGATCAATGGCGATGCAATCTCATGGATCGATCTTGGTGTGATGCTGGGACTGACTGTCATTATCATCCCGTTGATGTGGTCCCGGATGAGGCTCTCACGTATTGAAGGCGGGTTGCTGGTAGGTGTGGCCTTTGCCTATTCGCTTGTGGTGGTCTTGTTGCAGAGATAGGCCATTTCCTGGTTGTCAGGTGGCCTGCCGACGTGTTCTTATCCAGATAAAAGAGCCAAAAAATCCCCGCACGCTGAAGAGCGCGCGGGGAACGAATGGTTATGCGTTGTTAGTTGTTGGTTGTTGTGCTTATTTGTAACCGATGATGAGCGCGTAGTGGGCACCATTGTATGTGCTGTTAGACATCTGCATTTTGATATAGAAGGTGCCTGACCACTTGGGCTTGACCCGCACGACTGGAACGGCATCCACCTTGGTGTCGCGACCGACCTCGTTCATGTTTTCATCATAGAGGATGATATCGACGTCATAGGCATCCGAGCAGCCGCCTCCTACGAGCACATACTCAGTGCCAGCCTTGAGCGTGGTTTTGATCGTTGTGCTGCCGCCTTTGCGGAGCAGACCGTGCCAATAATCGTTGCGGAAGCTAATACCCTGCTTTTTCAAGGCCTGGGCGATTTTAAGGGCACGACCCTTGGCTTCGGTGGTAGTGGCTTCTGCGCTTGGTGCTAAAAAGATAGCTAACAAAGCTAGGGCGGGGACGAGTAGTTTCTTCATAGTGGGACAATGCTAGCAAAGACCGTGCCGTTTCGTCAAAACAAATCTTTGTTGCGCAGGCTAAATGGGTCGGCCAACTGGTTGTTTGTTTCTCCTAAGAAAAAGGAAAACGGTGGCCGATAGAATGAGTATCGTAGAGGATGATTCAGGGACGGTACTGTAGCCGAGGTCCCTTAGGAATGCGGCATCCAGTTCGGTCAGTAAACGGCGTTCCCCCATGCCGATGAACGGCACTACAACGGCAGTTTGTGAGGACCCGTTGTCCAGGCGGGTGCTCATGGTTCCATCGGCGACGTGGCCACTGCCAGATTCGATCAATCCGTTGCCTGTGCCGTAAAGGTTGATGACGTGGCTGCCTGTCCAGTTGGTCGCTCCGCTGATTTGATCGTCCCAAGTAGTGGAAGTGCCTAGTCCAACAACGTGAAGCATTTCGTGCAAAGCGACCGAGTATAAATCGTATTTTCCCGCGTCCACTGGCGTGGTGTGATCAAAGTGCCAAAAACTTTCCAATGTGCTGTCACTGTCTTTGCCTTTTTTGTTGTCAGTGTCCACGTCGAACCACAGGTTGCCGATGCCGGCGCCAATATCGAGGTTGTAGCTTCCGGGATAACCTCCGAACAATGTGGTTCCGTTGATATTTTGAATGACTGGGCCAGCGCCACGACCGATCCCGTTGTTTGAATTGACAACGGCTTCATCAATGGCGTTTTGCAGGTAGGTGGGTGAGATGTTGGAAGCGGAAATGCCTAACTGCACGCCCGCTGGGCCTCCGGATGCCAAAGTGACCCCAGCCAGTTCGCGGACGCCCACAAAAATTTTGACTGTGTTGGCGGCCAGGGAAGGGTTCGAAATTGACTCCTGGGTTCCGTCAGTGGGATTAATGAAGAGGTAATCCCAGTCGAAGGTCACCGAGGTAAAACCATCAGAGCCCGTATAGGTTTCCTGAACCGGTGCCAATGTCGTGTTGATAAGGGCACTGATATCTGCCGCCGCCTTTTCCAAAGCCGACTTTGCCCGTTCATTGGTTTCAAAAAAATGATCGGTTCCCGCATCGTAGCTATAGTCCAGCTCGATGTTGAGTGCTTTTGATGGCGTAGTAAGTAAGGTTACTGAAGCAGCGATCAACCCCGCCACCTTCCTTGTTTTTGAAGAGCTTGATTTACACACGACCAATGCCATATCACCCCTCGCGGCTGGTGGCAAGTTAATATTATGGCCTGTATGATAGTCTGTATTTCCTTAGCAAACCGGACACTGGTTGATCTGCTGGAAGAAGTCGTTGCCTTTGTTGTCGACCAGAATGAATGCGGGGAAGTTCTCCACTTTGATTTTCCAAACGGCTTCCATCCCGAGTTCAGGGTATTCGAGCACCTCGAGTTCCTTGATGTTGTCGGTGGCTAACAGTGCGGCAGGGCCACCGGCTGAACCGAGGTAAAAACCTCCGTTGTTTTTACAGGCGTCAGTGACTTGCTGGGAGCGGTTGCCCTTGGCGAGCATCACCATCGAGCCGCCATGTTTTTGGAAAAGGTCGACGTATCCGTCCATACGCCCCGCTGTGGTCGGGCCGAACGATCCCGATGCGTAACCCGCGGGGGTTTTTGCCGGGCCGGCGTAGTAAACGGGGTGGTCTTTGAAATACTGCGGCAGGTCACCCTCGGCTTCCAGTCGTTCCTTGAGCTTGGCGTGAGCGATGTCACGGGCCACGATGATGGTTCCCGTCAGCGACACCGCAGTGGTGACGGGGTACTTGTCCAGCGTTTCCAGCACCTTGTCCATGCCTTCATCGAGGTTGATGTTGACGCCGCTGAACTTCCAGTCCTTGTATTTCTCGGGGATATACTGACCGGGGTTGGTTTCAAGCTTCTCGAGGAAAACCCCGTCCCTGGTGATCTTGGCCTTGGCTTGCCGGTCGGCTGAACAGGAAACACCGATGCCGACCGGGCAGGAGGCACCGTGTCGGGGGAGCCGGATCACCCGCACGTCCAGGGCAAAGTACTTGCCGCCAAACTGCGCACCGATACCGATCTCGCGCGCGGCGATCAGGAGTTCTTCCTCCATCTGGGTGTCACGGAATGCCTGGCCGTGCTCGTTGCCTTCGGTTGGAAGTTCATCGTAATACCGGGTTGATGCCATCTTCACGGTTTTCAGACATGTTTCCGCAGACGTTCCACCCACCACAATCGCGAGGTGGTAGGGGGGGCAGGCCGCCGTGCCGAGGGACTTCATTTTCTCAATACAAAACGCCTTCAGGCTGGCGGGATTGAGCAGGGCTTTGGTTTCCTGATAGAGGTAGGTCTTGTTGGCTGACCCGCCGCCCTTGGAAATAAAGAGAAACTTGTAAGCGTCACCCTCAGTGGCGTAGAGGTCGATCTGGGCCGGCAGGTTGGTCTTGGTGTTGACCTCGTCGTACATGGTCAGCGGGGACGACTGCGAGTAGCGCAGGTTTTCCTCGGTGTAGGTTTTATGGATACCGCGGGAAAGGTGTTCGGCGTCGTCGCCGGTGGTGCGGACGTTCTGGCCTTTTTTACCCATGACGATGGCGGTTCCCGTGTCCTGGCAGGCAGGCAGGATGCCGTGGGAGGCGATCTCCGCGTTTTTAAGTAGCATCAGTGCGACCATACGGTCGTTGTCGGTGGCTTCCGGATCATCGAGGATGGCGGCGACTTGTTTGAGGTGGGAACTGCGGAGTTTGAAGCAAATGGCCTTCGACGCTTCGTTGGCCAGCATCGTCAGGGCTTCAGGCGCAATCTTGAGGATGGTCTCACCTTCAAATTCAGCGGTGCTTACACCCTCGGTGCTGATTTGCTCGTATTCAGTGGTGTCAGGGCCCAGGGGAAAAGGTTCTTGGTAGTGGAAAGGTGTGATCGACATGATGGTGGGAATTAAGTCTGGAGAAGGCGCGGAGGCAACCGGAATCGACCGTAGGGCAAGAAAAGTGAAGATTTAAGCAAAAATGGCTTGATTTGCTCGCCCGATCCGCTATTTCCGCCCCCCCGTTATGGCAAAGAAATCATGGATCGCGCGCAACAAGCGCAAGCAAGCAACCGTCGCAAAGTATGCAGACCTGCGTAAGCAGCTCAAGGATGAGAAGGATTATGTAGGCCTCAGCATGCTGCCTCGCGACTCGAGCCCCACACGTTTGGTGAACCGTTGTGAATACACCGGCCGCCGTCATGGATTCCTCCGTCGTTTCAAGCTTTCACGTATCGCATTTCGTGAGCTTGCTTCGCATGGAATGATTCCAGGCGTCACCAAGTCAAGCTGGTAAGTTTGACACCGTTGTGATACTTTTTTGGCGCAAGGTGGAACCCGCAAGGGATTACTGCCTTGCGTCTTTGTCGTCTACTTCTTTGTTGCCTACGAAAAGCATCACAGATCACATCCAATAAACAGGAATGCCCCTCTACGAATATATTTCAGAACATGCCGACGACCCGGAGCGAAGTTGCCGCGTCTGCGCGAGGGGATTTGAACTGCGCCGACCTGTTGACCGTGAAGCATTACGCACTTGCCCCTTGTGCAAGAACCCGGTGAAAAAGGTGATCAGCAGGGTGAATACGCCCCGGATCGCCAAACCATTATCGATCAGCGACGCCAAAAAGGCGGGTTTCACGGTCTTGGAAAAGCGCGATGAGGGCGTCTACGAAAAACAGTGATGGTGGCTTCATTCGACATCCTGGCCTCTGGAGGCGCATTATACACGGAATACCCGACCTGGGATCTGGTGGTGAAATATCTTATCGGAATCACGGTCTTCCTGATTCTCAACGCGCTCTTTGTTGCCGCTGAGTTCGGGCTGGTGAAGGTCCGCAAGAGCCAGCTCATCGAAGTCCAGGGGAAAAAACCGGTCAAAGCGAACCTCGCTCTACACGCCCTCGGTATGCTGGATGGCTACCTCTCGGCCGGCCAACTTGGTATCACCGTGGCATCGCTCGTCCTCGGTATGTTAGGCGAGCCCTTGGTGGCTCACTTTGTCGGTCCGTTTTTATTGGATCTTGCCCCCGAATTCCCCAAATGGCTGGTGCGGGGTATCTCCATCACCATCGCGGCTATTTCGTTCTCCTTTGTCCACGTGATCATCGGCGAACAGGTTCCCAAGGTTCTCGCCATACGCAAACCTGTTGGAACCACCTTGCATCTCATCGGCCCGCTGCACCTGTTCTACAAGGTGTTTGGCTGGGCGATCCATATCATCAACAGCACGGCTAACTTCATTTTGAAAAAAGTCTTCCGCGTCGAGCCCGCCGGCCATACCGATGTGCACTCGGCCACGGAGCTGG
The DNA here is from genome assembly GCA_024233115.1 of Akkermansiaceae bacterium. Classification (NCBI taxonomy): domain Bacteria; kingdom Pseudomonadati; phylum Verrucomicrobiota; class Verrucomicrobiia; order Verrucomicrobiales; family Akkermansiaceae; species Akkermansiaceae bacterium. The sequence continues at coordinate 837,037 of JACKQB010000001.1, forward strand.
CCCTGCTGGTGGAGGAGAGCGGAAAGCATGATGAGGTCACCGATACCGAGCGGGAGATCCTGATCAACGCGCTCGAACTCAATGATATTTCAGTCAAGGATGTGATGACGCCCCGTAGTGAGGTGGTCGTCCTGGATGTGGATTCTGATTTTGAAAAAAACCTCGCGGTTGCCACCCGCAGTCAACACACCCGCTTTCCCCTGGTGAAAGGTCATCTCGACCACGCCCTTGGTTTGATCCATATCAAAGACATCCTGACCTTGGTCAACGACGAGGACCCGGACCTGATCCGGATCAAGCGCCCTCTCAAGGTGGTGCCGGAAACGATGGCCCTTGATGTGTTGCTGCAGTTTTTCCTCAAGGAGCACGCCCATCTGGCGATGGTGGTGGATGAACATGGCGACCCCGCAGGCCTCGTTTTCATGGACAACATCATGGAGGAGCTGGTCGGTGATATCCAGGACGAGTTCGACAGCGATACCAGCTCAATCAAGAGGATCAACGAAAATGAATTCATCACCGAAGGGGCGCTGACCTTGAATGAACTCTCCGATCATATCCCTGAACTCGATCTCGAAAGCGGTGACATCACCACGGTCGGCGGCTACATCACCCGCGAACTGGGTTATATCCCCGAACTTGAGGAAACGCTTGTGGTGGAAGGTTATGAAGCCACAGTCACCAGCACCGACGGTCGCCGCGTCGAGCAGGTCTTGTTCCGCAAAATCGATCCGAACGAGGAATCGAAGGCAGAGGGACCGGAGTAGCGAAGGGTTTGCTCGCTCCGTCATTTTAGGTATAACTTACGCGTGACTTCGCAAATCGACCAGTTTCTGCTCTACATCGCCACGGAGCGCGGGCTGTCCACCGCCTATCAGCTGTCGGTGCGGCAGTCGCTGGACGCGCTTGTCGCCTGGGTGGAAAAAAAGGGGGTCTCCAGCTGGGATGACATCGGCACCCAGGAGCTGTCCGATTTTCTTTCCTATCAAAAAGGGCAGGGGCTCTCCGCCGCATCTTTGCGTATTAACATGGTGCACCTGAAGATATTTTTCCGTCGACTCGCCGGCCTCAACATGATCAAAGCCGATCCCGCCGAGCCGCTATTGCCCCCACGGGGCGAAATACACCTTCCGGAAACACTCAATGAACAGCACGTCAGCTCGCTGCTCGAATCGGTCGATGTGGCGAAGTTGTTAGGTCGACGCGATCTCGCAATCCTCGAGCTCTTTTATGCATCGGGCCTGCGCTTGTCCGAGCTCTGTGGTGCCCGACTCGAAAACCTCGACCTCGACGAAGGTTTTATCCGCGTCACGGGTAAAGGCGGTAAGACCCGGATTGTCCCCGTGGGCGGGAAAGCCCGTGAGGCGGTGGCGGCCTATTTGAAAAACGAACGCCCGGAGCTGGTGAAAAAAAAGACCTCGTCCTGGATCTTCCTGAGCATCCGCGGTGGCAAACTCAGCCCGGAGCGCGTCCGCGAAATCGTCAAACAACGCGCCAAGGCCGCAGGGCTGGAACAGAATGTCTACCCGCACTTGTTACGCCATTCCTTCGCCACCCACCTTCTGCAAAACGGAGCCGATCTCCGGGTGATCCAGGATATGTTAGGCCATGCCGATATCGCCACCACCCAGATCTACACCCACGTCGACCAGAAAGGCCTTAAGTCCATCCATAGGAAATTCCACCCAAGAGGGTGAGGTGACGGCGGTTTGAAACCGCCTCGTCCAAACAGATGGAAGAAGGCGCGGCGGTTACCAACCGCCGCCACGTCAAAGCCCCGCCTTAGCTGCCTCCTCCATCACCTCATCATCCAGATACGCTTCGTCCAGAATGTCCCGTGCCCAGTTTTCCTGTTTGGCAATGTAGCTGAGAATCCGGCAGGCCATGACCTGCACGGCTGGTGTTTCGCTCCAGATGAGTTCCCCCAGGTGCCGCCACTGGTCGGGAACGATCAAGCTGGGTTTGTTTAACTGGTCGATGACCTTCTCACAGAGCAGCAGGCACCGGCCTGAATCGGGCTCGTTAGGCACCGGCGGCATCTCATAAATATGCAAAGGCACGTTAGCCTCCCCGGAAAGCTCGCACTTGGACTTGGCCCGTCTAGCAAGATCCTTGCCAAATGCAGATAACGCCATCTGGCGTTGCTGGTGTTGATCATATCCTTTGGCCATGACAGTGGATCGCTTGCTGGCCGGTATTCTATCCATACCACCGCCACAGGCAAGGTCATTTCAATCGACCAATAACCGAAATCCCATGCCTGGTATTTGGAGTTTGGTATTTGCAAGTTAAAGGCTTATGCTGTCCCGCATGAACGTGCACCACCTTGAGCTGTTTTACTACGTGGCAAAGTATGAGGGGATCACCGCCGCTGTTAGGAAAATGCCATACGGTATCCAGCAGCCCGCCGTGAGCGGCCAGTTGCTGCAGTTGGAAAAGAGCCTCGGTGTCAAATTGTTTAACCGTCGGCCATTCAGCCTGACCGATGCCGGCAATGAACTCTACGACCACGTCTACCCGTTTTTCTCACGCCTGGGTGATGTTGAATCCCGACTGAAGGGGGAGGAAAGCAGGCACCTGAGAATTTGTGCATCCGCCTCAGTGTTGCGCCACCACCTGCCCGAGTTGTTAGCTGACCTCAGGGAGCATATCCCGGGACTCCGCCTCACCCTGCGCGATGCCGAGCCATCCGATGTGCAGGATTTCCTGGTCCGGCAGCAGGCGGACCTGGCGGTGAGTGTGATCCACCCACGACTCAGCGATGGACTCAAGGCGGTTGAGTTGATGCGACTGCCCCTGGCGCTTCTTCTGCCTGCCCGACACAAGGCAAAGTCGCTGTCGGACTTGCTCGACGATACATCAGGTGAGCTGCGGGCCAATGTGCCGCTGGTCGGGCTGCCTGCAAACGAGGAGGTCATGCAGCTTTTCCAGAAGGAGGTCGATGCGCGGCAACTCATCTGGCCGGTCGCGGTGGAGGTCGACTCCCTCGATGGCGTGCAGCAGTTTGTCCGTTGCGGGTTCGGGGCGGGTATCACCGTTAAAATCCCCGGTGCAGAACTTCCCAAGGGAGTGAAGGCGATCGAGCTGGTTGATTTCCCGGCCTTGGAAATTGGTATCGTTTACCAAGGCGCATTGAAACCTGTGGCCAAGCAGTTTCTCGAAGCCGCCAAGGCGCGCGCCAAAGCCATCGTATCGGGAGCCGCCAGAAAGTAGTCACCCAAAAGCAGCCTTGGCGTCTGTTGGCCAAGACTGCTTGCAAAGTTCGCATCGGTCAGGATTTACAGGAAATCCACAATCACATCATCGAGCTGGTCGATGAGTTCCTGCATCGTTTCCTCGGTCTCATTACCCATGTTGGAAATGCGGAAGGTAAGCCCCTTGACCTTGCCGTAGCCGCCGTTGATGAGCACGTTATACTTGGCTCTCAATGCCTTGATGAATGCGGGCACGTCGAGCCGGCCGTCGGTGTTGTCGATGGCGGTCAAGGTCTTGGATTGATACCCCTCGGGGGCGAAGTTCTTGAATCCATGTTTCTCCATCCATGCGTGGACCATGCCATTGAGTTTTTCGTGACGCGCAAAACGCGCCTCCAGTCCCTCCTCCATTATCGCATTCACCTTGTGCTGGAGAGCGTAAAGCAGGGAAACGGCTGGGGTCGACGGCGTGTTGTTTTTCGCGGCGTTTTTATCAAACTCGACAAAGTCGAAATAGTATCCACGTCCTTTGGTGGTGGATGCTCGTTCAAGAGCCGCTTCCGAAATAGCAAAAACGGACAGCCCCGGAGGCAGGGCAAACGCTTTCTGCACACCGGCGAGCACCACATCAATCCCGAGCTGGTCCATTTCGATCGGCACGGCGGAAAGTGACGATACCGTGTCGACCACGAGCAACACACCGGGGAATTCCTTCACCACCGCGGCAATACCAGCGAGGTCGTTCATCACGCCGGTGGATGTTTCATTGTGAACCATGGTCACCGTATCAAAACCACCCTCGGAGAGCTTGGCGCGCACGGCCTCCGGATCTATCGGCTGACCCCATTCGACCTGGACCTTCTCGGCCTGCTTATCACAGCTTTCGGCCACCCCATACCACTTGTCGGAAAAAGCTCCACAGCAGAGGTTGAGCACCTTGGTCTGCACCAGGTTGCGGATCGCACCCTCCATCACCCCCCACGCGGAGGAGGTGGAAAGATACACCGGCCGTTCGGTGCCGAGGATTTTTTTCAATCCCGGCTGGATACTGGCGTAAAGGGCCTCGAAGTCGCTGCCGCGGTGGCCCATCATAGGCTGGCACATGGCTTCGTAGGTTTCAGGGGCAATATCCACCGGTCCGGGGATATACAACTTGGGTAATTTAGTCTGGGTAGCGTCTGACATCGCGACGCGATTATTCTCGTTTCGCCAAGCTTGTCAAAGCTTGAGAGTGTCAGGCTCGTCAGCCACTCGTTTTTTCAAAAAGAACAATTGACGCAGTTAGATGGCAGGGGTATCACTTGATCGACCTTTTTCAATCCATCTCCTTTTTTGCATCCAAGGAGGCCATGTTGAGTTTTTACATGCTGATTTCCATGAAACTACACGATAGCACTGCCCATCGACTTGTCCTTTCCGCGTTTGCTGTATTTCTGCTGACATCCTGTGAAGATAAAGCACTCGTCCGGAAAAATGAGGATCTTCGCAAGCAGGTTTCCGAGCTTGAAGAACAGGTTGGCTTGTTGGAAATGGAGATTGGAGAGGACCCGGGTGATCAGACGGCTCTCATAAGCGAGGCGAATTCAGCTTTGAAGAAGGCACTCGAGCAGCTCGAACAACTCGATAACGAAAAGATGGACCTGGAGGCAAGCCATGAAAAGTTAGAGAAAGAGTTTAGGGACTATCAGAAAAAATACCCAATCAACGAGTAAGGCAGACTCTCATTAAATCTATCAAAATTCAATTATGATCAATGATTTATTAACGAGTTCAAAAGGGCCTGGAGTCATCGGCCTCATCTTGGGGCTGGCTGTGTTACTTGGTTTCGGAAGTTTGGCTTTCCTGGTCTTGGAAGATGATTCAGGTAGCAAGAAAAGCATTTACTCCCAGATCAAGGAAAAGGAGAGATACATACTCATTCTTGGAGACGAGAAGTCCAAGTGGCAGGAAAAAAGCGATGACTACGTAGCCAAGCGTGAGTCCGCAAAAAAAGTAGCCGAATTGCAGACCGAGCTGAAACGAAAACAAGCCGATATCGTAACCTCTACCAGTGCAGTGGCTGCTGCGGGCGATAAAATCTCTATTACTCAGAAGAAGTTCCAAGATTACAAAGAAAAATACCGGCTCACCGAGCGCGCGCGTGCGGTGGGTGAGAAAATCGCAAGCCTGACCATCAAAAACGGAAAAACTTACGAGGATGTTGTGATTCGCAGGGTATCCGCAGAGGGTATGGACATCCGCCACAAAAACGGTGGAACTCTGATAAAGCGTACCCTTTTGCCGGATGATATGTTGGATCGTTTCCAGTATTCGGATTCGGATACGGCCATTGCAAATAAAAACAAGGAAGCCAGGCTCATAAGGGCAAATAAAGGATCGGCAGCCTATGCCAAGTCCCTCCAGATCAATGCTCTCAAGACTAAACTGAATACGCGCAAGTTTGAGTTAAGCCAACTAACCCAGAGTATTGCCTCGGCTGAGGCAGCGATTGTCTCAAAAACTGCCGCCGCAGAAAGAGCGACAGCTAAAGCCGCCGAGCATCGATCGAAAGCAGACGCGGCAAGGGCGCAAGGCCGTCAATCAATGCAGGGAGCATTGGCTCAGCAAGAAGAGGCAAGGGCCGCGAATTACCTCCAGTCTGTAGAGAAGCTGAGATCTTATATTGCTTCAAAGCAAAGAGAAAGTGACAAGACCAGTGCTGATATCAGTGCATTGGAAAACGAATTGCGTCAATTGATGACCAAGTAATTTAACCCAAGTCGTCGATGCGAAATCCATTCACAGAGGAAGACCTGTCAGGGGTCGTATTTTTTGTGATTGGTATGATCATTTTGGTTTTTGCCGGTCTGTTCCTAGGGCTTGTTTCAGATATCGGGTCCAAGTTGTCGTTTGAGGGAAGTCATGGACTCAAGGATGAAAACGACCGACTAAACAGCCGGATTACCAAGCTGGAAACCCAAATAGGTGTTATTTCCCGCAAGCATGAGGCGGCAGCCCGGAATTTGCAGCAGGCAGCCATTGCCAAAGAGTTGCAGCAGCAAGCAGCCAATGCGGCAAAAGAGGCTGATATACTCCGGGAAATACTCAAAGCCGGGCAGTCCACCGCGAAGCTCATCACAGAGGCAAAAGAAGCGCATCGGTTGCAGTATCGCGAGGCCGTTCGCAGTGAGGCTATTGGTAAAACCTACGACACCATTACCTCTCGTATGGGGAAGGACTATTATGATGTGCGTGTTACGGATGTTACGCCCATGGGGGTCTCGATTTCTCACCGCACGGGTGCCACCCGGCTCGGCTATAGGCAGATGCCTATGGATTGGCAGAAAAAACTCATGTTTTCCGCCGTTGAGATGGCAGAGGCGGCCAGTGTCGAGCGAAAACGTCAAGCCGTTGCGAGAACAAAGATCGACCTTCGTGTGCAAGAGAAATACAGGGCTGAAAAAAGCGAATCCAGAACCAGGGAAATTGCCACGCTTCGCAGCCAGATAGCGGTAACCACTGCGAAGCTTGCTGCAGCACAATTGGAGGCAGGCCTCGCCAGAAACAAGGTGACTTACCAGGAGAGTCTCCGTCGCAGCAGAACCTATTCGAGTTCGTCTTATAGTTACCGCTACTACAATACGAGCCTGGGATCATACTACGTGAGAAGCTATCGGCCACGCTACCGCATTACGACGATTGGCAGCAAATCAGTCCCGGGTAGCCTGGAAACCTGGGAGCAACGGGCAGTGCGTTTCGAGCGGGCTACAGTCGCTTATACCGCCGAGTTGGCCAGTTTGCGGTCGCGCCTGGCCTCTCTGGATCCCGGATATATGGTTCCTGCGCAACAGGTGCCTTGAGCTGGTAAGGGTTTTAAATTCGGAGAGAATGTCGCATTAACCCTTGCAATCCTGCGGAATTCTGCTTTATTCCCGCCTCCCGCACAAGGGCTGACTGGCAAGGAGCTGGTCTGAAACCAAACAATACCATGAGCACAGAAGCTACAGAAAACGTCAAAGAAACTGAAATCAACCCCGCCGACTTCCGCCTTCACGAAGGTGACACCGGCAGCGCCGACTACCAGGTTGCCCTTCTCACCAAGCGCATCAAACACCTCACCGACCACATGGGTCAGCACAAAAAGGACTTCGCCAGCCGCCGTGGCCTGCTCACGATGGTTGCCCAACGCCGCAAACTTCTCGATTACCTCAAGGGGCAGTCGGAAGAGCGCTACGCCAAGCTCATCAAGGGCCTCGGACTGCGTCGCTAAACCACTTTCGCACAACGGTCACGGTTTTCTCCGTGACCGTTTTGCTTATCCTCCGGGGATTGCGCTTCTTGTCTCACGCAACCCTACGAGCTTCGGCTCAGCCTTTGAAAATTTTCCGCGGGTCACTTTGATCGACCTCGCATTGATCCTTTCCCAGTCCCTGTTCATTCAGGCTGGAGGCTTTGCCCGACAATACAACAAGAGACGCCCGCCCCACACTGAATACGTTGAAAAAAGAAAACCATCAGAGCACACACGGTGCTAACAGGGGCAACCAACCAAACGCTAAAAATAGCAAAAGAAGAAAAGAAGTAATATGAATATGAACATTGAAACAATAACGATCCCTGTGGGATCCAACCCGATCACTCTTGAAACGGGTAAACTGGCCAAGTTGGCCGACGGCGCCGTCCAGGTGCAATCCGGAGAAACCGTAATGCTTGTCACCGCCGTTTCCCAAACCAAAATCCGTGAGGGCCAGACCTGGTTCCCGCTCTCCGTTGAATACAAGGAGCGCGCTGCCGCTGCCGGTGTTTTCCCCGGTGGCTACTTCAAACGTGAAGGACGTCCCACCGAAAAGGAAATCCTCACCTGCCGCATGACCGACCGTCCACTGCGTCCGCTTTTCCCCAAAGGCTACCTCTACGACACCCAGATCGTCGCGCTGCTGCTCGCCGCCGACGGTATCAACGATGCCGACATCCTCTCCATGAACGGCGCATCCGCCGCCCTCTGCATCTCCGACATCCCGTTTGCGGGTCCCATCGGTGCCGTGCGCGTCGGCCGTGTCGACGGTGAGTTCATCGTCAACCCGACCTTCGAACAGCGTGAGGAGAGCGATCTCGATCTCGTTTACGTCGGTAACAAAACCGAGTGTATCATGATCGAAGGCGCTGCCAACGAGCTGCCCGATACCGAGTTTGTCAAGGCCCTTCACTTTGCCCAGAGCCAGGTGGCGATCATCGTCGAGGCCATCGAAGGCTTTGCCGCCAAAGTCGGTAAGCCCAAGCGCGAATACACCGTCACCGTGGCCAAGGAGGATCTCCTTGAGATCGCCTACGAAGTCGCCGGCGACCGCATCGAGGACGCCATCTACGCCCCTAACAAGGTAGAGCGTGGCAAGAAAGTCGGAGCTCTCCGCGACGAAGTGGAAGCCACCCTCAAGGAGCGTGTGCCCACCGTCACCGAGTTCGAGATTGAGCAATGTTTCGAGTATATCCAGAAAAAGGCATTCCGTATTGCGATCATGGAAAAAGGTGTCCGTGCCGACGGCCGTGACATCGATACCCTGCGCCCACTCTACGCCGAGGCAGGGATGCTGCCACGCGTGCATGGGTCATCCATCTTCGCCCGTGGTGAGACCCAGGCACTGGCAACCGCGACCCTGGCCCCCGCCGACGAACGTCAGTACTTTGACAACTACGCCGGTGGCGAGGACAGCAAGCGTTTCATCCTGCACTACAGCTTTCCTCCATTCTCTGTGGGCGAAGCCGGTCGCTTCGGTGGCCTGAACCGTCGTGAAATCGGCCACGGAGCACTCGCCGAGCGCTCCATTGAGCCCGTCATCCCGTCCGAGGAAGACTTCCCATACGCCATGCGTGTGACCTCCGAGGTGCTTGAGTCCAACGGCTCATCCTCCATGGCCACCGTTTGTTCCGGGGTCATGGCCCTGCTCGACGCCGGTGTGCCGCTGATCCGCCCCGTCGGTGCGATCGCCGTCGGTCTGGTGACCGAGATGGATGAAAACGACAACATCAAGGCGCACAAGACCCTGCTCGACATCATTGGCTCCGAGGACTTCTACGGCGACATGGACTTCAAACTCTGTGGCACCAGCGAAGGCATCACCGGTTATCAGCTTGACCTCAAGCTTCCCGGTATCCCGCTTTCCATTCTCGAGGAAGCCGTGGTCAAGGCCGCCGGCGGACGTGAGAAGGTGCTTGCTAAAATGCACGAAACCATCTCCGGACCGGGCGCTCTCTCCGAGTATGCTCCACGGATCGAATCCACCAAGATCGACCCCGACCGCATCGGTGAACTGATCGGGCCAGGTGGTAAAAACATCAAGGGCATCCAGGCTGAGTCCGGTGCCGACATCAACATCGAGGACGACGGCACAGTGCACGTCTACGCGGCCAAGAAGGAAAGCCTCGATCGCGCCATGGAGATGATCAAGCAGATGTTCGCGGAAGTGGAAGTGGGCACGGTTTACACCGGACCCATCGTCTCCACCACGAACTTCGGTGCCTTCATGCAGATCATGCCCGGCAAGGACGGCCTCATCCACATTTCCGAGCTGGCCGAGGGCCGCGTCGAGAAGACCGAGGATGTGGTCAAAAAAGGCGATGTCGTCACTGCCAAGTGCATCGGCGTCGACGACCGCGGACGCGTCAAGATGTCCATCCGCGCCGCCGCCCGCGAAGCCAAGCAGAACGAGGCATCTGCCGAGCCAGCCGAAGCCTAAAGTGACGGCGGCCTCCGGTCGCCAGGTCATAGCCAATCATCAACGGCGGGTCACGAAAGTGGCCCGCCGTTTTTCGGTTTCACCCTGGAATCCGCAGTTGACGTGACGGCGGTTTGCAACCGCCTGGTCAATGCTTCCATAGGCCTTGACGGTTATAAACCGCCGCCACATTCTGTTCCACACGCACCCAACTGCGGATTCCAGGATAAAAACGGCGACCCCGTGATGGAGTCGCCGTCCTGAAATGTGTCTTGGCCTGAATCTTACTAGCTGACAATGGCAAGTGGTTTGGTGGTCTTCCACTGGCCGCGGGTGAAGTCGGGGAAGTCCTGGGGCATACCGTCCTCAGCCACCGACTTGCGGGTGAGTGGGGTGACGGAGGACCAGAGGCAGCCTTCATAGACGTTCTGGTCGAGTGGCTGTCCTGTGCGGATACACTCGATGACACGGAAGTTCATGATGGCGTCCATACCGCCATGCCCGCCCATTTTCTTGGCGACAGCGGCCATGCGCTTGTAGAGTGGGTGGTCGAACTCATCATAAAAGGCTTTTAGATCTGTAGTCCAGCCGTGGTAGTTGGTGTGCTTTCTCTTGCCCCCGGTGAGAGCTTTGAAGAGGTTGTCCGGCAGGCCTTCGCCATCGGCATAGTCGAGTGCAATCCGGTTGGGGAAACCGGCGGCGGTGCCCTTGGTGCCTTGGATCAGGTTGTGGCGGGTGTATGGGCGCGGGCTGCTTTCGTCCCATTGAACCATGATGGTCCGTCCCAGGAAGGTTTTGATGATGGAGGTGTTCATATCGCCCCCCTTCGAATAATCGATCTGGTTCAGCTTGCTGTCCGGTTTGAAATGCTTCTTGGCATAGAGCTCGTGGTTGCGGGCGGGGGAGGAAAAGGATACGATGCGGCGGAAGGTATCATCGGTCCGGCCAATGTTCATATACTGGGCCACGGGTCCGAGTCCATGGGTCGGGTAGAGGTTGCCGTTTTCCTTGGCCCAGTGGTAGGTGCGCCAGCTGCCGGTGCCACGGCCTGCCTCCACCGCGTTCATCTGGCCGCGCAGTTCGTGGATATAGGCGGCTTCACCGTGCAGGAGTTCACCGAAGATGTTTTGCCGGCACATGTTCAGGTACATGAGCTCTTCACGTCCGTAGTTGACGTTCTCGAGCATCATACAGTGTTTCTGTGTCTTTTCCGAGGTGTCGATGACCTTCCAGCATTCCTCGATGGATGTGGTCAGCGGCACTTCCACACAGACGTGGGCACCTGCGTTCATGGCGTCAATGGCCATCGGGGCATGCCATTCCCATGGCGTGACCACGTAAACGAGATCGGGTTTGGTTTCCGCGAGCATCTTCTTATAGGCGAGCTTGTCGCCATGGTACAGCTTCACTCCCTGGTGACGCGTGCCCTTGCCATTGGCGAGAACCTTCTTTTTGGCGTGTTGGCAGAGGTCTTCGTAGAGATCGCAGATACCGACGAACTCGGTCCCTTCAAAGGCGGAGACATGGTCGAAATGAGTGCCGCCCCGGGCACCGCAGCCGATGATGGCCACCTTGATGGTGTCGAGCTTGGGCGCAATGAAGCCACCCATGTACTTCGCACCGCCGAGTCGCGCGGGAGCTGGGTTGCTGGCTGTGTTTGCGAAAGCATTCGCGGCGGTAAGGCTGGCTCCCACCCCTCCAAGGGTCTTGAGAAACTTGCGTCTTGAGTTGTTGTCTTGGTTCATGATGATGCGATTGAGATAGTCCTATAACGGTCGCTAGGCAAAGAATTATTCAATCCGTGCGCCGCTTCATCAAAAAGAACACGTTGAGCGAAAATCTGACACGTGCGATCACATTGTATTTCCAATCGAAAAAAAATGGTCTGCGGGTTTGACATGGGGGCCCGGTGAAGGCTTTATTAATGAAAAGGATCATTCCTTTTCAAGATCACACGACGACACCTCATGCAACGACTCAAGTAATTGCACAAGTGACTCTGCAAACCACGCCTCCAGTAACACCTCTACCAACACATCCAACAACTACGATACATTTATGAGCGACGAAACCGATCCCAAGCCAATGAAGAAGACCTCAGCGGTGCCTCTTCGTAAGGAAACCGTACGTGTCACCCTGAAGGCGACACCTGATGATAGCAAAGCTCCGGCCGCGCCTCCTGTGCCTACTGCAGCGAGTGCTCCCAGGCCGCCGGCGCCAGCACCTACCATTCCTCTCAAGACTTCCGGTCCCGGCACAGCCAAGCCACCGACACCAGCTCCTACCGTGCAGTTGCAAACGGGTTCCGCCACCAAGGCACCTACCCCGGCGCCTACTGTTAGGCTCAACACGCCTGGGGCGACCGGTCCCGGCACCGTGGCGCTCACGGGTTCCCCCGCTGGAACCTCCAGCCAGCCGTTACCCAAAGCCACCGTCCAGCTCCAGCAGACCCAGCCGATGGGTTCTCCTGCGACACCATCCCAAGCCGCGACCATTCGTACGGCCGACGATGATGACTCCGGTGCTCACAAGGGTGAAGGTGCCGCATCCGCTCTTTCGGTAGTGGCTCTGATCGCCGCCCTGATTGTGCTCGGTGTCCAGCTTGCGACTGCCAGCATCTGGGTGAATGACGAAACCAGAAACGGCACTCCTGGATGGGGCAGGCTTTTCGAATAAACATCGATTTTCAGCCGCCGACGTCCCAATTGATTTTTTAACACCTTAAAGAAATACAATCATGGTTATCCAAATTATTCTTCTCATCTTTGGTGGTCTTATTGCCTACCTCGCGTGGGCAACAAGTGCGCTGCCTTTCTAATGGCTGCTCATGAGCCGAGTGGTGACCCGCTTGATAGAGTGGTGCAGACTTGGCTACCTGAACGATTCAAAAACCGTCCGTGGCTCACTACGGGCGGTTTTTTGCGCCTTTGAAGTGGTGGAATGAAGATGGAAAAAGACGGATGTCTTTCTCAAAACAGACTAATTGATGAAGCCGCTTGACGTATGCCATGATCAGTACATATTTCGCACATGGCTAATGCATATAACGAAAATAACTTTGAGGCCGAGGTAATCAACTCGGATAAACCCGTTCTGGTTGATTTCTGGGCGGAGTGGTGTGGCCCCTGCAAGATGATCTCCCCTCTGATTGATCAGCTTTCCGATGCCATGGGAGATACCGCCAAGGTGGGCAAGGTGGAGGTTGATACCAACCAGGCTCTCGCATCCAAGTATGGTGTGCGTTCCATCCCATGTCTGCTGTTCTTCAAGGATGGCGAAGTGAAGGACACCATCACCGGTGCCAATGTCACGCTCGACCAATTGAAGTCCAAGCTCGAGGGGCTTGCCTAAACTTGATGGACTCACCTGAAACCGGGCATTTTGAAACTCGTTTCCGGTTTTTGCGATCTGATCGTCGCGCGGCTTCCACGGAGGCCCGCGGCGTATTTTTTGCTGTTTTTTACCTGGGCGGTAACACTCTGGTTCTTGTCGGCAAGCAATCCTGCTCCCAAGGACGGGCCTGATATCCCCCATTTGGACAAGGTGGCCCATTTTCTTTATTTCTTCGGTGGTGGGGCGTTACTTGCCGCCTTTGGTGGCCAGAAATGGCCGGGAGTCTCGCGCACCCGATTGTTCCTGGTGGTCGCGCTGATCTGTTGTGTGATTGGCCGACTGGACGAGTACCACCAGGGGTTTACCCCCGGTCGCAGTGGTAATGATACCGGGGACTGGTTGGCCGACATCCTGGGCGGCGTATCGGGAGCCTTGGCGGTGATCGGTCTGATCTTGCCTCGAATCAGGCGTGACAAGGGCTTGAAGGCCAAAAAAGCGTCAGAAAATACGGAAATATAGCAAATTCCCTTGACTGGTAGCCGCCGGAGTGTATTTCTCCCCGCCCGCGAGTGGCGCTTTTCCTTAGCGCACTGAGATTTTAGACAATTTAGATCAAACCAATTTAGAACAATGGCCAGAGTATGCAGCATCAGAGGTTCCCGTGTCCGTGTCGGTGGAAGAATTCACCGTTCCGGTCTCGCGAAGAAGAAGGGTGGAATCGGTCGTCACGTGACCAAGGTGGTGAAGCGTACCGTTTCCCCCAACCTCCACACCAAGCGTATCTACGTCCCTGAGCTGGGCCACCATGTGAAGGTCAAGCTGAGTGCCAAGGCGATCAAGACCATTAACAAGAATGGTGCCTACGCAACGCTGAAAAAAGCGGGCCTTATCTAAAGTCCGCGCTGATCCAGCAGAGATTTCCAAACGACGGTCGCAGGGCCGTCGTTTTTTTGCGTGGTGGTCACTTCACTGGCCAAAACTCACGCTCAGCTCCAGCTTGTCGGCGGCGGGGGCGGTGAATGCGAGGATGCGGACCCCTTTGTTCTGGTTCTCCGTGCTGCTCGGTGGTTTGGCCTCCAGGATTTCCCATTGTCCGCCGTGGTGATCATTGCGGGTAACCGTGAGTTGTTTGCCGGATCTCTTGAGGATGACGACACTGCCTTTGATCTCGATGCTGGCACGGGTCAACATAGCCCAGCGGACGCTCCCCCTGGGGGAAGTGATGGAGTCGGTCAGGGTGATCAGGTGGTTTTTCCGGTCGAGCCGACAGTGCCGGACCATCTTGTCGGCTTGTTTTTGATAGACCGGGCTCAGGTCAAAGGTCGCCGAGCCCTCATCCGCCGAGCTGGTAAAATTCGTCATCGGGCAGGTCTTCGCTTTTGCGTTTTGCAGTTTTCCTCCGATCACCAGGGTGTTGTGTCCCAGGTTGGTGAGCCGGAAGTAGCTCCAGCGTTTTGAGCCGAAGTAGCCGGGCATGTTGTAGTTGTCACTGCCCAGGTCCTCCGCCCAGCGGATGCCTCCGGAGTCGACGACAAACGAGCCTACATCCATCTGCCCGTGGCTGGCTCCAGGGTAGCCGCCCTTGACCGCAACGAAGAGGGCGTCAGGATCTTCCCAGGAGCTGCGGAATGTCGCCAGGGGTTGGCTTCCCTGCCATGCGGAATCGAGGGGGAGTGGAGGAGCTGCTTTTTCAGGCGCTTGAGGTAACCAGAGTAGGTGTAACGGGAAAAAACGGTCTGGCCCCGTGGTGGAGTATTTGGTTTGGTGGGTGATGTCCTTGGCGAGTTTGGCGCGGATGAATCCGCAGGTGGCGGGGTCATTGAACGCGCTGGCCATCCACGATTGCGCAGCACTGATACTACTTGTGGATGCCCAGGCATCAGCAAAATTAAAAACCATTCCCGATGGGCCAGTGAGATGCTCGGTGAAAAGTGGCGAGGCTTTGAACTCGGCAGGGGTGGGGATGTTGAGTTCCGGTCGGTCACCACGCTCCCCTCTAACAACAGCGAGGCCGAGTACATGGTAGTTCGACCCATAGTGCCAGTAGCTGGGGCCTTCAGGATAGGCACCGCTGGGGAGATAGAATGTCCGGCAGGCCGTGAGTGATTGACACGCCTTGATGCGTCCCGGATGAATGGCATCGCCCGGCTTTTCCAAAGCCCGCTCGGCAAAGAGCAGGCCGGTGGCACATACCTGCGCCCAGTTGTTGTTAGGGTGTGCCCACCAGGCTTTCGTTCGGTCGGTGAAACCGCTGCGGGCGGGTTCGAGACCTTTTACCCGGAGTGCGGTAGCGTAGCGCAGGCGTTGTTCCGCGCTGAGTGCGTGGTAAAGCCAGTCGTAGCCGATGGCCACAGCCGTGGACATCTCCGCCGTATCGAGAAAGTGCCTGGTGTTCCAATCCTTTAACCCGGACGCCGCATCAAGCTCGAGGATGGCGCGGTCGAGGTATTTTTTTTCACCCGATAGCCGCCATGCCATCGAGGTGTGCAGAATCGTGTTGAGTGCGTAGCGACTCTGCGTCAGCAGACGTTTCCCGTCGGGTATGTGGTAGCGGCACACAGGCCGCCTGAGCGCATGATCAGCCCGACGGAGAAGTTCCTTGTAGAGGGCTCCGGCCAGGGGGTCGGATTGGATGCGTTTTTTGACTGTAGCTTCTTCGGGTTGTGGAAAGAGGATACGCGGGTGGCTATCACTTCCCTGTAAAGTCAGATGGGCAGCGAGCGAGAAAAAAACCAGGGTAACGCAGACAGTTTTCATAACGACGGATCGGCGTGTCCAGATACGCCGGGAAGGATACCTCTCCCTGAAAATCCATCTTTCACCCAAACAAAGCTCAAACCAGGCCGACCGATGCAAGCAGCGACGCCAAGCGGGTGATATGCTCGCTGCTATGCGCTGCACTGACGGTGATTCTCAGTCGGGCGGTGTTCCGCGGCACGGTGGGGTAGCGGATGGCCGGAACGAGGAATCCGGCGGCGCGTAGTTCCTGCGCCTTGTCCATGGCGGTTTTGTTGTCGCCGATGATCCAGGGAATGATGGCGGACTGTGCGTCCTTCTTGAGCAGGCGGATATTTGCCCAGAGTGTATTTCGAAGCACGTGGCCTTCCTCGCCCCGGATGATCCGGATTGCCGCGGTTGCGGCCGCCGCTTGGGCCGGTGGTGGGGCGGTGGAATAGATAAATGAACGCGCACGATTGATGATGAGGTCAATCCACGGTTGTGAAGCTGCCAGATAGCCGCCCGCCACACCGGCTGCCTTGCCCAGGGTGCCCATATGGAAATCGATCAGCCCCTGGATCCCCAGCTCCTCGGCGAGGCCCATGCCGGTTGGTCCTAGCACACCCAGCCCGTGGGCTTCATCCACCATGAGCAGGCTGTCGTGTTTTTGGCATAGTGTGCCAATTTCCCTCAGTGGTGCGCTGTCGCCATCCATACTGAAAATGGATTCGGTGATCACCAGGGTTCTGCTGTCAGGCGCTACCTTGCTTGCAGTGGAAACCAACAGCGATTCCAGTTTGTCGAGGTGGTTGTGGGGAAATACCCTCAGTGTGGCGCCACTCATTCTGGCTCCATCGATCAGGCTGGCATGACAGAGTTTGTCCAGAATCACGGTGTCCCCTTTGCCCAGCAGGGCGGTGATGACTCCGACCGAGGTGGAGTAGCCTGTGGCAAAGGACAGGGCCGCTTCCGTTCCCTTGGCTTGTGCCAGGGTGTTTTCCAGCTCGGTATGCGGTGCCATGGAGCCGCAGATGAGGCGCGATGCCGTTGAGCCGGCGCCGTATTTTTCAACGGCTTCCTGATAGACCTGCTTGATGTGCGGGTGCTGTGCGAGGCCAAGGTAATCGTTGGACGCGAAATTGATCAACGAGGTGTCCACCTCTGGAACCTGTCGGAGTAGCGAGGCTTGCTGAAGCCCGGACAGTTCATCCTCGGGGTGGCGCATGGACGGACCTTAGCTGTTGCGAGCTGCGTGTTGCCAGATAAATCATCAGGAACTATCGTGCCGGCGGGCGCTCGAGGGACCAGCGCAGCAGCTTTTCAGAATCCGACCAGATGGTGTTTGAGGTAGCCCCCAGGACCACAACGATCGAAGCGCGGCCATTCAGGCTGCCACTGGAGATGAGGCACCGGCCGGACGCATTGGTGGTTCCCGTTTTCATGCCATTGCAGTAGGACAGTTTCTTGAGCACCCTGTTCGTGTTTTCCAAAAGCTTTTTACGACCATTGGAAAATTGGAAGGTGTAAGCCTTGGTACTCATGATACTGCGGAGGGTTGGGCTACTGTAGGCCGCCCGTGCGCAGATCGCCATGTCCCGCGCTGTTGAGTATTGGCCCGTGGCCGTCAGTCCGTGTGGGTTGAGGAAATTCGAGTTTTGCATACCGAGGCTTCGCGCCTTGCGGTTCATGACCTTGGCAAATCCGGTTTCGCTGCCCGCCACACTCCGCGCCAGCGCACGCGCGACGTCATTGCCGCTTTTGACCAATAAGGCACCAAGCAAGGTGCGCCGACTGTAGACTTCGCCTGGACTGATACCCACTTTGGTTGGCACCACCCATGTATCGCTTTTGGTGATTGTGAATTTGCGATTCAAGCTGCCATCGTCCATCACACAGAGCGCGGTCAACAGCTTCTGGGTGCTGGCCACTGCGCACCGCTGGGTGGCGTTTTTTTCATAGAGGACCCGACCACTGGCGTAGTCGACCACAATCGCACGCGGAGCTCCAATCGTCGGGGCTGGGCCGCGCGGCACGGTACCTACTTGCACCGGTGCGGCAGCCGTCGGGGATGTCACCCTGGGTGCCTGGGCGCAAGAGGTGAAGGAGCAAATGACGAGTAGTGTGGGGATCAACGGAATACGCATAGACTGGATGGAAAATGGATACCCCCCAAGCCTCTACCATCCCAGCTGCAAGTCAAGGAGGAAGAGGGGGGACGCGGACATAAGATGCTGTATGACGGGGTATATCATGCCTACCCCATTGGTAATACAGAAACAGGATACGGGAAATGAAAACGCACGGGCAGGGGCTCACCTAGGCATGATCTGATTTTCGACGCGGTACGGATTTTTCCAGGTAATTTCATAATCTGGGTGCGCTCTCCCTCTGAGAGGTTGAGCCTTGGTCGCTAAGTCCCACGGCTGCCTGCCGACGGGTGATCAAGCTACCCCAAGCTACCCGTCTGCGAAGATCGCCCACTAGTCCCCATGAAAAACAACCTGAAATACATAGCCTTGGTAGTCGCTTTGATGGTCGCGATCCTTACGTGGTTCGTTGTAAGGGAGCCGTCAGCAAACGAAGACAAAGCCGTTGGCTCGGAAGTGCAAACGAATGCCGGTCACTTGCCTGCTAACAGTTCATCGGAGCGCAATCGAAAGAGCGGACGGCCGGATGCCTGGCGGTTACCCTTCAAACTTAAACCCCGTCTGGATACAGAACAACGCGCCCAACTGGAGCATGACCCCGCTGCCGCACTCGAGGCTTTGATGTCGACTGCTGAAGATCCCGGGTTTTACTCTCGATGGGAACGACAACGGCATTTGCTGGTGGCATGGGCGGGGAGGGACCCGGAGGCCGCGATCCGCTGGGTCAATGCCCGGGAATACCCGGTTGGACGGGCCGAATTGCTGGGTGCTGTCGCCGCCGGCCACATGATCCACGGTGGACCGGAAGCCCTGCAAAGCTTCCTGGCGCAGTATAATGAAGACCCCGCACTGCTTCCCAAGTACCAAGGAAACCTGGACCAGTTTGCGCTCCGCCTGATGGCGCGCGCTGATACGATTTCCGACTGTTTGGAGATGCTGAAGGAATCCCGGAATGTCGTGCTGGCTGGAGCATTGGTCGAGGGGATCGATACTTCGGATCGGAAAATGGCAACCATCGATTACTTTGAAGCGAAGGGCATCAGGGTGGAGCCCAACTACTGGAGCTTGCAGACCGTGGCTACCGAAGACCCCCGCCTGTGGGTCGACTGGGCAGCGAGGCGGCAATCGGATCTACTGCCCGAGCTCATCCAAAGCTGGAACCGCCAGGACCCAGCTGCGGCCAAAAAATGGATCGAACAAACCATTCCCCGTAACGATCCCAGGCGCCGGGAAATTGAAAATTTGATACGGGAGTAAGCTGACTTTTTGATGGTGTGGCGGCCGTCTCACGGTAGAATAACGGAGTGATGTCGCAACCTCCACCCATGCCTTTGACGACAGGAGCCAAGTCGTCTGCGCCGCTTCCACCAACGGACGCCAAACCGCTCGAGTACGAAGCGCGCATCACTCTGTTTGACAAGGTCTGCGTTTACCGGCTGGATGCTAACAGTATCCGCGCCGTCAGTGAGCTGGGCGAGTTTGTCTATCCATTGGCAGACATCGTCAGTGTGCGCTGCCGGTTTTTCCCTACCCGGGTGCAGCGCAATCGGTACGAAACAATACTCACCATGCGCACTGGCGGTACGTTGAAAATTTGTAACCAGTTCTTCAAGGGAGTCGCCGACTTCGAAGACCGTTCACCCGCCTACGCCAACTTTGTGAAAGGGCTGCACAATCATCTGGCCACACAGAACCCCCGCTGCGCATTTCACGCTGGAACCACAGCGCTGGGCTTTTGGTTAAACGCGTTGTTTCTGGGTGCCGTCTTACTCATCCTGATCGTGTTAGGCATCATCATGATCACCGCCATCCCTGCCGTGGCGATCATCAAATTTCTTATTATCCTATTCTACACCCCCACCTGCTGGTGCTGGTTCAAACGCAACAAACCCCGCCGCTACGACCCCAAAAACATTCCCCCAGACGTGCTGCCGTGATTAACGCGGAGTCGAAATCGATCTAAGGAACGAGCGGATGATGAGGAAACAGAAAAAGATGAACCCGAGGGGGAGGGCTAACAGGAGTGCCAGCACGACGGCGGGTACGATGACGAGTTTGCCCCAGGGTTTGCCGCGCAGGAGCATGAACCAGCGGGTCAGCCTGAGGGTCCAGCGGGCTTTCCAGGGGAGGGTCCTTTGAAAATCGGCGAAGGGGTCGTCGGTTGGGAAGGGCGGCGCTTCGGAACCGGAAGCGGCTCCGCTACGGGACGATGAAGTATCACCCGGGGGTTTCCCCGGGGTGATGATTTCATCGATCTCGATGGTTTTGCTTTCCGGCATGATCTTTCGAAGCCTGCAAAGGCTTCGCTACTTGGTATTTGGAGTTTGAAACTTGGGGCTTAAGCTACGCTTGGTGCAGGTTCTTCTCCGTCTCGGCTTCGATGATGGCGAAGCGTTCGCGGTGAAGTGTGGGGTCGGTGCGGAAGGTGAGGCGCCCGCTGTGCGACCGCTCGAGTTCCACAAACAGATTGGAGTCTTCCTTCTTAAAGCGGTTGAGCACCTCGGTGCTGACGACGATGATGAGATCGCCGAGCTTGCCTTCTCCGCGCTGGATCACGGTGTTGAGGGCCCGTTGTACTTCCACACTCATGGTCATGGGGGTCTTCACCCGGCCACGGCCCTGGCAGTATGGACAGGGCTCTAACAGGCTATCACGGAGCGACTCATTGAGACGCTGTCGGGTCATTTCCATCAAGCCTATCGATGAGATTTGCAGCACCTGGGTCTTCGCTTTGTCGCGTTTCAGGCGTTCCTTCATGGCGCGGTAAACGGCTTGCTGGTCGCGACGGTGACGCATGTCGATGAAGTCGACGACAACCAGACCGCCGATGTTGCGCAGGCGGAGCTGGCGGGCGACCTCCTGGGCGGCTTCGATGTTGGTTTCGAGCAGCATTTTATCGACGTCCTTCGAGCCTTTGTTTCGGCCTGTGTTGACGTCGACAGTGATCATGGCTTCGGTTTCATCAATGACGAGGTAGCCACCGCACTTGAGCCAGACCTGGCGCGAGAAAGCTTCGTCGATCTGTTTCTGGATACCAATTTTTTCGAAGATCGACTGGCGTGACGGGAAGTAGTGGATGCGGCGTTTGGCACGACGGGAAATGCGGCCCGCGATCTCCCGCATTTCGTTGGTGGTGTCTTCATTGTCACAGATAACCTGGCCGACATTGTCGGTGAGGAAACTGCGCACACTGCGTTCGATGAGATCCGGCTCGCGGAAGACACAGAGTGGGGCGGGGTTGTTATCGCGCTTGTCCTCGACGGCATACCATTGCTCCAGGAGCATGGCGAGGTCGCGGACGAAGTGGCGGGCGCGCTGGCCCGTGGCAACGGTGCGCATGATGATACCCATGCCCTCGGGGACCTGTAGCTTCTGCATGATGCGGCGCAGACGCTGGCGCTCCTTGGGGTCATCGACCTTACGGGAAATACCGAACTGGTCCGAGTAGGGCATCAGCACGAGGTAGCGGCCGGCGAGTGATATATTGGTGGTGACACGTGGTCCTTTGTTTCCGATAGGTCCCTTGGAGACCTGGATCATGATCTCAGACCCTTGTGGATAGATGTTAGGGATGTCCTTGGAAGTGATGCGCTTTTGTTTTTTCTTCTTTTTCTGTCCTTCGCGCTGGATTTCCTCCAGGCCGGTATCGAGGGCGGCTGGGATGGCATCCCAGAAGTGCAGGAAGGCATTTTTATCGAGGCCGATATCCACGAACATCGCCTTGAGTCCAGGTTCAATGTTTTTGACGGTGCCCTTGAAAATGCCGCCAACAATATTGAGATCCCCCTCGCGTTCGAGGTTGTATTCTTCAAGCGAGCCCTCTTCGAGGAGGGCGACGCGGCGTTCGAGTTTTTCTGAGTTGATGATGAGTGAGGTGCCTTCGAGTGGCGATGGTGTGCCGAGCCCGAAAGCTTGTTTGATGCGTTTAATCATATGGTTAAGTTAGTTTGGTAAATAGTTGAGAGAGTGGTCAGTGACGGGCACTGGAGGGATTGGGATTATTCTTCGATGATGATGGCTTTCGGGGCTGTTGAACCCTCGGCATCCGCTTCTTGTTTGATGGTTGGTTTGGCAACGCGTGGCGTTGATGTGTCGGTGATGGGCGCCGCCATCGGGATGTCTGAGATTTCGTTACCGGTTTCACCGCCATCCTCGTAGGCGATGTCCAGCAGGCCTCCTTCATCGGGTAATTCGACTGAGGCGCGGACAATGAAGTCGCCATTGAATTCCTTCATCTTGGAGAGCGGGAGGGTGAGGCCTTCGTCACGTGCAAAGAGACCGCGCAGAATAAGGTGTACGAGAGGGCCGGCGACAGCTCCACCGCTGCTGCCGCGTTTGACGGCAACGACGACAACATACTTTGGTTGGTCGTAGGGGGCGAAGGCAACCGTCCAGGCGTCGTTTGACTTGATTCCCATATCGACGGTTTGCGCGGTTCCCGTTTTGGCGGAAACATCCCGATCCTTGACGGAGGCACGGCGCGCGGTGCCTCCGAGCTCGTTGGCCGCGAGCCACATACCTTTGCGGATGCGTTCGAGGTGTTCGGGTTTGAGTCCTTCCTGCAGGAGGTTGACTTTGAGGTTGGGCCGGTTCTGCACAATGATTCCCTGGCGCGGGTGGATGACACGTTTGACGAGCCGTGGTTTGTAATACTGGCCGCGGTTGGCGATGGTTGATACCAGGGCGGCCATTTGCAAGGGCGTGGCTGCGCTGTCCGACTGTCCGATCGACATCATACCGGTGATTGAAGGAGTGACCGAAGCCCCCGGGCGGAGTTCCCGACGCCAGTAGCGGTTTCCCGGGATGAACCCTGCTGATTCCGAGGGGAGTTCGATGCCTGTTTTTTGTCCCAGGCCGAGTAATTGGAAAGAGTTGAGCATCTTGGTGCTGCCGATCTCGTTGGCGATGCGCATGAAGTAGCAATTGCATGAGCGCTGGATCGATTCCTGAAGGCCGAGTGTGCCGTGGCCGGTGCGCTTCCAGCAGTGGATTTTTATGTTTCCGTAGGAGACGTATCCCGGGCAGGATTCAGAATCGTAAGCGTGCCCATGCATGGCCGCGGCAATGGCGGTGGGGAGCTTGAAGGTAGAGCCGGGAGTGAAATTATTGATGGCCTTGTTGACGAGCGGGTGGGCCCGGTTGCTGTTGTAGTTTTTCCAGGCAGCGGGATCGATGCTCGGCACAAAGAAGCTCGGGGTGAAATCGGGGATCGACGCCATGGCGAGGACTTCCCCAGTGTTCGGGTCCATGACCACGGCGGCTGCGCGACCAACGCGGCGTAGCGTGTTCTCGACGAGACACTGGACACGTGAGTCGATGGTGAGTTCCACACGCGAGCCGACGTCGGGTTTGATGTAGTCGACCATTTGCAGCACCTCGCCTTTTTCGTTTTTGAGAAGTGTCTTGATGCCTTCCTCGCCTGTCAGGTAGCCGTTCATCGTGGCCTCGATGCCGGCGATGCCCTTGCTGTCGCCAGTGTAGTGTTTGAACTTGCGTTTTTCCTCGGGCGAGATCTCACCTTTTTCCCACTGCTTGACGTATCCAAGGACGTGGGAAGCGAGCGAGCCATAGAGGTATTGGCGGCGAGGGCTGACACGGACATCCACGCCTGGAAGCTCAAGGTTGTGCTCGGCGAAGTGGGCAAACTGATCGTACGTCAGATCGTCACGGAAGGTAAAGGGGACGAGGCCGCCGTGGGTGATGTAGTGCGTGTCGAGGGCGCTGGCCCGGTATTTTTTGTCGAGTTTGTGCAGGGCGAGTTTCGGGCGCACCCATTCGTTGATGATCTCGTGGGTTTTGATTTTTCTGAAGTCCTTGACCTTGGGGTCGTCCTTGCCCTTGGTTTCGAGCAGGTGACGTTTGTAGTCGTCCCGGATTTCATCAAGATTGAAAACCACCTCATAGTTGCGCAGGTTCTGGGCGAGGATGACGCCGTTACGATCGGTGATATCTCCCCGGATACCTGGCTCGCGGATGGTGATGGTGTAGTTCGACGGGACCTGTTTGAGGAATCGGGAACGCTCCTTGATCTGGTATTGGTAGAGCCGCGACAACAGCGCACCAAACCCGATGAGGACCAGGGCGGTGAGCAGGTAAAGTCTGAGGCGGTAACGTGGTTCCATTTTATTCAGGAGTCGGGAGTCGGGAGTCGGGAGTCGGGAGTCGGGGATTAGTCGAGGTAGCGGTGTTCGCGTTTCAGGCCCTCGTAGCGGATGGTATGGTGGCAGGCTGAGGCAAGCTGGAAGATGATCCAGAAAATGAGTGGTGAAAAAAGCATGGTGAGCGCGCTGGTGAGGTAGATCCGGTAAAAGGCTGTGGGAGGGAACGCAAAGTCACCACGCACGAAGTTAATGAGAAGATACTCCGAAAAGAGATAAAGGAAAATGGCGATACCGGCGAGGATGGATGAGATGTGCCATTTACCTTTGCGGAACAGGGGTTGGATCCCCTGCATGAGAAGCCCCATCATGGCGTAGAGAAAGATGCTGTAGCCGAAGCGCAGTGATTCAACCGGGTCTGAATAAATCTCCGGATCACCTCCCTGGGGGCCGAGGGCGTGTTGGGCGTCCCAGAGAAATCCGCAAATGAAGGCCAGCAGCAGCATCGTGGCAAAGTTGACACTGACCGAACAGCAGAGGAAGACAAGGGGCAGGATTAATACACGCGCGCCATACAATCCGCTGATTGCAGGCAGGAACTGCTGCACCATGCACGCGGCAAGGGTCAGGAGTATCACGCTGATGGTATATTTGATCACTTGTGGGTCAGGCTGGCGGTGTGGCTCTTATCTCTGCTAGGGAGATTTCGGAGGTTTTGGGATTTTTACAAACACCGTGTGTAGTGCTGCAAAGTCCACCGCTGGCTTGACGAGTGCTTCTCCATACAAGGGTCCGGATTCGAACGTCTTGATGGTTCCAAGAAGGATGTCCGGAGGAAAGAGGCCGCCGCGACCGGTGGTGAATACCAGCATGCCGGGTTTGATTTTGGCGTCTTTACTCAGGAAGCGCAGACGTAGAGACGGGGAGTCTCCAGTAAGGCCTCGTTGTCCGCTGACGATTCCCACCTCCGGAGTGCCGTCAACTTTCGCTGACACCTGGCACTTTTCATCGGTGAGTAGGATTACGGTGGATGTGTTTTCAGATGGGGCATCGACTTTTCCAACAAGGCCCTCGGGAGAGAGCACGGGGAGTTGGACACCGACACCCTGTTTTTCGCCACGGTTGATCGTGACGGTGCGCCACCAGGTGGATGGTTGGCGACGGATGATTGTTGCTGCTAGAACGTGGAAGGGTGCTTTCTCCTGGAACTTGAGTGCCTGGCTGAGCCGGGCATTTTCCAACTCAAGCTTACGCAGGTGGGCGACCTCCATTCTCTTTTTATCGAGTTCCTCCTTGGCGAGTTTATACCTGGCTTCCCACTCCTGGGAGTGTTCGACCTCACTGATGAACTCGGATGCCTTGGTTTCGAGGCCTGATCCACCCTTGAGGAAAGGGCTGATGGCACTGTAATAGGTTTTTTGAATACTGCGCACCGAGTGCTCGCTCAGCGTCAGTGCCCATACGGCACCCACGATAAACAGCAGGAGAGCGATCAGATTCAGCGGCTTCATTGCATCCGGAGGATAACACAGCCAGGCAGGCTGTGAGAACTAACAAATCTAGCGTGCTTCCGAGCTGGTCACACGGCGGAGGAATGAAATCTCTTCGAGGACTTTGCCGGTTCCTTCGGCCACGGCACTGAGGGGGTCCTCGGCAACGTGGACGGGGAGTCCGGTTTCTTCACGCAGCAGTTTGTCCAGGCCGCGGAGCAGTGCTCCACCACCGGCGAGGACGATCCCGCGATCGACGAGATCGGCAGCCAGCTCGGGCGGGCATCGCTCGAGGGTGGTGCGGACGGCGTCCACGATTGTATTCAAGGGATCGGACATGGCATCGCGGATTTCCTGGGAGGTGATGGTGATTGTCTTGGGTAGACCTGCCACGAGGTCACGCCCTTTGACTTCCATGCTGGTCTCCTTGGGGAGGGGGGCGGCTGATCCAAGGCGGATCTTGATTTCTTCTGCTGTGCGTTCACCGATCATGAGGTTGTAGGCACGCTTCATGTATTGGATAATGGCTTCGTCAAGTTCATCGCCAGCGGTTCTGACACTACGGCTGTAAACAATACCCGATAGGGAGATGAGGGCCACCTCGGTGGTGCCGCCTCCGATATCCACGATCATATTGCCGGCGGCGTCTTGCACGGGGAGGCCTACCCCGATAGCGGCGGCCATGGGCTCTTCGATGAGGTAGACTTCACGCGCCCCTGCCTGTTCGGCGGATTCACGCACGGCGCGCCGTTCGACTTCGGTGATGCCTGACGGGACGGCGATAACCACACGCGGGTTGGAGCGACGGCGGCCGTTGTTGACCTTGCGGATAAAGTGGCGAAGCATGGCTTCCGTGACCTCGAAGTCGGCAATGACACCGTCCCTCAGGGGCCGGATGGCAACGATGTTGCCAGGGGTGCGGCCGAGCATGCGCTTGGCGTCGTCGCCGACTGCGAGCACCTCATTGGTGCCGGAATTGATGGCGACCACCGAGGGCTCACGCAGGACGATACCGTGGTCCTTGACGTAGACCAGGGTGTTGGCGGTGCCGAGGTCGATGCCGATGTCATTGGATCTGATGGAAAAAAATTTAGCGAACATTTTGAATAGTAGATTTGGTTAAGATGTTGAAATACAGTAAGTTGGTAGATTTTTCGGGGTGCGGGGGAAAAGGGGGGGAGGGCGTTGACGCATGGGGTGAAAACGCCATGTTTGGCAAAGCCATTGTGGTCACCGGTCCAAAGCACCTCAATTGGCCCTTCCGAACGGTGGGTGACTATTCATTCTTACCCCCCTAAGGTCAAGAGGTAAGACACGGAAAGCGTTGAAAAACAGGGGCTTGCCTACGGTTTGCCAATTGGGGCGATATGGTCGGAAACCGGCGGGATGCAATTGTCAGGACAGCTTCAGGCGTTCATCGCTCTCGAGCGCCTCAGCCAGTGACGACCAGCCGTCCGGTGTCTGGAGGTTGAAGGTGTGGAGATAGAGGGCAACCAGTGCCGGGTCATTGGCTTCCAGAAGAGCGTCGACGGCCGTCTTAAGTTGTTCCTTTTCAAGGGTTTCCGGTAGGTCGCCTTCGACCTGGCCCTTGCCGTCGTGAGCAATGCCCACAGCGTCGCAAAATGTCACCAGCATACCTTCCTGCCCTTTCATGAAGTAAACTTGCAGCAGGTGCTCGGCGATCATATCGCTGGTTTTCAATTGCAGTGTCTTATGCATCCAGGCGATCTGGTCGGCTGCGGATTTTTTTTGAAGGAAGGCCAGACGGAGTTTCCGGTTGGTGGCGAGGCTGCCTAGGGCTGTTTTGTAGAGGTTGCGGTCCGTGTCGCGCATCCACATAAACATGTCGGTGACGATGGATGGTTTGACGTTTTGGAATAGTTCGTATGCGTGCATGGGGAAGTGGTTTTTGGTTTTGAAGTTGATGGTTTATTTAAGTTGGGACTGTGTGCAGGGGATGGGGGTTATTTGAAAAAGAGGACGCTGAGGAACAAGAGATTGCCTATGACCGTGAGCGTGCCCAATACAATGGCAACCCAGGCATGGACTTGGCCACGCCTGCCGGGTTGCTTCAGATAGGCACGGAATCCGATGATGCCAAGTATGATTGCAGCCGGCCCAAGCAATAATCCGATCACCGGGATGAGTGAGAATACTCCAAGGTAGTATCCGACTAATGAGGGAACGTTTTTGTAGGGGATCACACCGCCCGTAGCGTCAGAGGCCGGTGTTCGGTGGATGGGGGGTGGTTGCTGGTTCATGGCGGGGGGCTGGTGACTCAGTTGAATTTGACGGAGTGTTTTTTGCTCAGGCGGAGGATGTCTCCGGCGGCTGGGGATACGCTCGCCATGGGGTCGGTGAGTTTTTCGCCGTTGAGTTGGACGGCACCGGTGGTGATAAATTGCTTGCGAAGTTCGCCGTTGGATTTTTTGAGGTTGAAGGCCTTTTCAAAGGCGAAGGCAGCCAGGGTGATGACATCCGGGTCCGCTGGCAAGCTGGCCAGGGCAAGGTCGGTGGCACCGGCAGCCGTGTCGCGCTTTGAGAACCGAGCTTCCCACGTGGTGAGGGCATCCGTGGCGCTTGGCTCATCGTGGTAACGCGCGGTGATTCTGGTGGCGAGCTGTTTTTTAGCCTCCATCGGATGGAGTGCGGTGTCGCGCTGCTGTCCTAACAGCAGTGTGAAATAGCGGTCCATGAGGTCGTCGGAGATCGACATCAGTTTGCCGAACATTTCGTTGGGTTCCTCGCTGACGCCGACGTAATTGTGGGCGGATTTGGACATTTTCTTCACCCCGTCGAGCCCTTCGAGAAGGGGCATGCAGATGATGCTCTGCTGGAGTTGTCCCTCTTCCTTTTGCAGGTCGCGGCCCACGAGCATGTTGAATAATTGGTCGGTTCCGCCGATTTCGACATCGGACTGCAGCTCAACCGAGTCCCAGCCTTGCATGATGGGGTATTGAAGTTCGTGCAGCCTGACCTCCTTGCCTTCGGCGACGCGTTCTTTGAAATCTTCCCGTTGCAGCATTTGCTGCAAGGTCACCTGAGCGTTCAGCTTGAGGATCTGCTCGTAATTCATCTTGCGGAACCAGTCGCCATTGAAAATAATCTCTGTTTTAGCGCGGTCGAGCACCTTGAATGCTTGTTCGGTATAGGTTTTAGCATTTTCAAGAACCTCATCGCGCGTGAGCGGCGGACGGGCGGTGCTGCGTCCGGTGGGGTCGCCCACGGTGGCGGTGAAATCCCCGATCAGCAGAATGGCATGATGTCCCAGTTCTTGAAACTGGCGCAGCTTTTCGAGGGGGACGGTGTGACCGAGATGGATGTCAGGGGCTGTGGGGTCGACACCGAACTTGATACGCAAAGGGCGGTCGAGCGCGAGTTTGTCCTTCAGTTCTTTCTCACTGAGGACTTTGGCGGTTCCGGTGGTCAGGATGTTCAGGGCATCTTCGACAGAATGGGTCATGGCGCGCGGAGGTTGGAGTGATTGAGCGCGTGTGTCGAGTCGGAAGATGGGACTTTACGCACTCTCCCCAATAGGGATAGAATACCTCCATGAGTCAAGGAATGTCCCCCTACCAGCCCCCGCAATCGGAAATGCAGCCGGACACAGTGCCCTCAGCCAATGTCAGTGCGGTGCCCAAGGTCTTTGGCATTCTACATCTGGTGTTTGGTGGCCTGGGCTTGGTGTTCGGGGTCATCGGTATCGCCGGGACCGTTTTTAAAGAGAAGCTCGAAGCGATGCAGTTTGCGGCTTATCCCAAGGAGGTCCGTGAGGGGATGAGGGAAGCGATGCAACCCCTTTACGAGACCCAGAAATGGGATGTGCTTTCAGCTGCTGGCTCGTTGGTCCTGGCCGTATTGCTTATTGTCGCTGGTCTGAAGCTGGTGAAATATCGTACGCAGGGTCGAAAGATATCCAACATCTACAGTGGTTTGTCGATACTGCACAAATTGTTCGGCATTGCCATCGTGTTACTGGTCAAGGCCCCGGTCATGAGGGAAGTGGGGGAGGCACTGGAGAGGATGAGCGGCCAGACAGATGTGAACATGGGAGCCATGATGGGACCTTTTGCCATCATTTCAGGTATCGCTACTGCGGTAGTCATGATGGTGTATCCCATTCTCAGCTTCTTCATGCTAGGGAAGAAGCAGGTCCGGGACTCACTGCGGTAGCCGGGCTGACGGGCCATTCATCTCGCAGGTTGAAGGGTAAGTGCGAAATTTTTCATCCCTTGGATCATTTTTGACTTTGCAAGGTGCGGGGAATACCTTATCCCCGCGCGGCAGCCCTCTTTTCGGAGAGGTAGCGATGGTGACTGTAGCTCAGTGGTAGAGCCCCGGATTGTGATTCCGGTTGTCGCGGGTTCGATCCCCGTCAGTCACCCCATTTTTTCTGTCGCGATATTCCCGCGCATTTGTGGATAATCGTGTTGTTTCCTCCTTTTCCTCAGAGGTTTTTTTGCTAGCTTCCCGTCAGCGGGTGTGGGGGCGCCACGATAAGATATACGAACGTTCTATGCTAACACTGGAAAAGGTCATCGGTTATAAATTCAGGAATTCGCTGCTACTGGCGGAGGCTTTGACTCATCCAAGTCTGGCGTACGAAACACAGAAACCGCATTTTGACAACCAGCGTCTCGAGTTCCTGGGCGACGCGGTGATCCAACTGGTGCTCACCGAGCGACTCTATGAAATGTTTCCCGGGTTTTCGGAAGGACGACTAACCAAGTTGAGGGCGCGGCTCGTCTCGCGTGATGCCTTGCACCAGTTTGCCATTGGCATGGACCTTGGAAAATACATCATGATGGGCAAGGGGGAGGAATCCACCGGGGGGCGAGGCCGGGCATCGACTTTGGCGGATGCCTTTGAGTCGGTTATGGGAGCGGTCTATCTCGACGGCGGTCTTGACGCGGCGAGATCGGCGGTGGAAATGGTTTGTAGTCGGTGGATTGAACAAGTGGCTGAATCTCCCGAGGAAAAAAACCCGAAGGGGCAGTTGCAGGAGGAATTGCAGGCCCTGGCACCCGAGAGTCCCGTCTATCAAGTGCTTGAGGAAAGCGGTCCGGATCATAACAAGTCATTCAAGGTTTGTGTTGTGTGGAAGGACTTTCTCCTCGGTGAGGGCACCGGGAACAGCAAAAAAGACGCAGAGGCCAAGGCCGCCAGACAAGCACTTGACAAGAGAAACTGGGAGGATTTTTCCATATGAATGGAAGAATGGTGGCATCAAGTTAGTGCCGCCGATAGAGAGGAACCCGGATGGAGGGTCTAACATCATCCACGTAACAGGGTGAGGACCGCTACCCGCGATGCGCCATGCTTCATGAGTAATTTGGCGCATTCGTTGGCAGTGGACCCCGTGGTGAAAACATCATCGACCAGGATGATCTCCCTGCCATGAATGTGGGATTGATATTTTTTTCTAACTTCAAATGCTTCAGCAAGGTTTTCAAGACGCTTGGCACGACTGAACCTCGTCTGGGTTTCGGTGTTCCGGATCCGTTTCAGCGCATTGACGAGTGTCAGGCTGGTTATTTTTGCCAGGCTTGCTGCGATTTCCTCCGACTGGTTGAACTTCCTCTTGCGTAGCCTGAGCCAATGAAGTGGCACCGGCACCAGGATTCCGCGGTCGAGGTAGGGTTGGAAACGGGGGTCGTCGAGTGCTGTCTTGATCAGTCGTCCCAATTCGTCAGCGAGGTAGATCTGGCGACGGTATTTGAAATCATGCACCAGTGTCCTGCCATCGCCTTCACTATGCAGGGCGGCCCGGGCGAACTCGAAATCAAGTTCGAGGCCGTGACAGTTAGGGCAAATAAACACATCGTCGATTTTGCCGTCGAAACACTCGCCACAACGAGAACAAAATGGAGCTTCGATGTAGTGTAGCGACTCGCCACAAGGCTCACAAAGATGACGACCATGGGTCAGCGGGCAATGGCAGAGATGGCAGGTGGCCGGATAGATGAGATCCAGCAGTCGGTTTGCCTTTTGCAATAGACGGTTCAACGTTGTCGGGTGTTATGTGCGGAGTTTACGCTTTTCCTCTGAAATTTGCACGAAAACATGCACCAGCAAGCCGGTGGCAATCAGCAGGCTCAGCGGCAGCAGCCCCGATTTCCGGTCGGCTCCTATGATGACTTCCGCAGAGGCGAGGTGGTCGCCGCTGAGCTCGGTGATTATTTGGAAAATCCGGTGTACATACCCCCACCCAATGTGCAGGCCGATAGGCAGCCAGAGCGAAGCTGTCCGGTATCTGGCATACGCAAGGATGAGGCCGACCACTAACAGTGAGATGAATCCCAGTGAGAAATCTTGGGGACTCAAAAACCGCCGGGCTACCAGGGCGACCATCCTGAAGCCGGCATCGGCATCGCCGGGGTTGATGACCTTGACACCGACCGGGGGGAGCAGGAAGTGGATGGACGCATAGAACAAGGAGACGATTACGATGGCGGGTGCAGGGCGCATGGCTCGCAAAAAGATGCCAAGGATGATTCCCCGGAAGATCCACTCTTCTATGATGGCTGAAAACACAGCCGAGCCGAGGGACTCGCGGGTGACGAGCCACCAGTCGATTGGGTGCTGAAGCGAAAACCAACCTGTCATCAGCAGCAACCAGACCATCAGGGTGAGCAGGCTGCCGGTGAGTAAAAATCCCGTAACCAGATGCAGGAAAGCATGGGGGTTGCGGGTGAGCGCCTGGCCGGGATCGTGGGCGGTACAGTGTTTCGGTAATTTTATCCGCCACGGGCTGGGTCGAGGTTGACGGGTATCTTTTCCCAGCCTCATCCACATGATGAATGGCCCGGCCAGCACAAGTGCGCAGATCACCAGTGCCCGGTTGAAGTAGCGTGGAAACTCGGCATGCGCGCACTTCTGGGCCAACCAGTTCATCACGACATTGAGGTTGCGCGATTCTCCTACCTCAGCGACAAACTTACCCATGTTATACAGCCAGGGAGAAACGACGGCTGCGCTGATGAGGGTAAGGATGAAGAAGATGAGTATTTTAGTGAGGTCACTCTGGATGAGGCGTTTCACGAAGTTCATTGTCATCAATATCCTGCGTCACGTCAATGACTGGAATGGATGAAATTTCACATTCTCATCGGCTGGAATTCCGCTATAGCATGGCGCCATGCAGAAACACCAATGGAGAGAAGAAAACGAGGAAGGGAAAAAGTATTTCCGTGCCACCTATCATGCTGGCGAGTGGAAAATGTATTCCCAAATGAAGGATGATGAGGAATGGCAGCATCACGACCCGATCCCGGTGGAACTTCTGGAGAAACTCCGCGAGGTGATTTGGAACAAGTACCAGCGAGGCCGCTGCCCGCATAAGCTGGTGACCAAGATCGACAAGATGTTAGGAAAAGAGTAGTTGGGTTACCGTTCTCACATTACCCTCCCTCTCCAGACCATTTTCCCACCTCTCCAGTGTGAACAGTAATCCGCCCGCGACCCGTAATCTCCCCGTGCGCATCCTCTCCTGGATCGAAATTGCCTGGTTCTTCGTCCTCCCTTGGCTCGCCTACTGGATTGTCATCGAAAGGCTCCACCCCAACCCGGTGGCCACCGTCCTGCTCGGATGGGCCGCCCTGCTCGTCTACGACATCCTCAAAATCGGTATGGTGCTCAGCGAACAGGAGGCATCCCGCCGCCCGTTCGCGCGCCTCCTCGCCATCCTCGTTCCCACCGCCATCCTGGCCACCGCCCAGATCCTACGCGAGGGCGATCTTGGTGGATTCATCCTCGAGCTGGCCACCCTCGAGTTCACCGTCCTCGTCCTCGCCTTTCCCGCCGCCCTCATGTTTGTCAAAAACGATGAGGGATACACCGCATGGCAGGATATCGGCGCCATCCCCCTCCTTATCGCCCTCATCTTCGGATTCGGCACCTATGGTTTTGTCCTTGCATGGTGGCAAATCGCCCCCAGCTGGGATGCCCACCCGCTGCCCCTCGTTTTCCTTCTCGCCGCCGTCGCCATCGAGTTCACAAACTCCCTCCGCACCCTCAACCGCTTTGCCAAACGCACCGCCCAGCTCCCCGATATCACCACCCGCCCGGTTGTCCTCGGTATCCTGTTAGGACAAATCGTCCTCTGGTGGATCCTCCCCACCGCCGTCAATTTCTTCTCAAACACGTGACCCTGCCGTGATACGTCGGTAATGGGATAATGGAGCCGGACGAGATGCTGTGTATTTATCCAACCCGCTTCCATTTGCGCAGATCTCATCCTAACTGACTTACCTGCTTTTCCACGCTTGGCGACTAACCGAAATATCGCTCGTCGATGGCCGCACCTTGGTTCTCGATCCGACATTAACACCGTTTGCTATCACATTCAAAAAACAGCTGCTGAGAATCTCCTGCTGAGAATCTCCTTGGCACGGCGGGTGTGGGGACTAGTATCAAGCTAACATCTGCATCAATCTTGAATTGAGGAGATACCCGCGAAAACAATGTATCCACATGGCCAAAACTCATTACTCCATCATGAAACGCCACTCACTCATCACGATCATCGGATTTCTCATCATCGCCCTCGTCACTATCTCCGTTTACGCGGAAACCAAGCCCACTAACATTATCATCATCTTCACCGATGACCAGGGATACCAGGACCTCGGAGTCTTCGGGGCGGAAAAAATCAAGACCCCGAACATCGACCAGATGGCGCGCGACGGTATGCGGTTCACCCATTTCTACGCCGCAGCCTCCGTCTGCACCCCCTCCCGCGCCTCGCTGCTCACCGGCTGCTATCCGGAGCGCGTCGGTAACCTCGGGGTGCTTTTCCCGAAGATGAAGAGAGGCCTCAACCCCAAGGAGGCCACCATCGCCGAAATCCTCAAAAGCAAAGGATATGCCACCGCCTGCATCGGCAAATGGCACCTCGGACACCTGCCCGAGTTCCTCCCCACGGCGCAGGGATTCGACACCTACTTCGGCATCCCCTACAGCAATGACATGACCATCGCCGAGGGCATGCAGCTCGACAAAAATATCGTCCTCCGCAATGGCATCACTGAAAAAAACATCTGGAAGCCCGTTAGAAACCACGTCCCCCTGATGCGCGGCACCCGTGTCATCGAATACCCCGCCGACCAGAGCACCCTCACCAAACGCTACACCGAGGAAGCCGTCGCATTCATCAAACAGAACCGCGACAAGCCGTTCTTCATCTACATGCCGCACACCATGCCCCACATCCCGCTCTACGCCTCACCCAAGTTCGAGGGGAAAAGCGACGCCGGTCTCTACGGAGACTGCATCGAGGAGATCGACTGGTCCGTCGGCCAGATCCGCAAACAGCTCGCCGAGCTCGAACTCACCGGGAACACCCTCATCATCTACACCTCGGACAACGGCCCGTGGCACTTCAAGCAAAACGCCACCGACAAGGTCAAGGGCAACAAAAACCGCAAGATCGGCGGCTCCGCCAAACCCCTGCGCGGATACAAATTCGAACACTGGGAAGGCAGCATGCGCGAGCCCACCGTGATGTGCTGGCCAGGGCAAATCCCACAGGACAAAACCTGCGCAGAGTTGGCGTCCACCATCGACCTCCTCCCCACCATCGCCGCCATCACCGGCGCGCCCCTCCCGGAAAAGAAAATCGACGGCGCCAGCATCCTGCCGCTGATGCAGGGGCAGGAAAATGCCAAGTCCCCGCACAGCGCATTCTTCTACCGCACCCACGGCGTCCGCACCGACCGTTGGAAACTCATCAAGCCAAACCCCAAGGCCAAAGCATTCGCTCTCTACGATCTCAGCACCGACATCTCCGAAAAAACAGACGTCTCCAAACAACACCCGGAAATCGTCAAACAACTCACCGGGTTGCTTGACAACCATATCGCCGAGCTTGAAACAAACAAACGCCCACCAGGTAGTGCGCCTAACAAGTAATGCACCCTGCTTCCCGGTGCGTGCCCCAGAGGTTTTCGCCACGGCCCTGCGTTTCACTGCCCCTGTCCCGCGCCACCCCGTTACCTCACCCACTCTGCCGATAATGGTTTCCTTACGCGGATGAAACCGGTGTATTCGAGGGGGTATTACCTTGGGATTGGGTAGGTGCTTGCAGAGGTTCCGCGGCGCGTGAACCTTTCAGCGAAAAACGCAAGAGCGGTGCCCGGACATTGACAGAGGGAGTCGAGGAAAAAGCAGACGTGTCTCAATGTGATGCGGGTATGGGTGAAAAATTGTCTGGAGTGATTGGGGGAATTGGCGAAATCAATGGATGGACTTCCGGAATAGATTCATGCCATATGTTGTTGTCGGCTCGCGTTATTGGCCTTGACGCTCCATATTCACTCAAGAGGTTTTTTCGTCAGGTCTGGCCTGTTAGCTAGGGTGCGTTTAAGAGCCTGTTCCTTTTTCCAGATTGCAATCTTTCCGTGGTCGCCACTGAGCAGGACATCGGGAACCTTCATGCCGCGGAAATCGTTTGGTTTGGTGTAGGCCGGTGCCTCCAGCATGTTGGGGTTGGTGAATGATTCGTCCTCGGGAGACCTGGCGTCACCTAACGCACCTGGGATGAGCCGGGTGATGGCGTCCGTGACGACGGCGGCGGCGATGGCTCCGTTGGTAAGCACGTAGTCGCCGATGGAGATTTCCTCATCGACCAGCGAGTCGATCACCCGGTGGTCCACACCCTCGTAGTGACCGCAGAGGATGATCAGGTGGGAGGCGGTGGAGAGTCGCTGCGCGTCGGCCTGTTTAAACGGTTTGCCTTGGGGGGTCATCAGGATGACGCGGGTGTCGTCTTGTTTCAGATCCTCCACAGCGGCAAAGATCGGGCCGGGCATCAGCAGCATCCCTTGCCCTCCACCGCAGAGATACTCATCCGTTTTCCGGTGTTTGCCCTTGGCCCAATCGCGTAACGGGTGGGCATGAATCTCGACCAGGCCTTTTTCCCTGGCCCGGCGGATGATACTTTCGCTCAAGGGGGCGAGGGCGATTTCAGGAAACAGGGTAATGATGTCGATGCGCATGCTTTTGGGAAGTAAGATGAAAGAAGTAAGGCGCAAGATGTATTGCGTTTGAAGTTTTTTCGCAACAAGCTACGGCTGTGCCAGTGAGCGAAGCAAAACAGAAGAGCATCTACATGGTTTCCGGTGAAGTCAGCGGGGATACCCACGGGGCTTGCCTGATGGAGTCATTGCGCTCACAGGTGCCGGATGTCGTCTTTCACGGTGCCGGTGGCCCCTTGATGAAGGGGGTGGGCGGCGACGGTATCACCGACTGGGTCGAGGATGCCGCTGTGATGGGGATTTGGGAGGTCTTGAAACATTACAAGTGGTTCAAGCAGCGATTCACTGAAATGCTGGACGAAGTTGTGCAGCTGAAACCCGACGTGTTGATCCTCATCGATTACCCCGGCTTTAACCTTCGGCTCGCCCACGCGGTCAAAGAGAAGCTGGCGGCTACGCGCATCATTTACTACATCAGCCCGCAGGTATGGGCCTGGAACAAAGGCCGGATACCGAAGATGGCCGAGACCCTGGACCTGATGCTTTGTATTTTTCCCTTCGAGAAGGAAATATTTGAATCGGCCGGATTGCCCACGGTGTTTACCGGGCACCCCTTGGTGGATGAACTTGAGGAGAAACGTGAAGACCTGCCCCGTGAGCAGAACCTGATAGGCCTGTTTCCGGGTAGCCGCGAACGAGAGGTCGAACGGTTGTTTCCGATGATGGTGGAGACCGCCCGCCGGATGCACTCACACCATCCGGAGTGGAGGTTTGAAGCCGCGGCGGCCTCGGAGAAACTGGAAAAGAGGATGCGCAAGATCATCGAGGCGGGTAAACTGCCTGATGCGGCGGTGATCACTTTGCAAACCGGCACCAGTCACTCGCTGATGCAGCGTGCCACCTGTGGTGTGGTGGCCAGCGGCACGGCAACACTGGAAGCGGCCGCACTTGGCTTGCCCTACTGCCTGGTTTATAAAATCTCCTGGCCAACCTGGGTGATCGGTAAAATGCTGGTAAAGGTGGATTATATCGGCCTGGTCAATATCCTCGCCGGGGAAAAAGTGGTGGAGGAGCTGATTCAGGGCGACGCCGAGCCCTGCCAGTTGGAAAACAACCTTTCCCAGCTGATGACCGATACAGGCGCGCGCGAAAAACTGCGCGCGAAACTGATCGACACCGCCTCCATGCTCGGCGAGCCGGGTGCCCACGAACGCGCTGCCGCCGAGGTCGCGAAAATTTTGAATAACAACCAAAATGTCTGACGAAACATCAACGAAGTCACCCAGGGTCTACAAGATACTACTCATGGTTCTGCCCGTGGGGGTGGTCTTGGGAACCATCGTTTTCATGATCATGTATTTCCACCTGGAGCGGGAGGAAGAGCGAAATCATGCCGTGATCATTTCGCATGGTCTGCGTGTTTCCGATCTCGAGGACATGGTGAACAAGTTCACCGACCGCATCGGTGAGCGCGATGTGGAAACCGAGCAGGGCAGGGTGGGTATGAAGCGGGCGGAATCGATGATCGAGGGTCGGCTGGGTCCTCAAAACGTCGGATACCCCGTCAAAAAATGTGAGGGTGAGGCCGCCTACGGACTGCTTTGGAAAAGCCTGTCGGTTGAGATCCGAGGGGATAAAAAACCCGACGAGGTTGTTTTTGCAGCCGTTTCCTACTCCGGCGCGGGTCAAGTGGCCGATGCCAATGTGGTCTCCACTCTGATGATGTTGGCATCCTCCATGGCCCGGGAAGGCTGCGACCGGACGATACGCTTTGTTTTCCTTCCCATGAACCGCCCCTCCGGGCAACAAAACCGCTGGCTTGTCGATCGCTGTCTCAAGCCCGGGGAAAGCTGTGTTGGAATCATCGGTGTGAAAACCATGGATCAAACACCGGCCACCGGGGAGCCGGAGTGGCAGGTGGTCACCCCCACTCCCGCCGACCAGGCATGGTGGAAGCATCTCTCCACAGGCGCAGCGGTCGCTGCATCCGAAAGTGGGACGCCCCCTTCGGTCTGGGCAACCCATCCCGTGTTTTCACCTGCCACCTGGGTGGGGAAAAAGGAGCAGCGACTTGAGCGCACACTGGGGGTGGCCCAGGAGCTTCGGCAATGGCTTCAAAAGGCGGGTGGAGAGTAAAGCGTGCGGCATTTGGACCATGGAAATGAAATTCCGCTGAAAAAACATCTTGCCACAAGGCTCCGGGTGGGATAATTCCGCCCCGCACTCCCCGCTTTTTCCTGACTTGGAACAAGGCAGGGAGGAAGGAAATGAGGGGCATTAGCTCAGTTGGTAGAGCACCTGCATGGCATGCAGGGGGTCAGCGGTTCGAATCCGCTATGCTCCATTTCCCTCGTTTCGCAGTCACCCCACACCCTTGATACCGCCAGTCAGGCGGTTTTTTTATCTCTATACACCACATCCCCCATGGCTATCGCAGGAAAAGAACTCGCCATCGCATGCGCCCGCGCTGCGGAGGAAATGCAGGCCGAGGACATACGCGTCCTCGACCTTACCGGCGTGTCATCATTGACCGATTTTATGGTGGTTTGTTCCGGTACCTCGCTGCCGCACCTCAAGGCGGTGATGCGTGACGTCGAGAAGGAGGTCATTGAAAAATACGGCGTCCACACCGTCAATTCCGAGGGCAATGCCGATTCCCGCTGGGTGGTGATGGACTATATCGATGTGATGGTCCACATCATGCACACGGAACTACGCAACCTCTACGGCCTCGAGGATCTCTGGGCCGCAGGGAAAGAGGTTGATTGGGCTGAATAATCCGCTCTCCCATACGTCGAACCCCGTGTAGGTAATCAACCCGACACAAGGAGACAGACGATGGCTAGAAAACAGGTGGACGTATCCAGAATCTACGGACGTATCCAGTTCGTGAGAAGTTTTCCCGACTACAAAGTCAAAGTAGTCGACCACTTTCCCGATTTGAAGGTCAAGAAGGTGGATCACTTCCCGACAAAACCCGGACTGTGGAAAATAGTGAACAGTTTCCCCGACTACAAAATCCAGATCGTCAACCACTTCCCCGATTTTAAAATCAAGTACGTCGACCACTTCCCCGGTGTCCGTTGAGACCCTACTGTGTCGGAAGCTCCGGCATGGTATGTGAATAAGTTGTGCGCAAACGGCGGGTTGCTCGGCTTGAAAAGACGGTTTGTGACGTGGGGACTGCGTAGGCGGTTGATTGATCGATGTTATGGAGATCTTCCCAGTTGTCGGACCATTGTCGGGTTTACCCGGTCGATGCGAATTCCCTAACATGACATTTTTACGTTGAAATCACCTCCTTCCCCTTGAACAACAAGGGGTTTCAGGTGTTTGTCCACAATGCGACCGGAGATATCCCCAGGTTATTCACAGCGTGTCGATTGCCCCAGGCATCGCGGTCCGCGACGAATGTTGATAAGTTGGCAATAAAGCGCAGCCTGTCCATCCATGTTGTGAATAAGTTGCGTATAAACTGGGAACTATCGACTTCCTCTCCGTCGGTACTTTGCTAACATGCGTTCATGAAAATCAACCGTCGGTGGCTGGCTATGGGTGTGTTGTTGGTGCTGGTGTTTATGATGGGGAGTTTAAGTGTGGGGAAACAGTATGCGGCACACAACGGCGGGGGGAAGTCGCCGCGGGATGCGCGTGCGGCTTCGGTGGTCGAGGGGGAGCGGGCGGAGAAGAGACAGCGGTCCAGGCGCGAGCGGTCCATGCGTACCGCGGAGAGCCGTCGGGCCGCCGAGCTGAAGGTGCTGCTGGCTGCGTATCATCCGCAATGGCAATCAGATGATCCCTTTGCCTCCATGCCGATAGGCGCTTCAGAGGTCGCCCGGCTCTATGCATGGGTGATACAAACGGAGCTTTCCGAGTATCCCGATGTGATGGGTTTAATAAAAAAGGCATCCGTCAACGGGCAGGACAACGATCAGTTAGAGGCACTTCTGCTGGCGAGATGGGCGGAGCTCGATCCTGATGGTGCGTTGCAGTGGGCCACCGAACGCGAGTCGACCAAGGAGGGGGGCGATGTGCTCGAGGTCCAGATGAACCTTGCCAGGGAGGCACTGCCCTACCATCCGGAATGGGCGGTGGCGATGACCAGGTCGGCGGCACTGGAGATGATCGAGGAATACAAGAGGGGCAAGCGGTCTGATGATCCTTTTGGTGATGATCCCTTCGGTACAAACTACTTTAATTTGGACCTGGATGCATTTTACCAACGCCTCGCCATTCTGTTTCCGGGCCAACGTGAGTCTTTGAAAAACAAGTTGGGCGAGGAGATGTTCGGATATGGCCAGGACGGTTGGTATCGGGGGGTGGCGCAGTCGCTGGGAGCCGACGGGCTTGAGGCGCTTGCCCAAATCACCCGTGACCCCGAGACCGGGTTGATTGACAGCGGGGCGTTTGCCGTGATCGCCGAACAGGATTGGAAACGCGCCCAACGATGGCTGGAACAGCACGGCAGCAATGATGACCTGGATTCAACCGTGTTTCACCATGCCAGGGTGGAGGATTTTGAAAAAGCGGCCGACTGGTATTTGTCGCGGTCCGCCGACTTGGGAGAACGTGCGGCGAGGGTTTACGACGTCTTCCAAAAAATCGACGGCTACGAGGGGAGGGTCGCGTGGTTGGAGCAGATGGAGGCGAAGGGCGAGCCGGTGAACAGGGCATGGTCGGATATGGTTGCCGGCCTGATTTCAGGGGGCGCAATCGACAAGGCAATGCAACACATGCCCAAGGTGCCCGCTGATGCAAAGGCCGACTACATGAAACGGATTTACAAGCAGGCGTCGGAGGGTCACTATTTCTACGGCAAGGAGGGCTCGGTCGATTATTATACCCTCAAGGAAAACGATATGGCCTTCATCCAGGCGAACCCGGAGTGCCGTGAATACATCCGTAACGCCAACCGTGAAGCGATGGAAAAATTCAAAGAACTGCTGCACGAGGTCGAACTCCAGCTCGATGGCAGGTAGTTGCTCACGGCATGTTTCAATCGGACCTTGGATTTCTGAAGGTTCACGCGTCCGGATGGACACGATTATTTTACGGGTATTTCATCGGGAAACCCTTGTCATTCTACCTCATTGATGCTAATAAACATAAGTCTTCGGGAGGTTCTCATTAACCTATCCAAATAATCACGAACGATAGATTGCCCGTGATTTTTGAAAAAATACCTTCTTTAGGTGTTGACCTGAGGTGCACTAAAGTGTACTAAAGGGCTCGAATCAGCACACTCCGTGTATTAATGGGCACTAAGAATCACAGCATGGGAGGGAATTATCCCTACAAGATGGACACGAAATGTCGTGTTTCCATCCCCAGTGAATGGCGTTCAGAGATTGCGAACAGCGTGCTGCGCCTGATGGTTTCCTCCAACGAGGGTTTCCCGACACTGCGTGTCCTGACCGAAGCCGAGTTCGAGAAAATGCAGCAGGAAGTCCATGACAGCCAGCGATCCCCCGCAGACAAGCGCAACATCATCGGCATTATCTTCGAGCGGTGCACCCAGGCCCGCGTCAACGACCAAGGTAAGCTGACGATCCCCAAAGCGCTGCTGGACCATCCCGGGCTTGTGCCCGGCGACGGTCTGGTGCTGTGCGGTCGCGGCAACTTTATCGAGATTTTAAACGAGGAGAACCACCAGAAGCTACGCGGCGCCCACGACGAGAAGATCGTCGAGGACTACAACGCAGAGTTCGGGTTCTTCTAGGCCAAACAAATACTTTCCTGTGCAACACGCTGATACACAACTGACACAACCGCTGGACGACCGGCGAGAAGATGTCTGTGCAGGGGTTGGGATGACTTGGAGGGAGTCCCACCCCTGCACGGCCTTCAAACCGTTGTGCCCATCAGGCCGCGCGATGCACTAACGAACAATACTTTTCTGGATACACGCTGATAACACCATGCAGTTCACCCTTACGCATTCATGTTGTTTACTGAAACAAAGTTGGTAGCTGTCGGGGTTGGGACAACTTGGAGGGAGTCCCACCCCGGCTGCGCAACTTGGTTTGGTGCTGGAATCGCGCAACAACGTATGGAGCAGTGTATGGAATCTAATACAAACAAGTCACCCCAAGCAAGCTATCACATCCCGGTCCTGTTGGATGAGGTGATCGACTGCATGGCGCCGGGAAAAGGAAAAACCATCGTCGATGGAACCCTTGGCGGCGGTGGCCACACCGAGGCGATGCTCAAGGCCGGCGCCCGGGTGATCGGGGTGGACCAGGATGAGCAGGCCCATGCTTTTGCCAATGAGCGGCTTCAGCCATACACGGACCACTTTACGCCGCTGCGTGGTAACTTTGGCGATCTTCCCCGCCTGCTCGCTGATGCGGGTGTTGGGAAAGTGGACGGCATCCTGATCGATATCGGGGTTTCCTCATGGCAGCTGGATGATGCAGGCCGCGGCTTTTCCTTTGGCAAGGACGGCCCCCTCGACATGCGTATGGATCGCTCCGGTGGCAAAACGGCCGCCGACCTGGTGAATACCTGTTCAGAGGAAGATCTCAGGACCATGTTCTATGAGTATGGCGAAGAACGGGCCGGTGGTAAGATCGCAAAGCGGATCGTCGAGCGCCGTGCAAGCGAACCATTTGTAACCACCACCGGTCTCGCCGATTTCATCGCCTCCATTCTGCCCCGCGCAAAGGGACCAAGTGGTAAGATCCACCCCGCCACCCGTGTTTTCCAAGCCATCCGGATTGCGGTCAACGACGAACTCGGCGTGCTCCGTCGATTTCTGGAAAATGCAGGCCAGCTATTGAACCCCGGTGGCCGACTGCTGGTTATCACCTTCCACAGCCTCGAAGACCGGATGGTGAAGCAGTTTTTCAAACACGCATCCCAGTCACACATCGACCGCAAAGAGTGGCCCGAGCCGCGCCCCAATCCCGGCTACCAGTATAGGCTGGTCACACGCCGCCCGATTACCGCGGGTGATGCGGAGATCCGGCGCAATAAACGTTCCCGCAGTGCCAAGCTGAGGGTAGTGGAGAAAATCTAACCCATCCCGTAGTATGAACAAACACCGCAATAAACAACGTCGCCTCTCGATTACCGAGATGACACTGCTCGGTTTGGCAGCGCTCGTCCTGATGACGGGTGGTTTTTTGCATGCCTGGTTGAAAAACAGCCACGTCGAGGTGATGCGGGATGTTGATAAAGCCCAGCAGCGTATCAGCGATCACGAGGATTCGATCAACAGCCTGCAGGTGAAAATCGACAAGAAACTCAACATCTATCAGATCCGGGACGACCTCGTCCGTGCCGGCTCGAAACTAAGGGACGTGCCTGCCAGTTCGGTAGAGAAAATCCACCCCCACAGCCTGCCCCAGGTCGCCAAGTCACCCCGTGATTCATCTGCCGTAGCGAAAGCCATCCCCTAACCAGCCATCCCGTGTGAACCCAGCCGTCTTTCATCGTCGTTGCCTCTTTCTCTGCCTGACCTTTGTGGTCGGGCTGAGTGGGTTATCGGCGCGCCTCATCTACCTCCAGGTGGTCAAGGCGACGGACTATGCCAAAAAGTCGGACCGGGTCTCGGTGCGGAAACAAATCCTGAAGGCGAACCGCGGCTGCATCGTTGACTGCAACAACCAGCTCGTGGCCCGCAACATTCCACGTGCCCGGCTCGCCCTGGACAAGAA
The DNA here is from genome assembly GCA_024233115.1 of Akkermansiaceae bacterium. Lineage (NCBI taxonomy): Bacteria > Pseudomonadati > Verrucomicrobiota > Verrucomicrobiia > Verrucomicrobiales > Akkermansiaceae > Akkermansiaceae bacterium. The sequence continues at coordinate 881,340 of JACKQB010000001.1, forward strand.
ACTCCTGCGTGACATTGGCCCTGCCACACACTCCCTGGCGAACAAAGAACTCCGCGAGACCCCGGAATGGCAACATTGGGACCTGGCTACGCGCAACAGGAAAATCAAAGCCCGTGCGAGCAAGCTGAAAAATGAAATGCAGGCGGATGTGATCATCGAACAACACATCGCCCATGTCATCAATATTTTCGCACGCCCGTTGGGAATGCACCCACACGAGCTTCGTGAGCGAATGAAGCTTGAAAACGAGAAGCAGATGTATGTGGTGATCAAGCCTGACCTATCAGAGGATGATGCTGATAAACTCATGGAGCTTGCACGCGAGTATTCCATTCTGCATACCTTCGTTTTTGAAGAGTGGCAAAAACGTTGGTATGTCATGCCAACGATGGCGTCTGCGATCATCGGCTATGTGGGCGAGGATGAGAATGATGCCAAAAACGTAGTCAAAGGCAGGGCAGGGATTGAGAGGAAGATGAACGAAATCATGGCCGGTCGGGATGGCTTTGTGGTCACCCACCGTGACAAGTTTGAGTTGCTCGCTGTGGCCAAACCACAAACAATCCGGCCTCCGGCACATGGCTTGAATGTGCAGCTCACCCTTGATATGGGGATGCAGAGCATTCTTGAGGAGGAGCTCGATGCAGGGCTTGCCGAGTTCAAGGCGCAGAAGGGGACGATCATCCTTATGGATCCTAACACGGGTGCCATTCTTGCCATGGCAAGCCGCCCGACCTATAACCTGAACACCCGGGAAAATATTGCCGAGAACGGATTCGACTTTGCCACCCAGGCCATCTACGAGCCGGGCTCCACCTTCAAGATCATCTCAACCGCAGGTGCCCTCGACCAGGGTTTGGTGAGTCCGGGAACCCGGATATTTTGCCACCACGCCAGGTATCAGGTAGGCAGTGTGAAGGTTCCCGACCACCACCCGTACGGTATGTTGAGCGTCGAGGAGGTGTTGGCAAAATCCAGTAACATCGGAGCGTATAAAATTGCGCTGCAACTCGGGCGGCAGAAGTTTTTCAACTACCTGCACGACTTCGGGTTCGGTGCCAAAACCAACATCCTCATGGCTGGCGAAAGTGCCGGTGTGGTGCGTGACACGGGTAACCCGACCGACTTCTCACGCGTTTCCTACGGCTATGCTGTTAGTGTCACCCCGCTTCAAGTCGCCTGCGCCTACTCAGCCATTGCCAACGGTGGCACACTGCTGGAACCCCAGCTTCTGAAATCGGTGATGGCAAACAACGGGGCGATCATCCGGAAATTCAAACCCAAGCCAGTGCGCCGTGTGATCAAGGAGTCCACGGCCCAAAAAATGCGCCGTGCGCTCGCCACGGTGGTCGATGTCAAAGGTACGGCCAGCCGGGCCAAGGTTGATGGCTTCAAAGTTGCCGGCAAGACCGGAACCACCGTCAAAATCAACCCCGGCGGTGGCTACCTGCCTGGTCGTTATACCGTTTCCTTCGCCGGGATGATGCCTGCCGAGAAACCGGCATTCGTTTGTGTCGTCGTCGTTGATGACCCGCAGACCACGGAGGTGAAACGCTACGGCGGAACCATCGCGGCTCCCATTTTCGCCAAGGTCGCCACCCGCATTGCCAACCGTATGGGTTTGGAGCCCACCGAACCCATCGACCCCGACTCGGCCACCCAACCACTCGCTCAAACGAGCCATTAATCACATGAATTTACGTCAACTCATCAACTGTCTGGAAAAGGCCACCGTCTCCGGTGATCTCGATAAGGATGTCACCGGGCTTACCTCGGATTCCCGTGAGGTCGCTCCAGGTAGCGTGTTTGTCGCCGTCCGCGGTAGCGATGCCGATGGTCAGCAGTATATCCCGCAGGCTCTGGAAAAAGGTGCCTGCGCCATTGTTTCCGAAGTCGCCCCGCCGGAGACACACCGTGATGATGTCTGCTGGGCGCATGTGCCGGATGCGCGCGCTGCGGTGGCGGCACTCGCCTGCGAGTGGAACGCCCACCCGTCGGCCGCGATGAAGGTGGTGGGGATCACCGGGACCAACGGTAAAACCACCACCGCCTTTATTACCCACGCCGTGATGGAAAGCGTCTGGATGCGTGCTGGTTTGTTAGGGACGGTGCAGGTCAATGACGGCGTCAGTGTCAGGCCGGCCACCCACACCACTCCCGGGCCAGTGGAGTTGCAATCGATTCTCCGCACCATGGCTGATAACGCCTGCCGCGGTGTGGCAATGGAAATTTCCTCCCATGCCCTTGAGCAAAAGCGCACCGATGGCCTGCAGTTGGATGTCGCGGTGTTTTCCAACCTCAGCCAGGACCATCTCGATTACCATGGCAATATGAACGACTACTTTGTCGCCAAGATGCGTTTGTTTGAGCTTCTTGCCACCCAGCAGGGGAACAAAAAAACCACCGCGGTAGTGAACCTGGACGATCCCTACGGCCAGCGTCTGGTGGAGGAGTTCAAGGACAGGCTGCACTTCATCACCTATGGCCACGGCGTGCATGCCAACATGCGTATCGGTCGTGAAACCCAGAACGTTCGGGGCACTGAGTTTGAGGTCAAATACAAAGAACGCGAATACCTGGTGCGCACACCCTACATTGGTAAATTCAATGTCTTCAATTGCACGGCGGCTCTCGCGGCCTGTATAGCAGCTGGGATCAAACCGCGTGATGCGGTCCGCGCTTTTGCTGATGCCCCCCAGGTTCCCGGCAGGATGGAGAGTATAGGCACCCGCGATGGAGCTACGGTATTTGTCGATTACGCCCACACTCCCGACGCGCTGGTCAATGCGTGTGCCGCGCTGAAGGAGTCCAAGCCGCGCCGGCTGATCACCGTGTTTGGCTGTGGTGGTGACCGGGATGCGACCAAACGCCCGTTGATGGGCACCGCAGCGTCCGAGGGTAGTGATTTCTGTATCATTACCTCGGATAACCCGCGCTCGGAAGATCCCGCTGCCATTATCGCCGATATCGAAAAAGGCATGGTCGGAAAACGCTACCAGAGTATCCCGGATCGCATGGCTGCCATACAAACTGCTGTCAATCTATCAGAGGAAGGCGACATCGTGCTGATCGCGGGAAAAGGGCACGAACCCTATCAGGAAATCGCCGGAAACCGCATCGAGTTCGACGACCGCAGGGCCGCCTACAAGGCAATCAATTTCAAAAAGCCCCTCGAATAAAGTATTGTTAACATCTAACATCCCATGAAACCGTTGACCGTCACAGAGATAGCCACCGCCACAGGCGGAGAGCTGGTCATGCCCGCTGCTCTGGGTGGGGGCGCAGATGTGCTGGTGACCTCGGTTTCCACCGATACCAGGAGCTTGCTGGAGGGGTGTTTGTTTATCGCTCTGCGCGGTGACCATTTTGATGGCCACGCCTTTGCCCCGGCAGCCGCGAAAAAGGGAGCGGCCTGCCTGATGCTTGACGAGCTGCCACAGGCCGGTGCCGACCTCGGCGTGCCGGTGGTTGTCGTGAAGGACACCCTGATCGGCCTGCAGCGTTTGGCCATGTGGTACCGGCGGCAGTTGGATGTCCGTGTGATCGGCATCACCGGATCGAACGGCAAGACATCCACCAAGGATTTCACCGCATCCGTGTTGACCCGGAAATTCAAGGTCAATGCCACCAGGGGGAATCTAAACAATCACATCGGCCTGCCTCTGAGTGTGCTTGCCACGGAGGAAATCGATCAGGTCTGTGTGTGGGAGATGGGCATGAACCATGCTGGTGAGATTGCACCACTGTGCGAGATCGCAGCACCTGACATCGGTATCATCACCAACATCGGCACCGCACATATTGAATTTCTCGGCACCCGCGAGGGGATTGCGGAGGAAAAGGGAGCCCTTGCCCGCGCCCTGCCTGAACAAGGGACACTCATCGTCCCCGCCACCTGCGATTTTGTCGACTACTTGATTCAACGCACTCCGGCCAAGGTAATCGTTGCCGGCAATGGCCGGGGGGCCGTGCGAGCCGAGGAGTTGAAAATGACGGAGACCGGCTCGGCCTTTAAGCTCTGCATCGATGGCCAGGATGACGTGGCAGTGGAGATTCCTGTGAGTGGCAGGCACATGGTCAACAATGCCCTGTTAGCTGCTGCGGCGGGCTACTCCCTTGGGATGGACTCAGCTGAGATCGCCGCGGGCTTGAATGCCGCAGTGCTGACAAGCGGTCGGCTTCGTCGTTATGTTTCCAATGGGATCACCGTGATCGATGACACCTACAATGCCAACCCCGACTCCGTGGCCGCAGCCATTGAAACCCTGTCCGAGCTGCCGGTGAATAACGGAGCACGCCGTGTGGTGGTTCTCGGCATGATGGCTGAGCTTGGAGTGCATGCGGATGCCGAACACCTGCGGATCGGTAGGCTGGCGGCCGGTAAAAACCTTCAAGTCGTCACCGTGGGCGCCGGGGTTGATAAAATCCACCAGGGTGCCAGCGAGCTGGTTGAGACCGCCAAGCAGTTCGGCGACGCCGATTCCGCCGCCGCATGGCTCAAGGATTTTTGCAGGGAAGGGGACAACGTGCTCTTCAAAGGAAGCCGTATGGCTGGCATGGAAAACGTGATGCACCGAGCATTTCCTCAGAACTAAAAACAAAATTTACCAATGTTATACTGGATTTACGAATACTGGCTTGAGCAACTTAAAGCGGGTGCCGAATGGGCGGATACCATGAGCTTCCTCAGGCTGTTTGGATACGTTACGGTACGCGCCGGAATCGCATGTATGATGACATTCATCCTCAGTGTTGCCTATGGACCATGGGTGATACGCAAGCTGGTTTCACTCAAGGTCGGCCAGCCGATCCGCAGCGCCGAGGAGGTGCATAAACTCAACGAGCTACACGGTGGCAAGGCTGGAACGCCTACAATGGGGGGCGTCATGATCCTGGGAACCGTGTTGATCGCGGTGCTGCTCTGCGGTCGCCCCCTCAATCCCTTTGTCGCTGTCACCACCTGCGTGATGCTGGCTCTCGGATTGCTTGGGTTTATGGACGACTACACCAAGGTGAAGCTCAAGAGCTCCGATGGGGTGAGTGGCAAAACCAAGCTGTTCTGGCAGTTTGTCATCGGTTGTGTGGCCGCGACCTTCCTCTTTTTCAAAACCAGGGACATGGGGTATACTCTCGTGGATACCCCGATGAAGATCAGTGAGATCACGTTCCCCCTCTTTAAGCAGTCGCTTTTTGATATGGGGTATTTATACATCCCGTTTTTTGCCGTCATCGTGGTGGGCTGCTCAAATGCGGTCAACCTGACCGACGGCCTCGATGGATTGGCCACTGGCTGCACGATCACCGTGGCTCTTTCCTACGCTGTCATCGCCTATGTTGCTGGGCACGCCTACATGGCGAAGGAATATCTGTTTATCCCGTTTAATACCCATGTGGTGGAGCTTTCGGTCTTTCTGATGGCTCTCGTAGGTGCCGGGTTCGGTTTCCTCTGGCATAACTGTCATCCGGCAAAAGTCTTTATGGGGGATACCGGCTCACTCGCCATTGGTGGCGCACTGGCCACGGCGGCCATCTGTGCCAAACAGGAACTCCTGCTCGTGATCATTGGCTGGGTTTTTGTCATGGAAGCCCTCTCGGTGATCCTTCAGGTCGCCAGCTTTAAAACGACCGGAAAACGCATCTTCGCGATGTCGCCCATCCATCACCACTTCGAACTGCGCGGATGGCATGAAAGCCAGGTCATCATCCGGTTCTGGATTATTTCCATCTTCAGCGGGCTGGTCGGAATCGCCATTCTAAAAATTGTCTAACATGGACCTTAACAACAAACATGTCATCATTCTCGGTGCCGGCGCAAGTGGCCAGGCAGCGGCCGCGCTTGCGCAGGCCCACGGTGCGGATGTGTCTGTGCATGATGCACGCCAGCAGATCGCCGGTATGCCGGAGGGGGTGAAGCTGGTGCCGAACGCCACCGTGGCCACAGGGGAGGCGAGCCGTTGTGATTTGTTGGTCCTCTCACCGGGAATCGATGGCACGACTGATTTTGTCAAGGCATACCAAAGGAATGCCGGTGAAATGATCGGTGAAGTGGAGTTCGGTTACCGCTACTACCAAGGCCGTATCGTAGCCATCACCGGGACCAATGGGAAAACAACCACCACTGAACTGGTCGACCGTATCCTGAACCACTGCGGTATTTCCTGCCTCCCCTGCGGCAACTACGGTGATCCGTTTTCCTCCCTGCCTCTGCTCGAGGAACCTCCCACCGCAGCAGCCCTTGAGGTGAGTTCCTTCCAGCTCGAAAGCATCAGGGATTTTCACCCTGACGTCGTCATCTGGTTGAATTTCTCAGCGGATCATATGGATCGTTATCCGACGATTGAAGCCTACAAACAGGCGAAACTCCGCGTGTTTGAAAACCTAACCGGGGATGATCACGTCATCATCCGTGCAGGTGAGGAGGTGGGTAAGATCAACGGGATGGTCAGCACGTTTTCCACGGAGGCCGATGCCGACTACACATTAAATGATGGCTGGATATGCCAGGGCGACAACAAAATCATCGATCTGTCCATCACCCGTCTCCGTGGCCTTCACAATGCGGAGAATGTGATGGCTGCCTTTGCCGCGTGTGCCGCCCTCGGTGTGCAAGCAGCGGATGCCAACGAGGCACTGCGTGGCTTCGCACCCCCGCTCCACCGCTGTGAACTGGTGCGCACGCTCGATGGTGTCGAGTACATCAATGATTCCAAAGCCACCAATCTGCACGCACTCGATAGTGCGCTGCGCTCGCAAGGCCGGCCGGTTGTCCTCATCGCTGGTGGAAAGCAGAAAGGACTCGATTATACCGAGCTGCTCCCCCGGCTGCAAGCCACCACCAAGGGGATTGTGGTGTTTGGTGAGATCGCCCGACAGCTTGCCGACACCTTCGCATCCATTTCCAACAACATCACCACAGTGATCGCCTCTACCCTTGAAGAGGCTGTGACAACGGCCAGATCCATGGCCGAACATGGTGACACCATACTTTTCTCTCCGGGGACATCATCCTTCGATATGTTCACCGGATATGAAGAACGCGGCGACTGCTTCCGCCGTATCGTCAAAGAACTGAAGTAAAGCCCTAACCAATAACCCCCAAGCCCTAACCAACAACCCAACCCACTAGTCGTTATGAAAAAAACCATCCAAACCAAAAGAAACAACCCAGCTAGTTCCAACTACCGGGTCCTCTATGCCAAGACTGGCCGCAAACGTAGGCTGAATGCATCTACGACTGCCGCTGTCGATCCACACGTTGAGCTTGAATCCGATGTGCCTAACATCGGGATCGGTCGAGCTCTTCTGGTCATCCTGGTCCTGCACATCATGGCTATCGCCGCCATTTATGTACACAGCACATTTTTTGGGAATGAAGGAGATAACACCGCGAACCAAGGCCAGCAACCACCGTCCAGCCAGCCCGTGGCCGCCGTGGCCGCCGCTTCGACGGATGTCCCTGAGCCCGTAGCCACACCCGCTCCTCCCGTGCCAACGCCAGCTGCGGCACCGGTTCACACAGACCCGGAATCCGAGCGCTATATCGTTGTCACCGGTGACACCTATATGCGTATCGCCAAAGCCCGCAACGTTGATGAGCAAGCCCTGAGGGCACTCAACAGCAACCGACCACTGCGCGCCGGTGTAGTCCTCGATCTCCCCGCCGAGCTCTCGTCCCGGCCTGTGGACCCTACTCCAAGAGCTGAACCACCCAGCGTGGCAGTAATTGATGGAGACCGCAACCCAGCGAAAAAGCCACCCTTCAAAGCCGTGGACCGTGCTGATGAGTTGGATGTGAGCAACGCGCCCAAGGCTATCGTAGTCAAACCCAATCGTCCGGCACCCGTTGTTGCAACGGGAGTCACCGATAGTGGACAACGTTACACGATCAAGAGTGGTGATACTCTGTGGCGTATCTCCAATCGCTTCAAAGTGTCACGTGATGCGATCTTGAAGCTCAACGGCATCAAAGACCCTAACAAGCTTTATGCGGGTAGGGAGATAAAGATTCCTGCCAAATAAAGTGCTTTCGAGCAATGATTCATAACGATAACCGCCCGCTCACTTTACACAACAGCCACTGACCATGGGACGTAAGAACGCCGTATTCATTTGCCTGGCTGTCACCGCCTTGGTGACGCTGGGCCTTGTGATGCTTACGAGTACCAGCGTCTGGGATGACGAGGTGGATGGCTATGCCCTGGTCAAAAAACAGGCCACGTTCATAGCTCTTGGCCTCATCGGGGCGGTATTCATTTCCTCTTTCGATTATAAAAAAATCCGGCCCTACTGGGTGCCTCTGTTAGTTGGCTCATGCGTGCTGCTCTGTCTGTGTTACCTCCCGGGAATCGGGCAAAGCATCAAGGGTGAGTCGCGGTGGATCAAGGTGCCGGGTTTGCCGCAGTTCCAGCCGTCGGAGTTAGCCAAGATCTTCGTAATCATGGGACTCGCGGCATGGTATGCGCATTTCCAGACGGAAGGCCGGACGTTTCTCAAGGGCTTTGTCTGGCCATCGGCACTGTTAGGGGTGCCCGTGGTGCTGATCTTCTTTGAAAAAGACATGGGCACAGCCATGGCATTGGGTTTGTCCGGGGTGGTTGTGATGTACGTGGCGGGTGCCAGACTACCGTATCTGGGGACCGCCGCCGGCACGGCGTTGGTAGGTATGGCCTTTGTGGTTTGGAAGAACCCGGAACGGATGGGGCGCGTGATGGCCTTGTTTGACCTCGAGTCAGAGGAATACCGGTTAGGCGACGGATACCAGCAGCTCCACGGCCTCTATGCATTTGCAAACGGCGGTGTGGATGGCACCGGGCTTGGAAATGGCGTCGAGAAACACGGGTACCTGCCGGAGGCGCATACCGACTTTATTTTCCCCGCCATCGGTGAGGAACTCGGGCTTTGGTTTACCCTCGGGAGTGTGTTCTGTTTTGTCTTGATCGTCGTTTATGGTATTGCGATTGCCCTGCACGCGCGGGATATCTTCGGCAGGTTGTTAGCTGTCGGACTGACCAGCATCATCGTGGTTCCCGCGATGATGAACATCGGCGTTTGCACCGCCGTGCTGCCGAACACGGGATTGCCGCTCCCCTTTATCAGTTATGGTGGCACCAACATGCTGTTTACCCTTTTTGCCGTGGGGATGTTGATTTCCATCCACCGCCAGACCACCTTTGTGACCCGGGCAGAGTTGCCGGTGATCAATGAGAAGAAGCAGTGTTTGCGGATCTGATGGTTAACAGTCAGGCGTCTGCGGCGAGTGGGCGAATTCCTTTTGTGTCAGTGCCTGATAGGTAAAGATCCAAAAGGCGACCAGCCCCCAGCTCAGGCCGAGCATGACACCGAGGTCAACAATGCCGCGCCATGGCTGCGGGCAGTATTTCATGGAGAAAACAAGCAGAATGATAGCGGCGGAGATCGCATAGGACTTGATCAGTGTTTTCCGGTTGGCGTGAAAGTAGCCGATGCAGAAGACGGGAGCTAACAGGCTGCGTAGCGTATTGGGATGGTCACGCAAATACCTGACCCGTGCGGCGACCCGCGGTGAATATTTTTTCTGAAACCCTTTGTAGCCTTCATAGTAAACCATGAAAAAGCCGTAGCCGATGAGGGTAATCCAATGAATCGGGGTAAATGTGATTTGGAACGCATCAGCCACAATGGGTTCCATTTTATAGAGGGACTTTCCCAACGTGAATGAAATACCGATAATACCCCAGATGACTCCAATAAATCGCATCGCCTAGATTTGGCGAATCCGGTGGTAATGTAAAGCCGTGGATTTGACTATTTAGGCATGCCACTGGGCTAGTCTGCGTTTTTGGGCAGTGGTGATCCCGGTGACGAGGATCATGGCAATGTAGTTCAGGATCACATCCACCGGGACAGAGACAAATGAGAGCTTGCAGGCCATGAGGTAACTTTCGTCGGAATCGCTGTTGAGATACATCCGGAAGATGATTTGGCCGAGCATGCTGGAAATGATCCAGAAAGTCCACCAGAGAGGCAGGGTCCGGCGTAGGGCATGGTCACGCCCGTAACTGGCGCTACGAATCTCCTTCATGGCCAGGTAGGGCTTCCAGAGATTGAGAATGGGGATGAAATAATATCCGACCGACCAGCCGGGGGTGATTCTCATGCGTGGAGGGTCAAGGAGCCATGCATTTTTGCAGGACCGGTTGATCCACATGGCAAACACGACGACGGTGACGATGATGAGAATGCCGTGGGCGCTGTTCGCCATGTCGATGATGGCGTCAAGGCGCGAGGGCTCATCGGTGAGCCAGTATTCGTCACTCTGGTATTGCTCCATATCCAGATAGTTGAGCACACCTGAAGTGAAGAGGACAAACATGCTGTCGAGCACTAACAGGATGAGGAGAATGGATTTCAGAGGCCCGTTATCACGGAACGGACCGTAAGTCCCGGAGACCCCGGTAGCCAGTGTCGGCTCAAGCTGGGCTACGGGTGTTTTGTATGGATTGGTTTCCATGAGGGGTAGTTGAAGAGCCTACGCCTCGGGTTTTTTATCCAGATTGAATGCCTCGTGTACTACGCGGGCGGCATCCTCGATTTCAGTTTCATCCACGGTGATGGAAATCTTGATCTCGGAGGTGGAAATCATACCGATGTTGATACCGGCCGCACCGAGAGCCTGGAACATCTTGGCGGCCACCCCGGAGTGCGAGCGCATACCGATGCCTACCGTGCTCAGTTTGGCGAGCGCGGCCTCGGTTTCGATGGTGGCATTCTCAGACAGCTGGCCGAGGACGGGTTTAAGCGCGGCCTGGGCACGACCAAGGTCGTTGGTGTGCATGGTGAACGAGTGACGTGCCATACCATCGCTGGCGATGTTGGAGACGATCATATCAATGTTAATCTCGGCATCGGCGAGGCAACCGAGGATTTTTCCTGAGTTGCCGGGGGTATCCGGGATGTCGGTGATGGTGACGCGGGCTTGGGAGCGCTCGATGGAGACTCCTCGGATGACTACTGCTTCCATGGCGGGATGTTCTTCGGTGACTAGGGTTCCTGGGTTGTCGTTGAGGCTGGAACAGACCTCGAAAACAACACCGTATTTTTTGGCGAATTCGACAGAGCGTGATTGCATGACCTTGGTTCCTGATGAGGCCATTTCCAGCATTTCGTCGTAGGAGATTTCCGGGAGTTTGCGGGCATTGGCGACGATGCGCGGATCGCAGGTGTAGACGCCATCGACATCCGTTAGGATCTGGCAGACGTCGGCTTTGAGTGAGGCCGCCACGGCGATGGCACTGAGGTCTGAGCCACCACGACCCAGGGTGTGGATCAAGCCATCGTGGGTGATGCCTTGGAATCCTGCGACGATGACCACTTTGCCCTCGGCAAGATAGCCTTGGACGACAGTGGGGTCGATGGCGTCGATCCGTCCCCGCGTGTGGCTGCCAACGGTGCGGATACCGGCCTGGCGGCCAGTGGCGGAGACTGCGTCGACGTCCATGTCGTGCAGGGCAATGGCGAGCAGGGCGATGGATTGCTGCTCACCGCTGGAGAGGAGGACATCGAGTTCCCGTTCGGGAGGGTTGGCATTGAGCTCGGTGGCCATGCCGATGAGTTTGTCGGTGACCCCGCCCATGGCGGATACCACCGCGACAACCTGGTTGCCTTGATCGCGAACACGCTTGATGCGCGCCGCGACGTTGCGGATGCGGTCGAGGCTGCCGACGGAGGTGCCTCCGTATTTTTGAACAATCAGTGCCATGTCATGAACCCGGGATTCTGCTTCCAGGGGCGCGCAGCATAGCGATGCAGCCTGGTGCGTCAAGCCCGGTGAACGTCAGGAGGGAGGGTTTTTTATGAAGGAAACATTTTTCCTCTAATTCTCTTTTTACTTCCGAAATCCGCTGTTCCTGCTATTGCGATGCCGATCCTAATAATCTTCATGGCTAATTCAACCGCTTCTGCTACGCCGGACACGCTTAAAAATGCTGTCATTCGTCTCGCTGGGTACTCTCAAGATGGTATCCAGTCCGTAGGTGCCTTCCTGGCCCAACTCGCTGGTTCGACCGCTAGTGAGGTCATGACATATATGACCATTCCGGCGACTATTTCAGGTGGGGCTTCCATTTTCCAAGTCCACCTTGGCTCCGGGGAAGTGCTTCATCCAGGCGACCAGGCGGATATGCTGGTTGCCTTCTATCAGGATTCCTATGACAACCATCTCGACTCGCTGAGAACCGGTGGAATCTGCATCTACGATAGCGACCAGGTGGAGAAAGTGCTGGATGAGCGTGGGATTACTCATATCGGTGTGCCATTCACCTCAGCGACGATTGAAGCGCTCGGTGGCTCGGCCAAAAACCGGGGGAAGAATATTTTTGTGTTAGGGATGCTTTGTGCCATTTACGAACTTGATCGTGAAAAGATGAGTGCCATCATCGCGAAGAAGTTTGGCGGAAAATCGGAGGGGGTGCTGCGCAATGCGATGATCGCCTTTGACACCGGTTACGCATGGCCGATCCAGAGCATCCAGCACATGCCGATGGCCCCCGGTGAAAGCAAGGGCAAGAAGCGTATTTCAGCGGATGGAAACACGATGCTCGCCTTGGGGCTGATTGCAGGAGGTTGCCGCTATGGTGCCGCCTATCCGATCACTCCTTGGACCAGTATCATGGAACTTCTCCGCTCCGAGTTTCCTAAGTATGGCGGCTCGTTTATCCAGTGTGAGGATGAGCTCGCCGCAGTGTGTATGGCGATCGGGATGTCCTATGCCGGTCATCTGGCAGTGACAGGATCATCCGGTCCGGGGCTGGCCCTTAAGTCCGAGGCCCTCGGCTATGCATCCATGGCTGAAATTCCCCTGGTGGTTGTCAACGTGCAGCGCGGCGGACCGTCAACCGGCCTGCCCACATCCGTCGAACAGTCCGACCTGATGCAGGCAATCTACGGCTCCCATGGTGATGCGCCACGTGTGGTGCTTGCGCCCAGGAGTGTGAAGGATTGTTTTTACACCGCGGTGCGGGCTTGCCAGATTGCCAAGGAGTATTCGACACCGGTCATCATCCTTTCGGACCAGGCGATAGCGACTCGTATCGAAGCATTTACCGAGCCTGATCTTGATAAATGGTGGGTGGATTACGAGCTGGACCAGTCAGAAAAAGGGCCTGAGTTCAAACCGTATCCCCTGGAAAAAATGACCCGTCACTCGCCTCCGGGATCTCCGTCTACCGAAGGTAAGTATCCGGTGGTGACCGGGCTTGAACACGACGAGTGGGGTCATCCATCTGGAAACCCCAAAAATCACGCCGCGATGACTGCGAAGCGCCGCGAGAAACTCATCAAGCTTTCGCATTCGCTGCCGGCCCCGTCTTTCCACGGCGACTACGAGGGTGACCTGCTCTTTGTCGGCTGGGGATCGACCTACGGTCCGGTCAAGGAGGCTACCCAGGCGCTTCGCGATAAAGGATACAAGATTGGCTGCATGCATATTCACAACCTCCATCCGCTCCGTGCCGGGCTCGGTGACATTTTTGGTCGTTACCGTCATGTGTTGGTGCCTGAGATGAATGACTCGGGGGTTTACGGATATGGTCAGTTGGCGACGCTGCTACGAGCGAAGTTGTGTGACCCACGTATCCAATCGTTCAACAAAACCGAGGGGCTCGGTTTCCGTGTCGTTGAGCTTGTTGATGAAGCTGAAAAAATCCTCGCCGTCTAACGAACTTCCCATTTTCCATTATCCACTTTTAATTCTCCATTATCATGTCCTCTCCCGCACCCGCCGAAAAACTTACCAAGAAGCAGCTCAAGGCCGACAAGCCGACCTGGTGTCCAGGTTGTGGCGATTTCTCCGTGCTTGCCTCGTTTTTTAATATCGTTCAAAAGCTGGAAATCCCCCACGAGAAAATCGTTTGTGTTTCCGGTATCGGATGTTCGTCCCGCTTTCCATATTTCGTCAATTCGCACGGTATCCACTTTATCCATGGTCGCGCGCTTCCGCTGGCGACGGGTATTTCGCTATCCCGACCGGACCTGCATGTGTTTGTGTTTGGTGGCGATGGCGACGGCTACTCGATTGGCGGCAACCACCTGACGCACGCGGCGCGAAAAAATGTCAATCTATCGTATGTGGTGATGGATAACCAGGTGTATGGTTTGACGAAAAACCAGACCAGCCCGACGACTCCTATCGGTCGCAAATCGAAGACCGACCCACGTGGTGCGATCGACCGTCCAATCAATCCCATGGCTCAGCTCGTGGCCAGTGGTGCTACCTTTATTGCCCGCACCCATACCACCCAGATCAAGCACATGGACGAAATGTTCGAGCGTGCGATCCTGCACCCTGGTTTTGCTGTGGTAGAAACACTCTCTGAATGCTCCATGTTCTACCCCGGTGCTTTTGACGCCGGTAATCCGCGTAAGGGTGGCCGGTTTGAGCTGGTGGACGAGCAGTCCCGCAATATGGAATCGACGGCTGAGGCCATGACCCTGGCGGAAGAAACTGAGACGGATTTTCCCGGAAAATTTGGCGTCTATCTTGAGTGCAAGAGACCCACCAAAAACGACCTTGAACGTGCTTGGATCGACGATGAACGTGCCCGGGTGGGTGATACCTCGGACCGTGACCTGATGCGTGAGCGTTTTGACGCGATGCGTTAGAGCTGGGTTGACAAGTTCACGTTGTCTCCGTTTACAGCGGCGCGGGTGCTGACGTTAACGGAGCTTTGCATGCCCCTGGTCAACGTCGGTGACGCCAAGAGTCTCGCGATTCATCCCGCCACAACCACCCACAGTCAGCTTACCGAAGAACAGCAGCCTGGCGGTGGTATCACGCCGGGCCTGATTCGACTCAGTGTGAGGATCGAGAACATCGAGGACATTATCGCCGGCCTCGAGCAGGCACTTGCGTGTGTTTCGTAATGACTCCAAATAATACAATCAGCTGTCGGCATCATGGGGCAGCCCGCGGCGGCAGTTACCGTGACGTGGATACCTTGACAGGAGAGATATAATGGTACCATGAAAAAATATCTCGCTCTCGTCTCCACGCTCTTTTGCTTGGCATCCACCCAGCCATGTTGGGCGGGTGGATCGGTTTCTTTTGCGGATGATGTCAAACCTCTGCTCGATCAACAACCTGCTCTGAAAAAACTCATCCTCGACACGTTTGAAGTGTCTAACATCGGGGTGGGAGTGCGTCTGGGCCGACATTTCACCGAACTCGGTGGTGCCCGGATCGCGCCTTATGAATTTGAGGCTACGTCCAAGGTCAGCGGTAAGAAATTTCTTCTAACCATTCATTGTAAAACCGTGTTTGTCCTGGCCAACGGCAAGGAAGCCGGGGAAGATGAAATATTTTCTGCCACAGAGACAAGGCAGACATTCACCCACTTTTCCGTGGCTCCGGTTCCTGTGAGTGGGGTGGGGGTTAGAAAAACACCTTGCCGCTGATGATGAAGGTGTGGGTGTCCACGCCGGGGTCGGAAACCCGGGAGATCATGATCAGTGGTACAAAGGCGCGGTTGTAGACATACTCGGCGCTGATGGAGAAGTTCGGTGTGACCCACAGCTCCATACCGGCGGCGAGTTGTTCGAGCTCGTGGAAAGCATCATCTTCGTAACCTTGTTGGCCACGACCGTAGGCGACGGAAAAACGGGTCGGCTTGCTCCACAGTTCGGTGTCATAGGCAGCTTGCAGCGTAAGAGCCTGCACGGACCGGCCGGTGGCGGGCCAGGCGCGCTCCGTCTGGGTGTATTCGGCCATAAACGACCAGCGGTCTTTCTTGGCTTCCACCCAGAAATCGTAGGCGCCGTTGCGGTCGCGCATGGTGAGCGGGTCAGGCGAGACGCCGGGATGATTGGCGGCATCGCTGTCATAGATGGTGCTGTTCAGGTAACCGGCGCCTACGGAGATATCCCAGTCGCAGACATTGAAGTTGCGCTGCGCGCTGAGGGCGAAGTTCCCAAAGGAGCCGTCGCTGGTGGAATCGGCGACGCGTAGCTGGCGATTTCCGTCGATCGCCGTGAAGGTCAGATGCCAGTCCTTGGTGAGATAGCCGAATTCAGCGGCCAGGTCGTCGGTATCGGTACGATAGTAGTGGTTGGTGACGGTGTGCGTGGTCGGGTTATACGCCTGCATGTTACCGAAATTGACCGTCTTGCGACCGACGGATAGATAGAAGGGGGTCTTCTTCAGGTTGCCGATGGTGATCGACGCTTCACGGAGTTGTTTGTCGTCCTGATGGGGGAATTCCAACTCGGTATAGATGCCGCCGAGGTAGATGGAGACCCAGTCGTTAGCCGCGTAGGTGAGTGAAAGGTTGATGTTGTCGATAATACTCTCATCGGCGGATTTTCCCGTCGTATGCTGATCGGGAAAGCGGCCTAAGATAGGAAACTTGCCTGCCGTGTCCGTGCGCTCGTTGTAGTGCGAAAACGACAGATGGCCGGATAGGTAGAGCTTGCCTGTTTGCAACTCCCCGTTGGCAAAGGCATTCAGCTGATAGGCGGCACGATCGGTTACCCCGCGTTGCAGCGACAGGACGTGTTTGGAGTATTCCAGATTGGTGTCGAGAAAGAAATCCTCCGGGAAAATGGAGTCAGACCATGGTTCGGAGGTGGGGACGGTTTGAGCTGAAATGGGGACGGCCGTATAGGAAAAAACAGCTGCGAGCGCGATGAGTGTGTTCTGTTTCATGGAAGCTTGCTGATGATGGGATCAAAACAAGTCTATTAAACTAAATTTAAAATTCAAGGATATTAAATAATCAACATCCCGTGGTGAGTAATATGCCTCCATGAATAGGGGGCTGTGACCCTATAACTCATATTTCATCCCCGGTTTCGGGATGATGACTTCAGACTCCGGGAGCTTCTCCTTGAGTTGCTCGGCAAACCAATCGGTGGCGGCGATGTCGCCGTGGACCAGCAGGGTTTTCTTCGGTTTCACCCGCAGGATGTAGGCCAGCAGGTCATCACGGGTGGCGTGGCCGGAGAAGTCAAAAATATGCATCGGGCAGTTGAACTGCACGGGTGGCTGTTCGGAATCGAGGTCGATCAAGTCGCCCAGGTCACCTGCACGGATGTGGCCGGCGGGGGAGTCGGGGTCGGCGTAGCCGACAAAGAGCAGCGCGTTTCTCGGGTTGTTGATAAACCCTCTGGCGAAATTGTTAGAAACGGTTTTTTCCGTCATCATGCCGCTGGAAAGCGCGTAGATGGCGCCGGGTTGATAGGTGATGGGCACACGCTTGCGGCGGCGGCCTCCGGTTTTGACCTCCATATCCTCAAGAATACGGAAGCCGGGCTGGTTGCGCGGTGTGGAGTCGGCAAAGTCATCAAAGATGAGGGTCATCTTGGTACTCAGACCGCCGATGTAAACAGGGGCATCGGGAATGCGACCCTCGCCTTTGAAGCGGTGGATCATCGTCATCACCTCCTGGGTTTTACCCATGGCAAAAACCGGGATCAGGACAGAGCCGCCACCTTGGAGGCATTGGTTGATGGATTCGGCAAAGCGGTTTTCTTCCTCCGTGCGGTCATAGCCTGCATCACGTGGTGAAGCGCCGCGGGTGGTTTCGATGATCAGCACATCGATGTCATCCTCCGGGAGGTTGGCACCAGGGATCAAGGTCTGGTTTTCAAACTGGACATCCCCCGTATAGAAAACACGTTGGTCCATGGTTTCTAACATAACACCTGCGGAGCCGAGGATGTGGCCGGCGTCGTGGAAGGTGGCACGCACTTTTTCGCCGATCTGGAAAGGTCGCTCGTAGCCGAAGGTGCGCCAGCGTTTTTCGTAACGGTCCAGCTCGCGGTGCCCGTAAAACGGGTAATCGGTGATGCCGAGTTCGATGCGTTTGCTCTCCATCACATTGACGGAGTTGTGTAGCAGGGCATCGACCAGTTTGGCGGTGGCCGGGGTCATGAAAACCTCGGCATCCGGGTGGTCGCGCATCAGCACGGGGAGCGAGCCTGAGTGGTCGAGGTGGGAGTGGGTGACGAAAATGGAGTCGATGCTGTTAGGCTGGAGCTCGTGGTGGGCGGGAAGGGAATCGAGCCCCTCCTCTTTCGGGTGCATACCGGAATCGAGGATGATGCGCTCGCCGCCGAGTTCGACCAGATAGGAATTGGAGCCGATCTCGTTGCGGCGGAGTAGTGATTGGAATTGCATATTTTTTGACAGAATTTACAGAATGGACAGAATTTGTTACTGGCTGCTGGAGCGGGTGGCGGTGTTTGAAAGGATGGCCTTGGCCTGTCCTATCAGAAAAATAGAGCCGCAGATGAGGGTGGGGGAGGTGGCGATGGTTGACAGGGCCGAATCCAAATTCCGGTGCAGGGTGTGAGGCGTGCTTTCAGGGAGGGCTGCCGCCAGTTCGTCGATGCTCAGGGAGCGGGGTGAGTTGATCGGGGTAAGGTGGATGTGCCCGGCGATGGGGGCAAGGATGGCGAGAGTCTGGTCGGTGTTTTTACCCTCCACGGCACCAAAAATGATCGTGGCCTTTTGATCGGGGTATTGTTCTTTCCAAGTAGCTGCCAGCGCATCAGCCGCGTGCGGGTTATGCGCAGCATCGAGAATGATTTGGTATTTGGAGCTTGGTATTTGGAGCTTTTCAAACCGCCCCGGCCAGCTGACCTTGCTCAGGGCGCTGCGGACGATGTCTGAGTTCAGCGGCAGACCGATCTGGTGGGCGGCGGCGACAGCCAGCGCTGCGTTGTCGCGTTGATGCGGACCAGGGAGGTTGATGCCGTATCCTGTTAGAGGGTTGGTGATAAACTCGATGGGGGAGATCAGTTCGTTGGCGTATTGCTCGATTGTGCGGTGGGCCGCGGCTTCCTGTCGACTGCTGATCACGGGTTTGCCGGCCACGATGATACCCGCTTTTTCACCGGCGACTTCGGCCAGTGTGTTTCCCAGCCACTGTGAGTGATCCATCGCAATCGGTGTGATCACAGCGAGGTCGGCAGGCACTGCGGTGGTGGCATCGAGCCGCCCGCCCATACCCGTTTCCAGCACGATGAGGTCACAGTTTTGCTCCCTGAAATACCGCATGCCCACGGCGAGGGTGAGTTCAAAAAAAGTGGGGTGGTGCTCCCAACCGGAGACATGTTGGCGGAGTTCCGTGAGGTAGCGGGCCGTCGTTTGCTCACTGATCTCGATGCCATTGACACGGACACGCTCGCGGTAATCGATCAGGTGGGGGGAGGTGAATAACCCGCACTTCGTGCCGCTGGCTCGGGCCAGGGCGTCGATCATGGCGCAGGTCGAGCCCTTGCCGTTGGTCCCGGCTACGTGGATCACTTTTGTTCCCGGCTTGGGAAACGAGAGCGTCTCACGAAGTAGCCGGCGTGGCTGGACCAGCCCCAGTTTAATCCCGAACTGCTGGGTGGAGTAGAGCCAATCGATCGCCTCAGAATAGGTCATTATGCACAAGATGGATAAGCATCCAGTGACTGAATACTGAATACTGGAAACTGAATACTCTACGAAAGCATGTATCCTAACAGCTGGGAGAGTTTGGCCCGCAACTTGCGACGAGGGACGATGCCATCGACCAGTCCGTGTTCGACCATGAACTCAGCGGTCTGGAAGCCAGGAGGAAGGTCCTGGTGGGTGGTTTCCTTGACCACGCGGGGGCCGGCGAAGCCGATCATACACTTGGGCTCGGCGAGGTTGATATCGCCGATGGTGGCAAAGGAAGCGGTGACCCCCCCCGTGGTCGGGTGGGTCATCAGGGAAATGTAGGGTAGCCCGGCTTCGGAGTGGCGTGCCAGCGCGGCACAGGTCTTGGCCATCTGCATGAGTGACAGCATTCCTTCCTGCATGCGGGCGCCGGAGGAGGCGGACACGATGATGACACCACGCCGTTCGCGGGTGGCCTGCTCCACGGCGCGGGTGATTTTCTCACCGACAACCGAACCCATCGAGCCGGCAAAAAACCTGAAGTCCATGACCGCGATCATGGCTGGTTTTCCTTCGATTGTTAGAGAGCCGGTGACCACGGCATCGTTGAGTTTGGTTTTTTCCCGGAGCATGGCGACCTTGTCTTCATACTTGTCAAAGCCGAGAGGATTCTTTGAAAAGAGTCCGGCGTCGATTTCCTGGAAGCTGCCTGGGTCGGCGACCATTTCGATCCGCTCACGAGAGCCGATCAAAAAATGGTGGTCACACTTGGGGCAGACATTGAGGTTCTGCTTCAGGTCGAGCGCGTGAATCATTTCATCGCAATCGCTGCACTTGGTCCAGAGATCGTCAGGCATGTTATCGCGCTTATCGACCTTGCCCCTGAGTTTTGGTTTATTGAAGATGCCCATGTCGGTGAAGTTTCAAATACCAAATACCAAATACCAAGCAAGAAATGTCGATACCGGATATTTAACGCAATTTTAGATTGGGTATTTGGGGTTTGGTATTTGGGGTTTATTAATAACTGCGACCCCAGATGGCGCGCGCGGAGGTGGGCTGGGCCGTGAGGAAACAGGGTGCGGGATCTCCGTCCTGCTGGTCGATGGGCAGGCAGCGGATGGTGATTTTGTGTTTTTTGGAGAGTTCCTCCTCTTGTGCCCGGCTACCGGCCCAAGGGGTGATGAGCCAGCCTGGTGACTCCTGGGTCCAGTGTTGGTCGAAGCTTTCGGCGTCTTCACAACGGATGATATTGCTGTCGCGCAGCTCGGTGGCGCGGGTGAGCAGGGTGGTGTGGATCTCATGCAGGATTCCGGAGGCATTACGGATGAAGTCCTCCTTGGGCATGAAATGTTTTTCCATGGGACCCTGGTCGCGGCGTTGCAGGCAGACCTTGCCGGACTCGAGATCGCGGGGGCCGATTTCAATACGGACGGGTGTTCCTTTTTTGACCCACTCCCATTTTTTAATACCGCCACCGAGGTCGCGGGTATCGACGCGGACGCGCAACGGCTGGCCTGCGTAGGAGCATTCGCGGCGAAGGATCTCGGCGAGGGCGTTGCAGGCATCGACGATTGCCTCGCGGCTTTCCTCTTTCGGGGTGACCGGCACGATGACGATCTGCGCGGGTGCGACACGTGGCGGCAGCACCAGGCCATCATCGTCGGCATGCGCCATGATCAGGGTGCCGATGAGGCGGGTGGAGACTCCCCATGAGGTGGTGTGGGCAAGTTGCTGGCTGCCATCACGTCCCGTGAAACTGATGTCCTGGGCCTGGGAGAAATTGGTTCCCAGGTAGTGTGAAGTACCGGCCTGGATGGCCTTTTTATCCTGCACCATGGCCTCAACGGTTAGAGTCATGTCGGCACCGGGGAAGCGTTCGGCTTCGGTCTTCTCACCGGGAACCACGGGGATGGCGAGGTGGTCGCGAAGGAACTCCTCGTAGAGCCGGTGGATGGTGCGGGTTTCCTCGATCGCCTCCTCCTTGG
The DNA here is from genome assembly GCA_024233115.1 of Akkermansiaceae bacterium. NCBI lineage: Bacteria > Pseudomonadati > Verrucomicrobiota > Verrucomicrobiia > Verrucomicrobiales > Akkermansiaceae > Akkermansiaceae bacterium. Next base: position 902,709 of record JACKQB010000001.1, read on the forward strand.
TCTCGTGCGCGGTGTGTCCTTCCTGCCAGAGGAACTCTGCGGTGCGGAGGAAGAGACGGGGGCGCATTTCCCAACGCATCACATTGGCCCACTGGTTGATCAGCAGTGGCAGGTCACGATAGGATTCCACCCAACGTGAGAAGGCGGCGCCGATGATCGTCTCGGACGTTGGCCGGATCACGTAGGGCTCGGCGAGCTTGCCGGTGGGTACCATTTTTGTTTTGCCATCCTCTCCCTTGGTCGCTTCCAGCCGGTGATGGGTGACCACGGCGCACTCGGTGGCAAAGCCCTCGGCGTGCTCGGCTTCCTTTTCCAGGTAGGCAAGGGGAATCAACAGCGGGAAGTAGGCGTTTTCGTGCCCGGTCGCTTTGAAGCGCGTATCGAGCTGTTGCTGGATGAGTTCCCAGATACCGTAACCCCACGGTTTGATGACCATGCAACCGCGGGTCTCGGAGTTTTCCGCCAGGTCGGCAGCGCGGACGACTTGTTGATACCACTCGGGGAAGTCGTCTGCACGGGTAGGTTGGATCGCTGTTTGTTGAGGCTTTGCCATGTCGGCGCTTTACAAACCATAGTCGCAGGGAATTCACAAGCGCGATGTGTGTGATCCTTGTCGTTGGCTTTTACATTATCAAGACTTGTGGGGAAATCCAATGAAGTCACAATGGATACACGTAAAAAAAAGCACCATCTTTCATCCTTTCTGCTGGTCAAACCACGTTTGGATTTCATAGCGTAAATGAAAGCTCGATAATCTTATGAAAAACACATTCCCTACACGTCTTTTCAGCGCCCTTATTGTGACGGTTTTTTCACTGACTCAATTGGCATCCGCCCAAACCTACAAGATTGACCTGGATAAACCCAAGTTTGACGATCTTCCCTCACCGGAGGTTGGTGGCAATACCGGTAAGAAAAACTTCAAACCCAAGGATTGGTTAGAAGTGGAAGTGAAGTTCAAAGTCATCTCTAGCAACAGGGAGGACAAGTTCGTCGACCGGGTCACCGTCAAGTGGTATGTCGCCGCCAAGGTGACCGAAGGAGGCAGCACCAAGGCCCGTGTGCTTGAAAAAGAAGTGAATTACGTCAACGTTCCCGTCGGTGAGGATATTTTTGTATCCGTTTACCTGTCTCCCTCGGCGGTCAAGCGTATCAGTGGCAGTGACAATGCAGGCAAGAGTGTGGTCGAGGGGGTTGGCGGCGAGATCCGGGTCAACGGGTCCGAAGCCTACAAAGGCTCCGGGTTTTTCTCCACGGAATCAAAAAGCAAAGGCAAGTGGTGGGACAGCATGTCCCGCTACAACAAAATCCCCCTCCGCAACAAAAACGAAACACCCTTCAAGTTTCTCTGGTGGGATCGCTATGCTGAAATCGAAGAACGCGACTAAAGATAGGGCTTGTTTAACATCTCTATCCCGTTAAACCCGTCTGAAACCACCCGCCCGCTCAATCAATCAATTAATTTTTTCTCAACAATTATCATGGCAGATGCACAGGCTACCGTTGCGCTGAATATAGGATCTCAGCGCATCTCCATGGGGGTGTTTGAACCCTCGAAAAGTGGAGGACTCATCCTCAAGAAATACGACTCGACCTCCATACTCGCGGATCCCGCCGCGGAAATGGCACGCCTTCCCCAGATCAGGGTGGCTATCTCCGAGTTGGCAGACAAATTGAAAATAGGCAAGGCCACGAAGGTGCGCTACGCGATTTCAGGGCAGTCTGTGTTCACCCGTTTTATCAAGCTGCCTCCGATCGAGGACGACAACATCGAGCAGCTGGTCACCTTCGAGGCCCAGCAGCATGTGCCGTTCCCGATCGATGAGGTCATCTGGGACTGGCAGCTCCTTGAAAGCGGCACCGGCGAGAAAGAAGTCGCCCTGGTGGCGATCAAGGGGGACGCTCTCAACGACATGAACGATGTCGTTCTTGAGGCGGGTCTCGGCACCGCCGAGGTGGACGCATCGCCGATGGCTCTTTATAATGCCCTGAAGTATAACTACCCTGAACTTGAGGAAACAACCTTGCTCATCGATATCGGGGCCAAGACCTGCAACCTGATCTACCTCGAAGGCAGCCGCATGTTCACCCGCAGCGTGGCCGTGGGTGGCGCATCCATCACAACCGCCATCGCCAAGGAATACGGCGTTAATTTCTCCGAGGCCGAATCCCAGAAGTGCAGCAATGGCATGGTGGCGCTCAACACCGCGCACACCTCCCAGCTCGATGAAGCCACCGCTGCGCTGGCGACGGTGATCCGCAATGCACTCGGCAAACTGCCCGCCGAGATTGCCCGGACCACCAATTATTTCCGCAGCCAGCACGGTGGCAAGGCACCCAAGCAGGTCCTCCTTGCCGGTGGTGGAGCCAACCTTCCGCACATTGCCGATTTCTTCCAAGAGAAGCTGCGGTTGCCGATCGAGTTTTTTAACCCGCTGAAACGCGTTTCCGTAGGAAAAGGGGTCGATGTCGATAAAATCGCCGCCGAAGCCCACCTGCTCGGTGAGCTGGTGGGTCTGGGGTTGCGAGGTGTCGGCAAGGCTCCCTTGGAGATTGATCTCGTGCCCGACGTTGTCTCCCGCGAGCGTGATGTCGAGCGACGCAAGCCATGGCTGATGGCGGCTTCCGGGGTCCTCCTGGCCGGTCTGGCACTCTGGGCCTGGTCGAACATGTCCCGCAAGGGTGAGGCGGAAAAGCAGGTGAAGGATCTCCAGCAAGAAGTCGAGGAGCGCAGTAAATACGACCGACCACTCAAGGCGCTCGCCATCCAGGAAGCACAGCTTGACGCGCTGTCGTCCCAGCTGGTCAATGCCCAGAGTGCCCGCGTACTCTGGGTGGATGTCTGGGATGACCTGGCTCTCCACTTTGCCAGCGATGTTGTCTGGCTTGTCGATTTCGACCCGGTGGTTGGCTTTAAATCCAGTGAGGTGACCGAGGGAAGTGTTGGCACTGCCCAGTCTGTGATCACCAGTGACTTCAGTGGCGTCGAATATGGCAACTCCGCGCTGGCCAAGATTGCCCGCCCCGCTCCTGCCCCGGTTGGAAAAGGCAAGCGCCCGGGCCCCGCGCCCAAGGAGCCGATGGTCAATGCCATCAAGATCAAGGGGTTCTGGCGGGGCGACAATGGTTACCGCGAGGTCACCAAGCTGATCGACCGCCTGCGTGACGGCTCCAAGTTCTTTGCGGTGCTGCCGACGGAAAAAACGATCATCTCGTTGCCCAAGGCTCTCGAAGAGGGCTCATACGCGGCTCCATTCGAGCTTATCCTCCCGTTGAAGCAAGCCGTCCCGGCGCCATCCAATGGCTCGCCCGCCCGTTAATCAGAGCTGGAACAACAGACGCCAGACACCATCACTTTCGAGACTAATCACGCTACTTACTAAGATACGACCATGAGTTGGATTCAGGAAAATAAATTTGTCGCCGGACTCGCCGGAGTCACTGCCGTTCTCGGTGGAGCCATCCTCTACTTCGGGAACTCCCAGGGAAATGCCTACGATGACGAGATGCTCAATTTCGAGGATTTGAAAAACCAGCATTCCCAGCTGGTCAAGGCCAAACCCTACCCCGATGCACAGAACCTCAAGGCCCGCCAAGACGGAATCAAGGAATACGAGGGGGTGATCGCCGATGTGCGTAAAATCCTCGTCGGCTACCAACCCGGTAAACTCGCCGACCTTAGCCCCCAGCAGTTCAGCGATGCGCAGGTGAAAATGCAGGCCGAACTCCGGGCCGCCTTCGGTGCGGCTGAGACGGAACTGCCCGAAAAGTGCGGTTTTGGTTTCGAGAAATACGACAAGAGACAAGCCAGTGCCTCGGCAACCGCCCGGTTGAACTTCCAGCTCGGGGCGATGCAGTGGCTGCTTGGCAAACTCGCCGAAACCAAACCCCAGGCGTTGCTCACTATCCGCCGCGAAGACCTCGATGTTGAAAAGGGCGTTGTAGCACCGCCCCAGCCGGCTCGTGGAGGACGTGGCGGCAGGAACAGGAACCAAGCCCAGGCCCCCGTCGACAACCAACCCTTTGTGCTGATGCCCATTGAGCTGGCATTCACAACCAGCGAGGCATCATTACGTGATTTCCTCAAGGAAATGGCCAACTCCAAGCAGTATTACTACGCCATCCGTGCAATCCGCATCCGCAACGAGAAACAGAATCCTCCTACCATCAAGGATGCCAATTTCCCAGCGGGTGGAGGCAGTGGAGGTGGTGGTGGTCTGGCGACTCCGGACGATCCCTTTGGTGGTATTGCCCTGCCGGATGACGGCGAGGACGCCGGTACGGAGGGCGAGGAAAAGGCACCCGAGCCGGTCCCGGTCCCCAAGCCGGCAGCCAATGGTGAACGCATCCTCAAGCAGGTCCTTGGTAGCGAAAAGCTCAACGTCTATATCAGTCTGGACATCCTCCTCATCAAAGGGGATGGTGCCCCCAAGGCCGAGCCTCCGGCATCAACCTCTAACGAAGGCTAACAGATCGATCAATACGGTTTTGCACACACTCACTCATTTTCAATCACTTCACTAACAACATGTCCTGGATATCAGATAATTTCGAAAAAGCAGCCCTTGGCGGCGCGGTTATTGTGACCCTTGCCCTCGGTGCCGTTGTTTACAAAAACAAGGGTGATCTTGCCGAGGCGTTTACGAAGGACGCCCCCAAGCCCAACAAGAGTACCGGCGTCCCCGGCCTGAAAGGCATGATTGCCGTCAAGGGTTCGCTGGGTGCTGTCCACGAGGTGCACCAAGCCGACGTCGACGGCCGTAAAGTCGATCTCTTTACCGGGGTTTCATTGTTCTCCAAGAAAGATGACCCCAAGAATCCCGTCGATCTGCTGAAGAGCGATCCTGTGCACCCGGGCATCGATAACACCTGGTGGCTGAAAAATGGCATCGACCCCGGCTACAGTGACTCGCCAGAACGAGACCCCGATAAAGACGGGTTCACGAACCGCGAGGAGTTTGTGGCAGGGACGGATCCGAATGAATTCAAAAATTTTCCTGAACCGGTCGTTAAGCTGAATGTTGTGAGTGTGAGCGCGACTCAGGTTCATGTTAAACCGCAGGACTACGGTGCTGGGAACTTCAAGTTCAAACTGCAGAACAAATTTGAAGGGGATTTAAACAAAATGCCGAATCTGGCAAAACCCATACAAGCTGGAGACAATATCGTGTTTGAGAAGGATTTGATGAAGAACCGCTTTAAATTCAACAAAGTTGTCGAGACGGAGGTTGATAAAAATGGATTCAAGCAAAAGGTCAAGTGGTGGGAAATCGAGGATCTTAAACCTAACAAGCAAGGTGACACGTATCTGTTCGACAGACGGGGAGCGCTGAAAGGACATGAGGATCGCAAGGTCGGTATCATGGACAGTACCGTCAAGCTGGCTCTCCAGGCTCTTGGCCAGGGAGGCAACCCGTTTGAAGTCGAGGAAAACACGCCGTTTTCCCTGCCCTTCGACCCCAAGGCCGCCGAGAAACCATACCTTCTCAAGAGTGTCGATCTTGATGCCAAAAAGGTGGAGGTGGAATACACCGCCAAGGACGGCACCAAAAAACTCCACGTCATGCCGTTCAAATAACAAGCCTGCTTTCGCGCTTTGTTCCATGGCCTGTTATGAATACACTATGTAAATATTCCGCATCCTATTGAAAATAATCAGAAAAAACGCTTCACAAACCCCTCTCAAATCGCCAGAAATTACACACATCTATTATGGAAACCACACCTACGCACCTACACAAACAAGACGCAGGTCGATCTGCTGACAGTTTTGTCAGTCGTCCGATAAGCAAAAAGGCCGCCGTCCTCATGGCTGTCGCTGCTGCTATGCCTGTCGCCGTTAATGTCGCCCACGCCGGTGGATACGTTGGGGGCGGAACATCAAGCATCGCTCAGAAAGAGATTGCTCGACGTGCCGCACTCGTCGTCGAGGCCGACAAGGCCCTCGTAGCCGGACGCGCTGCTTTTGCTAAAAACGACTTCGAAGAAGCCGTTAAGCAATACCAGACCGCGTTGAGCCTACTGCCTCCCGGCCCGTCGCTCGCTGACCGCCGTCACTCCTACACAGGTCACCTCGGTGATGCTTCCGTTTCACTTGCCCAGCAGTATCGCCGCAACGGTCGATATGCTGAAGCCCGCACGCTCTTGGAAGGTGTCCTGCTCCAGGACCCTGCCAATTTCGCTGCCAAGAAACAGCTCGAGTATCTTGACGATCCCATCCGCACCAACCCGGCGCTGACCTACGAGCACACCCAGAATGTTGACCGTGTCCGTAAGCACCTCTACATGGGTGAGGGATATTACAACCTCGGTAAATACGATGAAGCCGACCTTGAGTTCAAGAAGGTCCTTCAGATTGACAAGTATAACAAGGCAGCCCGTCGCTGGCTCGAGAAAGTAGCTGCGACCAAGTCAGATTACTACCGCGCTGCCTACGACCATACCCGCGCCGAACTTCTCAAGGAAGTGGACAAGGCCTGGGAAATGGCGGTGCCACCTGAGCTTCCTGTTTTCGGAGGCGGCGAAACCACGGCTACCGCAGCCACCGGTGTCCAGTACCTGCAACAGAAGTTGAACAACATCATCATCCCGTTGGTGGATTTCGACAACACCACGGTCCAGGAAGCTCTTGACTTCCTTCGTCTCCGTGCGCGTGAAATCGACCCCGAGCCCGATGAAAACCGCAAGGGTCTGAACTTCATCATCCGCAAGCCTGGTGTGTCCGGTGCCCCTGCCGGTGATGCCGGTGCCGCGCTTGATGCTGATGCCGCTGTTGGTGGCGGTAACATCGAAGGCCTGCGTATCGACGAACTCAAGCTTCGCAATGTGCCTCTGGGCACAGTGTTGCAGTATATCTGCGACAAGACCCGCCTTCGCTACAAGCTCGACGAGCACTCTGTGATTCTGTTGCCTCTCGAGGCACTGGAAGTGAACGACCTCTACACCCGCACCTTTGTGGTTCCGCCTGACTTCATCGCCAAGCTGACTGAAGGTGGTGGCAGCAAGGCAGCTGATGATGATGATCCTTTCGGTGGCGGCGGTGGCGGCGGCGGTGCTGACACGCTCAAAAAGCGTCTCTCTGCCAAGGAACTGCTGCTCAACAACGGTGTCAGTTTCCCAGACAAGGCATTCGCCAACTACATTGCAGCTACCAGCACCCTGGTCGTGCATAACACCCTGGGCAATCTCGACATCATCGAGCAAATCATCGAAGCTCTCCGTAAGGGAGGTCCCCGTCAGGTCCGTATCATGACCAAATTCATCGAGGTCTCCCAGGAGAATACCGATGAACTGGGATTCGACTGGATTATCTCACCATTCGGTCTCAATGGAAATAGTTCATACATAGGTGGAGGTACCGTGGGTAATGGTTCGCCACGCTATGGTTCCGACTATATTAGCCCGGTGGCCTTCACCCAGGTTCCCGGTGTGCCCGCTGGTTCTACCGAGACTGTCTCGAACACCTCGACCGCAGGTCTTCGCAGTGGTGACTACGCAACAACGCGCAACAGCATTGATGCCATCCTCAATAACCCGACCCGCACAGCCCAGTCCGGTAGCGTGGCCCCTGGTATCCTCTCACTTACCGGTCTGTTTACAGACGGTCAGGTGCAGATGATCATGCGCGGCCTGGCCCAGAAAAAGGGCACTGATGTGATGACCGCTCCCAGCGTTCTCGCACGAAGTGGCGAGAAGGCAACGATTGAGGTTATCCGCGAGTTTATCTACCCAACCGAATACGAACCACCGGAACTGCCCAACAGCGTTGGCTCCGGTCAGGGTGGTGCAGGTATCGGCGGTGGCCAGGGTGCTTCCATCTTCCCGGTAACCCCTGCTACTCCTACGGCGTTCGAAACCCGTAACACAGGTGTCACCCTCGAGATCGAGCCCGTTATTGGTGAAAACAACTACACCATCGACCTCCGCTTTGCTCCTGAGCTTGTTGAGTTCGAAGGATTCATCAACTACGGCTCACCGATTCAGAGCCCCGCATCCGATGCGCTTGGTAACCCGATCCAGATCACCATTACGGAAAACCGGATTGAAATGCCAGTGTTCTCGGTGCGCCGCGTGACAACCGCGTTGACCATCTATGATGGCTACACCGTGGCTGTTGGTGGTATGATGCGTGAAGATGTGCAGAATGTGCAGGACAAGGTGCCCATTCTTGGTGACCTGCCACTGATCGGACGTCTGTTCCAGACCAAGGCAGAAAACCACATCAAGAGCAACCTGATCATCTTTGTGACGGCTGAAATCATCGATGCGGCCGGTGCCCGGATCAACCAGCCAACCAGCCCCGCAGCCGGTGCCGGTGGTACAGTTCCAACATCACCGGTTCCAACGGGTGGTGGTGTGCTGCCACCTCTTCCGGAGTAGGTTTCCAAACAATCCATCAAACCCCGACGGCTTTCGAGCGGTCGGGGTTTTTCTTTAATCTCCACAGTCACGCCCGCCCCGTTTTTTGACAGGGTTCCGGCTTGTGAATCATCCTGAAGTATCGGATGCTGCTTTCGGCTTATGGAATCCAGACTCACCATCATTGGCTTGACAGGTGGTATTGCCACCGGAAAGTCAACTTGTTGCCGGATCATCAGCAACCTGTATCCTGATACGGTGGTGTTTGATGCGGATGCCTCTGTCAGGGCGCTATACTCAGTTCCCGAGGTCATGGAGCAGCTGGAGCGGCATTTCGGGCCATTACCTAAAAATGCCGACGGTGAGATCGATAAAACCTTTTTGCGCTGGGCCGCGTTTTCCCATCCCGGTGATAAAAAATTTCTAGAGGATGTTTTTCACCCCAGGGTCAGAAAGGAATGTCTTGCATTATTGGAGGAAACAGCTAGAAATGCGTTGTCGCGCCTCTTTGTTGCGGATATCCCTCTCCTGTTTGAGAGCGGATTCGATTTTGGCCAGTCGGCCAATTTACTGGTAGCCACCAGTAGGGAAACCCAAATTGACCGACTCAAAAAACGCAACGCATGGGACGACGACACCGTGGAAGCTGTGCTAGCATCACAGATGCCCATCGAGGCCAAGCTCACCTTGGCTGATGTGGTGTTCTGGAATGAAGGTCCAGAGGAAATACTGAACTGCCAGTGTCGCCGTTTCCTGCAATCGATCCACTGCGTATCATCAAAAAACCCGACGCGCAGCGAAGATTGACGGCATGGGTAACCATGCGTTTTTCCATGCTCACAACACTCTCCCTTTCCATTTCCCTTTCTATTTTTCAAACCCGTATATCCATTTCCCTATGAACGAAGAAACCGCCACCAACCAGCCCGCCACCGAGCCTGTCATACCTGATGAGGTAAAGGTCGTTGCAAAGGATGTTGCATCCAAAGACGCCACCCCAGCAACTGGCACATCCGGTGTTGCTGAAGTGACCGATGGTCCTGAAATCGATCCTCCTCGACCCGGGCAGGCTGGGGAAGCCGGTGATGAAGTGGAACCAGCTCAAGAAATTGTATCCGGCGAGGCAAAGAATGCGGAGCCGGAACCCCGCCCTAAGCCGGTTCTGCCCCCCTTGCCAGAATTGCCGGAAGCTATCTGCATCAATGAATACCGCGAAAAACCACTCTCTGAGATCTATACGATGCTGGAAGCTTTGCCGGTGAAGATTCCCGCCAAGGCATCCAAAAGCCAGCTTATTTTTGATCTGGTCAGTTTCTACGCCAAGGAAGGCGTCATTGTCGAGGGGGAGGGGGTCCTGGAGCAAGCCAAGGATAACTACGCCATGCTGCGCGATCCGGCCAAGAGCTTTAAAACCTCTCCCGATGACCTCTATGTAAGCGGCCATCTCATCCGCGATCACGGTCTCGTCGTTGGCCAGAAAATCAAGGTCACCCTCCGTGCCCCCAAGGGGAGGGACAAGTATATTTCCGCCAGTGAGGTGTTAGAGGTGGAGGGGATGCCCGTCGATACCTATCAGAAACCGAAAGGGTTTGATCACTTGACAGCCATGTTCCCCGACCAGCGAATTATCCTTGAAAACAAGGAAACGGGAATGTCTCCGCGTGTGTTAGATCTGGTGGCGCCGCTCGGTAAAGGACAGCGCGGCCTGATCGTCGCTCCCCCACGCGGTGGCAAAACCATCATGCTCAAGCAGATCGCCAAGTCGATCCAGCTCAACCACCCCGAGGTGGAGCTGATTATCCTCCTGCTCGATGAGCGGCCTGAGGAAGTAACCGATTTTGAGGAAACGGTGGACGCTGAAGTCTTCAGCTCTACCTTCGATGAAGCGGCCAAGCGTCATGCCCAGGTGTCCGATCTGGTGATGGAGCGTGCCAAACGCCTGGTCGAGCTTGGTAAGGATGTGGTGCTTCTCCTGGATAGCCTGACCCGGCTTGCCCGGGGCCATAATAACGCCCAGCGTAGTGGTCCGATCGGCTCCGGTGGCCTCAGTCCCGTGGCCTTGCAGCAGAGTCGTAAATTCTTTGGTGCCGCCAGAAACTGCGAGGAAGGTGGCAGTCTGACCATTCTCGCTACAGCCCTTGTCGAGACCGAAAGCAAGATGGACGATGTGATTTTCGAAGAGTTCAAAGGCACTGGCAACATGGAGGTCAGGCTGGATCGGGAGCTTGCCGAACAGCGGATTTACCCGGCCATTCATATACCACAGAGCGGAACGCGTAATGATGACCGTCTCTATCACCCCGATGAAATGGCCAAGGTACTCGAAATCCGGCGACAGCTGGCCTCGCTGCCGATCGGTGAAGCCATCGAGACCTTGCTTAAAAACCTTTCCAGGACGACCACCAACGCAGAGTTGCTGCTGTCAGGCTTGACGATTGGACGCAAATAGCGTGGCCAAACCGGGGTTATATGGCGATTCCATGGAAAACCGGTTGGCTGGGGCGCCTTTTTTGGGGCCAAACAATAGCCTAAAAAAGACGCAATACGGGCTTTTCTTCTTGAAAGCGCAGAGCCATAGCTTAAATACCAGTAGTCACACACCTACCACGATGATTAAAAAACTTATAATTGTATACGCTTTATCGTTGTTCTCCGCGCAAGCCGGGATCGCTGTCCACATGATTGAAGACAAATATTGTCTACAAACCGGGGCGAAGGATACAAGTTTCGTTGGTGGGCAGTTGTTTTTCGAGATCAACGATGGGTATTATGTAACCAACCCGGACCCGTTGATTCCGCCGGATGCTTTGGTGCTTGAAGGTGACCTTGATGGCGACGGGATTACAGATGCTTTTCAGGTGCTCTCGCTGATCAGCGTTTTTAATACCACGGAATTGGCCCCTTATCAGAAGGACCGGGTGAGGCTGATCAGTGCGCCTGTATCGGAACTGCCTCGTCCGCTGGTGGGATTCACCGATTATAGTTTCTCGGTGCAGTGGGATTATGACAACCTCCAGTCATTGCAGGAATACACCTTGGCCGGTTACAGGGCCTCGCGGGTATTTGATGCCACTAGCGCAGGGCGTAAACAAATGGACAGGATGGTCGTACCCGGCTCCTATACCCTGGAGCTGCCAGTCTATAACGGACACCCTGCGTCGCGACACTACAGAGGGGTGAATATTACGTCGATACCTGAAATCTACCCCGGACGGGATCAGGCGGCGTTACCACAGGGTTTCCGATTTACCAATGCATTCAATGCCAATGGAATGATCGAAATCGACCCGAGGGTGGCGGTCGATTTGACCTGGGAAGGAATCACAGCCACAACCATTCTGCCCACGGATCGAGTGGGTATCAGCTTCTTTAATACCCAGAGACCCCTCGCCAACCGTGTCACTGGAACCGAAGTTTTGGACCCGGTCCTCATTCAAGGTGTAGGTTTCCCGTTCCCAACTATTTACCTTGCAGCTAATAAATACAGTGGTGTCTACAGAATCCCTCCCTCCATCCTGACACCGGTTGACTTGAGTGTGCCAACGACGGTCTTTGCTGAAATTAGAATTGAGAGGGGTGATTTTAACCAGTCACCCTACCCGGCAGGTTATTTGGCTACCCGGTCATTACAGGTGCAGCTTCAGTTGGTTGATACCTATGCGGGCTTTGCGCTTGCCTTGTCCCGGTTCGATCCAGGTGAGGATAGGTCGCCCAATGCTGATCCCGACGGTGATGGTTTCAGTAATCTCATTGAATTTGCCATGGGGAGTGACCCCTCTGATGTCGCTTCAACTCCGGATGTGACACCTGCTAACATCGGTGCTACGCCGGGTGTGTTTGAAGTGACCCCATTGGGAGACGGCAGGTGTAATGTTTCACTTACCAAGCGTCCCAATGTGGGCACTGGGCTGACCTACTACATCGAGCACTCCGAGGACATGGTGAATTGGACCCGCATCCCAACCGGCGGTAATGCCAATTGGGTCGAGAACATCAACGATGCTACAACGCTCGAGGTGACAAGTGTCGCCCCCATCGTCCCTGGTGTCGCTCCAGGTTGCTACTTCCGCGTTGCCGTCGAATTGAACTGACCTTCAAGGCTTCGCAGCACTTTACAATGGACTCCAAGATGCTTGGAGTCCTTTTATTTTGTAATAATTGGCTTTGTTTCCAGGCTTGATCGTGATCATGCTTCCCCAGCGATGATCTGCGACACAACGGAACTTGGAAATTATTTAAATGGGCGGAAACCGCTCTGTGCAATTGATACCGAGGCAGACAGCCTGCACCGCTACAGTGAGAGCTTGTGCCTGGTGCAGTTCAGTGACGGCGATAGCCATGTCTTGATCGATCCGCTCGCGATCGAGGACCTGAGTCCATTGCGCAACTACCTGGAGAATGCCACCTGTTGGATGCATGGAGCCGATTACGATATGCACATGCTGAAAACCAATCTGGGTGTGATTCCGCCCACGGTTTTTGATACCCAGATCGGAGCGCGGTTGCTGGGGGTTCGTAAATTTGGTTATGGTGACCTGGTGACTCATTACATGGATGTGCAGCTTGAAAAAACATCACAGAAGGCAGACTGGGCCAAGCGCCCGCTTACACCTGTGATGGAGGAGTATGCCCTCAATGATGTCATCTACCTGCTGCCCATGGCGGATATGATCGTTTCCAAATTGAAGGAGGCTGGGAGATATGATTGGTTTACCGAGAGCTGCGAAGCGGCCCGCGCCAAGTCCATGGAGAAAAAACAAGAGAAGGAGGATCGCTGGCGTATCAAAGGCAGCGGTAAACTTGATCCGTTAGGTTTGAATTACCTCAGGGCTCTCTGGTATTGGCGTGATTACGAAGCCGAACAATGGGATCGCCCCCCGTTTATGGTAACCGGGAACAAGCAATTGTTAGAATGGGTGGCAAGTCTTCAAGAAGGCAGGAAGCCTGTGCTTCCACGCCATTTCAGGACCAGTCGTGTTAGAAATTTCCAACAAGCCGTTGCTAAAGCCAGGAAGGTGGCGCCAGAGGACATGCCGCAACGCATCCGTGGTAAACGTCGCCGTAAGGAAAAGGAATTTGATGCCCGGCTTGATGAACTGATTGCAAAAAGAAACCGGGTTGCAGCGGAGCTCGATATCGACAGCTCATTGATTGCACCCCGCGCCGTACTCGAAGCCTTGGCCGGCAAACACGAGGGAGCTGAGGAGATGTTGCTTAACTGGCAAAGGAATCTGCTTGGCATTTAAGGTTGCTCAGGTTTGCATGTGTCAGCTGGTTGACAGCCATTTCCCCCATGCCCCAGTCATCAGAAAAAAACCTGCTTAGATTCGGTTGTCCCGCCTGCGGGATACGTCTTGTTGTCGATCGGTCCATTGCCGGAACCGAGGGCCCATGCCCATCGTGCGGCGCGCGTATTGTGGCCCCCCCATTGGAGGTTTCCAGATCCTTGGTGGAGAAGCAGGCCGCGCCGGTTAATATCAAACCCCGAGGTGTGTCGACAGGCCCCATGCCACCATCTTCGCAAGGCACGGTGCTTGAGCCTTCACCGCATCCGTCCCAGGCTCCTGACGCCGGACAGGTGAGGGAGCACGTCCGGCGCAAACGATCCGTCAACCCCACGACAGCTCTATCCGAGAAGGACCGTGAACAAAAAGATCTCAAGGTATTCTTTAAAATGGTTCTGGCTGCGATCGTGGTCGCCGGGATCGCATTCGCTGTCTATTACTTCCTGAAACAGGCAAGTTAGGCTTTTTTCAGGGGCTTTTGAGGGGATTCGACGGGCAGCCGTCGGCCAGTGTCATTTCGGCAAAAAAAACAGCGAAAAAAAGCGAAAGAAACTTGTCTCGGGCAAGGAAATTTAAGACATTTGGCGTGTCTATGTCCGATACCTCTCAAGAGCCCGATAACGAGCCACAAAACGCAGCTTCAGGCGATACCGAATCTGCTGATACCAACGTCTCTGATGCCCAGGAATACGGGGCGTCACAAATTGATAAACTCGAGGGGCTTGATGCCGTTCGCAAACGTCCCGGGATGTATATCGGGGACCCTGATGTGCGCGGTCTGCACCACTGCGTGTTCGAGGTGCTCGATAACTCGATTGATGAACACCTCGCCGGCTATTGTAAGGTCATTAAAATTGGCCTGCATATCGATGGCTCGGCCTCCATCGAGGATGATGGGCGTGGCATCCCCGTAGAGATGCACCCCAAATTCGGTATTCCAGCCGTGGAGCTTGTGCTGACCAGTCTGCATGCCGGTGGTAAATTCGGACAGGGTGCTTACAAATACTCCGGCGGCCTCCACGGTGTGGGTGCCAAGTGTGTCAATGCCTTGTCCGACTGGTTTAAAGCCGAGGTCAGCCGCGAGGGTAAGGTCCACTCCATCACCTTTGAGCGGGGGAAAACGACCAAGCCTCTCGAGGTCATCGGGGAGGTGGATGCCAAACACACGGGCACCAAGATCACCTTCTTCCCGGATGCCACCATTTTCACCGATACCATTGAGTTTGAATTTGCCCGTCTTTCCACACGCCTTCGCGAACTCGCATTCCTGAACCCGGGGCTCGTCATCGAGCTTGAGGATGAACGGCCGGAGAGTGCTAAAAAACAACGCTTCTACTACGCCAAGGGGATTGAGGAATTTGTTGCCCAGCTCGGGGAAAACAAGACATTGGTCCACGCCGAGCCCGTCATTATCAAAGGCAAGCGCAAGATCGAGGTCGACTACGATGGGAAAATTGCGAAAGACGACGTTTTTGCCGATGTTGTCTTCCAATACAATGACAGCTATCAGGACAACATCCTCTGTTTTGCCAACTCCATACCAAACGCCGACGGCGGAACCCACCTAACCGGCTTCCGTGGTGCTCTAACAAGGTCGATCAACCAGTATGCCAAGGCAAATAAAATCCTTAAAGACAAAGACCCCGCCCTGTCGGGTGATGACGTCCGCGAAGGCATTGTCTGTGTGCTGAGTGTGAAGATGCCGAACCCGCGTTTCAGCTCACAAACCAAGGATAAACTTGTTAACGCCGAGATCGAAGGCGTGGTCAGTTCCATCGTTTATGAGGGGCTGCAAGAATACTTTGAGCAAAACCCGGCACTCGCCAAAACCATCATCGACAAAGCGGTCAATGCCGCCCGCGCCCGTGAAGCAGCACGCAAGGCTCGCGAGACGGTTCGTAAGTCGGTGCTTTCCGGAGGCGGGTTACCCGGAAAACTCGCCGACTGCTCAGAGCGCGACCCCGCGAAGTCTGAAATTTATATTGTGGAGGGCGACTCCGCAGGGGGGTCGGCCAAGTCGGGCCGAAACCGTATCAACCAGGCAATCCTGCCTCTTCGGGGTAAAGTCATTAACGTCGAAAAAGCCAGGCTCCACAGGGCCCTTCAGAACAAGGAGATCCAAGCCATGATCACAGCCATCGGGGCAGGGATTGGTGAGGGGGACCAGGAAGGAGCCTTTGATCTATCAAAAGTCCGCTACCACAAGGTTGTGATCATGACCGATGCCGATATTGACGGTGCCCATATCCGGACCCTGCTGCTCACGTTTTTCTGTCGCCATATGCCGGACCTGGTAAAGGCTGGCTACCTCTATATCGCCCAGCCGCCGCTTTATAAAGTGACACGGAAAAAACGTGAGGAGTATATAGCTGACGATGACGCCCTGAACAAGATCCTCATCACCCTTGGCTCCGAAGATGTCCGCCTACGGAAGTATGGCACGGATGATGAAGTGGACCGTGATCTTCTCAAGAGTGTGCTCGATACGCTCGCTCAGCTCACCCGCTTTACCACCACGCTTGAAGGCCACGGAGGGAATTTCAAAGACATTCTCTCCAAACAAAAGGACGGCCATCTGCCGGGGTTCATGGTGCGTATTCGCGTAGGCAACGAGGAGGAGATCAGATACTTTGATACCGAGAAGGAGTTCCTGGCCTTTGCCCACGAAAACCGGGATCTTCGCCTCTTTGACGAGGAACTCAGCGAGGAAGAGGAAGCCGCCTATAAGGAGAAATACCAAGGGGCGCAACGCCGTGCCGTCAAACGGGAACTGCATGAGTCCGCTGCGATTTCCAAAGTACTCAAACGCCTCAATGAGTTCGGTCTGCAAACCGAGCCGTTTTTCTCAGAGGATACCCCCTTGTATGAGTTGATCGAAGGCGACGGAGCGAACGCGGAAGCGCTTCCCGTGTTTAACCTGTTTGAGATTCTCGACCGGGTTCTCGAAATCGGCCGGCGTGGTATGCGTATCCAGCGCTTCAAGGGGCTTGGGGAAATGAATGCCAAAGAGCTGTATGCCACCACGATGGACCCGGAGAAACGCCAGTTTCTCCAGGTCCGACTGGACGAGGAAAACGCCATCGAAGCCGACAAGATGTTCGATGTCCTCATGGGCGACATCGTGGAACCCCGGAAACGCTTCATCGAAGATAATGCGCTCAACGTCCAGAACCTCGATGTTTAGTCGTAAACGTCCCCTACGCACCTAAGACCTATCCCATTTTCCAATGTCTAACGACCACATCAAACCTATCAACGTAGCCGACGAAATGTCCAAGTCCTTCTTGGATTACTCGATGTCGGTGATTATTTCCCGTGCATTGCCCGATGCGCGTGACGGCCTCAAGCCGTCGCAGCGGCGCATCCTGTATGCGATGCACAATGACCTCTCACTCAGCCCGACCAAACCACACCTGAAGAGTGCCCGTATTGTGGGTGACACCATGGGTAAATACCACCCCCATGGTGACAGTGCGATTTACACCACCTTGGTCAACATGGCCCAGCCATGGACGATGCGCGAAACCCTTATCGACGGCCAGGGAAACTTTGGTTCGGTGGAAGGGGATGCAGCGGCGGCGATGCGGTACACCGAGGCCCGCCTGACCCACATGGGCACGGCGATGATGACCGATCTCGATAAGGACACTTGTGATTTCCAGCCGACTTACGATGAGACACGCAACGAGCCGTGTGTCCTCCCTGCCGCCATTCCCAATCTCCTGGTGAACGGTGGCACCGGTATTGCCGTCGGTATGGCCACCAACATCCCCTCCCACAACATGGGGGAGGTTATCGATGGTGTCTGCGCACGTATTGATAATCCCCAATTGACGATCGAGGAGCTGAAGCAGCATATCAAAGGTCCCGATTTTGCCGGTAAGTGCGAGATCCGTGGCTTCAAGGGGATTGACAGCTATTTCCACACCGGTCGCGGCAGTATCAAGATGCGGGGCACGATGGAGATCGATGAGAAGGAGTCGGGGGCATCGATCATCACGATCACGGATGTCCCTCACGGAGTGAACCGCGCCGTCCTCCAACAACGGATCGCGGAATTGGTGCGTGAAAAAGTCCTCACGGATATCTCAGGTATGCGCGACTTGTCCGATGACCAGACACGCATTGAAATCACCCTCAAACGCGATGCTAGACCACAGGTCGTGGTGAACCAGATTTTCAAACTGACATCCATGGAGACATCCTTCGGTGTCAACATGCTTGCCATCCACGAACGCCGTCCCAAGCAGCTGTCCATTATGGATGCACTGGACTGCTTTATCGAGCACCGCCGCGAAGTGATTATCCGCCGGACACGGTTTTTACTGCAAAAAGCCGAAGACCGGGCCGAGAACCTGGAAGCCTTCCTCCTGGCGCTGGGCCATCTCGATGATTTCATCAAGATCATCCGTGATTCCAAGAACCGGGATGAAGCCCGGGAGCGACTCAAGGCCTACACCTTCCCCATCACAACGGCGGAGCAGCTCGGTATCCTGATCCGTTCCCAACCAAGTGTGCAAGGTGAGAAGTATGTATTCACCGACCGCCAGGTCAACGCCATCCTCGAACTCCGTCTCTATCAGCTTACCGGCATGGAGCAGGATAAAGTGAAGACGGAATACGACAGTATCCTTGAGGAGATCAAAGACTTCCTTGATATCCTCGCCAAGGAAGCCCGCGTTTTGGCGATCATCAAGGATGAGCTTCTTGAGATTAAGGAAAAACACGCCACCCCGCGCCGTTGTCCTATTCTTCCCGATGAAGGGGAGATCGCCATTGAGGACCTGATTGCCAATGACGGTATGATTGTCACCTTGTCTAACAAAGGTTACATCAAACGGACAGCGTCGGCCGAATACCGTGTCCAGGCCCGTGGCGGAAAAGGAGTCCGGGGTATGGAAACCCGCAATGCCAATGCCACCGAAGAAGATGAACAGGATTTTGTAGAGCATCTTTTCTCAGCGCAGGCACACGATTACCTCATGTTCTTCACCAACACAGGCCGCGTCTACGTCGAGCGTGTCTACGGTATCCCGGAAGGCTCTCGCGCCTCGAAAGGACGCAGCATCAAGAATCTGCTCAACCTGCAACCGGAGGAGAACATCGCCGCCACCCTACGCCTTGAGCGTGTGACAAATGAGGATGGTGACGATATCACCTTTGGTGAGGAAAATGGCTATGTCCTTTTTGCGACCCGCAGTGGCAAGGTCAAGAAAACCGCATTAAGTAACTTCCGCAATTTCCGCAAGGATGGGATTATCGCGATCAAACTCGACGAAGGCAATACCCTGGTCGAGGTGAAGCTGACGTCTGGAAAAGATGATATTTGCCTCGTTACAAGTGCTGGTTACTGCGTGCGTACGAAGGAAACGAACATCCGTCCGATGGGTCGCCCGTCTGCCGGCGTCGCCGGTGTCAAACCCCGTGACGGGGATCACCTCGTCTCGCTGACCATCGTAACACCGGATGCCAAGCTCCTGGTTGCCAGTGAGAATGGCCTCGGCAAACGTACCGCCTATGAGGAATACATGTCCAAAGGCCGTGGTGGAAAAGGTATGAAAACCATGAACGTCACGGAGAAAACAGGTCGGGTCATCGGCGCCATGTCCGTCATGGAGGATGATGAACTCATGTTGATGACCAGTGACGGGCAGAGTATCCGTATCCGTTGTTCCGAGGTCCGCGAAACAGGCCGTGCCGCCCAGGGGGTTAAACTTGTTAGCCTCAAGGACGGCGAGAAGCTTCAGGACATCGCCAAGGTGATGCCGGATGATGAGGTCGACGTTACCGACACGGATGAAGATCCCGAGGCTATGGACGGTGATTCGGCTATCGAAGTCGACGGCTCACAAGAAACAACGGATGATGCTTCACAGGCAGGCGTAGATAGCGAGTCCGGCCCAGGCGACGATTCCGCAGGAGAGGAGTAATCCATGCTCGCACAGGGGTCATTGAATTTCGAGCAGGAGCCAGTGCCCATACGGGAGTTTCTCGGCTGGGATACCCCTCTGCTCGAAGCGGTGGCGCAATGGCTGTTGTCAGACGGCAACCGCAAGGAGCTGGCATCCACCATGGTGGTTGTGCCGACCTCGAACAGCGGTAGACGTCTCCGCATGGCTCTCTCGGCCGACTGCGGCGTGCTCTCGCCTCATGTCGTGCCGCCCAGCCGACTGTTTGAAGTGGATAATGCGGCAACTCGACAAGAAAGTCTCTGGGCATGGGTGCAGGTGATCCGACAGCTCGATATGGCGGATTTCCCCCATCTGTTTCCCAACCATGAGCCTGGTGCTACCGCAAGTTTCAGTGCCGCTCTTGCCGTGGCGAGGCAATTGGTCACCCTGCGTGACATGCTTGCCGATGGTGATGCCTCGTTTCAAGACGCTCAGTTTCACAGTCCGGAAAAAGAACGCTGGGAGGAGTTGGAAAAAATTGAAAACCGGATGCTTCAATACATCAGGACATGGGGTCTGAGTGACGCGGTCCTGGCCAAGCGGGGTAAGGCCAAGTCACCCGATGTGCCACCGGGGGTGACGCGTATTGTTGTAGCCTGCGTGCCTGATCCCACATTGTTGGCGGCCCGAGCACTACAAAGTCTGTTAGCCAAGGGGCTGCCGGTTACGGTATTGATCCATGCGCCTGAATCAGAAAAGGATGCCTTTGATCCATGGGGCGTTCCCTTGCCCGGCGTGTGGGCAAAACGATCAATCGATATTCCCGACTGGCAGCAGCGACTCCACGTCGTCGATTCCTCAACCGAGGCGGCCGGTGTGTGTGTCAGGGTGCTCGGCGAGGAAAAAACGGCGTCAGGCGATGTGGCTCTTGCCCTGTGCGACCCCACCTTTGCTCCGGCTCTCGACCAGGTGTTCGCTGATGCATCATGGCCTCTCTATAATCCCGAGGGACTGAGCCTGTCCGACTCCGGTATCCTGTCGCTGTTACGGGTGATGCGTGAGCTGACTGGGCGGGGCAGGCCCTTTGAGGCACTCCGTGAGCTTGTCAGGCTCCCGGGGGCCGAATTGTTTTTACCCGATCGCACCCAGCGTTACCGGGCTGCGAAGTTAATGGATGGTTTGTATGTGAATCATCTCCCCGAGACTTTAGCCGATGCCCTGTTCCTTGCGTCTGATGCGGAAAAACCGGTCCTTGAGTCGGTCATTTCCCATCTTGACCGACTGGTCTCCGGTAAGCTGACCGAGGTTCTCCGTGGCTGGCTGAGCCAATGGCTGGCGGCGGCGGATGCTGATGTTGCGGCAGCGGTCGAACCGGGTTTGGCAGAGG
The DNA here is from genome assembly GCA_024233115.1 of Akkermansiaceae bacterium. NCBI lineage: Bacteria > Pseudomonadati > Verrucomicrobiota > Verrucomicrobiia > Verrucomicrobiales > Akkermansiaceae > Akkermansiaceae bacterium. The sequence continues at coordinate 923,630 of JACKQB010000001.1, forward strand.
CACTGGAAGCCTTGGAACGCTTGGAAACGATCGGGGAGGCTCCCGCTGCGCAGGATGTTTTCGAGATGCTTGCCGAGAGTGTGCAATCCGCAAGAGTCTCCGTAGAACGCGCCGCTACCGTACTCGACCTTCAAGGGTGGTTAGAGATTTCCTATGACCCGGCGCCTCACCTGATTCTAGCAGGAATGCACGAGGAGTGTGTTCCCGATGGTTCGGCGGATGATCTTTTTGTCCCCGACTCATTGCGAGAAAAGCTGGGCCTTCGCGACTCACATGGCCGGTTTGCCCGTGATGCCTATCTCTTGCAAGCTGCTCTGAAGTCGCGAGCCAGGGGGGGGCGGGTCGATGCCGTGGTCGCACGCTTCAACGATGCCGGGGAGGCTCGAAAACCCGCACGCCTGTTGATGAGGCAGAGTGGCCAGGAGCTTGCCGCCATCGTGCGACATCTTTTTGCTGAATCAAAATCGGACCAATCGACCGGTGGAGCCTGGCAACGTGACTGGACGCTAAAGCTGCCTGAATTTGAAAACCTCTATGCGTCCAAGCCACTAAAACCTCTGTCTCCTTCCGCCATCCGGAATTACCTCGACTGCCCGTTCCGGTTTTTCCTCAAGCATATTGTCAAAATGGAGACATTCGAGTCGGGTAAACGCGAAATGAATGCCATGGAGTTTGGCAAGCTCTGTCATGCCGTGGTTGAGGCATTTGGCCGTGATGCCAGTATGGTCGATTCCACGAAGGCTGAAGAAATCAACGCCTACTTCAGCACACTTCTGGATGACATCATGAAACGGCAGCACGGCAGCCAGATCAACCTGCCCCTGATGGTTCAACTCGAAAGCGCACGCGAACGCTTGCGTGCCTTTGCTTCTGTCCAGGCGGCTGACCGGGCGGAGGGCTGGAGCATCGTGGCAACTGAATTTCGCGTGGAGCCGGAGAATCTTCCATGGTCTATCGCGGGCCACCCGATGCGTATGACCATCGACCGCATCGACCGCCATGAGGATGGCAAACGCTGGCGCGTATGGGATTACAAAACATCGGGCAAGGCAAAGAATCCCGAGGAGACTCACCAAGTGCCATGGAAGGAATCAGAAAACAGACCCATGCTTGGTGATTTGCTTCCACCGAAACGTAAAAATGGAAGCGAACGAAGATGGGCCGATGTCCAATTACCCCTCTACGCCGCCTTTGTGCAGCAGCATTATAAAACGGATGACCTGCCCCAGGTCGGTTATGTCAATTTGCCACGAGCCGTCAACGATGTGGCGTTTTCCCCATGGGTTGGATTTGACCAGCCTGTTCTTGATCACGCCCTGAGCTGGGCCGAGGCGGCGATTGAGAAGATCAGGGCAGGGGAGTTTTTCCAGGCCGCGGTATATCCATCGAACATGCGTGAGTGGGACGACTTCGAACAGCTCGCGCCTGACGGCCTTGCCAAGGCTTTTGGGCTTTAGGCACACGCGCGATCCAGTGTGCATTGAAATACATTTGAATCATGCCCGTATTGCACCATAATCCATTCCATGCCCAAGAGTTCAGAGAACCAGAAAAAAAACGACCCGCACGAGATTGAGGGGGTCAAGGCACGTCGTTCGAAGGCCGCCTCTTTCCCCTGGCTTCGGGTATCGTTTTTCGTGCTCGTATGTGGGTTGCTCGTCATTGCCCAGGGCCCCTTGCCTGGGAAAATATGGCGGAAGCTCAAGAGCCTGGACAAAGACCAACAAGAGAAAACCAGCGACAAAAATCCGGGCAAACCAGGGGGCAAGCCCACGGCACCGGCGATACCCACGCCTGTCCCCCCCAAGCCGGAATCTCCCGTCGTCAAGCCACCGACCGATCATACAGCTTCCTCAGGGGGGGATATCCGCAAGCTGTCAAAAGGCATCAAGTTGACCACCAAAGTCACCCTGGTCAAGGGGGGGGCCGCCTCTGACGAACGTAAAAAAGACGAAAGCTACACCGCCCACTACGAGCTCAAGGTGCGTCTGCCGAAGGCTGCGTCAACCTTGCCAGAGCTTGAAAAAAACACGCCCAAGCTTGCCGGTATTCTCCCCGGCCTTGCCGAAATGGTGCCCAAGGCCCAGGTGTCGGGGTTTTTCTACCAGCTCTACGAAAACAAAACGAAGCGGCTGAAAGAAAACGCAACCAACCTCAACGAGTTGCTGACGCGGCACAATTTCTACGACTGCGAAACAATCCTGAACCTGAAGCACCCAAGGACAGGCCGGCGGCTGCTGTTGCTCCAAGCGGAGATGGACGTGGTTTCCGATGGCTCCGATGGCGACCGGCTGCCGGTGATGCCGGACAATATAGTCAACTCCAGCTACTACCAGCCGATGACCAGTTACGGCTGGAGAAAGACCGGCAAGACACCCAACCCCCTGATCGCAGGATGGAAAAACAGGATCAAACTAGCGGAAACAGAAATCGCCCATCCGGATACCAATGCAGACCGGAAAAGCTGGCTGCGTGCGCGGATCGTTAAAATCAAACGTGAGATTCAGGACATGGAGGCGAGGAGCTACCTCATTGCCGACTACGATCCGTTTATCGTCATGCCCGTCAACATCCTGTCCTCGCGAGGCGACAAGTATGCGGCGAGAATCGGCGACTACGCGGTCGTCATTTACGATGGGAAGATCTATCCTGCCATCGTCGGGGATGCCGGCCCCAGTTTCAAGGTCGGTGAAGCTTCGTTGCGGATGTGTAAACAACTCAACGCACGGGCCAGTTCGTATTCCCGGCCAGTCAGCGACCTCGCCGTCACCTATGTCGTATTCCCCGGAACGGCTGATAAGTTCCAGGCACCGGATTATGCCAGGTGGCATACACGTTGTGCGTCATTGCTCACCGAAGTTGGTGGTTTGGGGGCGACCAGCACGCTCCATAGCTGGGCCAACACCCTGCCGGTGATCGAAAAAGAAGAAACCGACCAGCCCTAGTCCTGATCTGAGAGCAGGCTTGCCAAGCTTGGTCTCGCTGCGCTACTATCCGCCCCCATGAAGCTCCCTTGCATCCTTTCCATCGCCCTGTGTGCAGGCCTGTCCTCCTGTAGTCAATTTTTCAAACCTGAAGGCTGGCCGGTTGCAGTCACTCCCCGCAGTGCATCAGTGTCTCACCTCCAGGATCACGTTAAATTTACCGGCTCCGGCATTCGTCTGACCCATCAGGAAAAAGCCTTGCTGACATTTCTCGATAACGAGGAGAATATCGCGGCATCTACCGGGAAGAAGACGCGTCCAGGGGCGCACCAGTGGTCGGCGGCGGAAATCTATCGCGTCGATCCAGGTAAACAGGTCTCGGTTTTGTGCGAAGACGGTTACCAGCAAACCGCGGTCTATTTCCACTACGATAGCGCGCAAAAAACCTGGTTTCGAGTCAAGCACCTCGGTGAAAACCATGACAAAGGCATACCCGCCGTGCTGGTGAAATAAACGCAGCTTCCCCGAAGCTAGCGCAGCATGAGCCAGCATGAGGTGATCATCCCTGCGATGCCAAGGACCATCAGGGAGGATGAGATCTGTCGGGACAGCCCGGTCTGTTCGGGAATGCGGTTGTCAAACAAACCTCTGCCCAGCCATAAATGATCACCCAGGAGCGAGGCTGCCCCGCCAGCGAGCAGCGCGGCACCGAGTAGGAAAAGCCACCATTGCTCCGGGTATGCTTGCCACGTCATGGTGAATCGCAGTGCAACGATGCCTCCTACGATGCCACCAAGCAACAATTGCATCAACCAAGCCAGCCAGCTGAATCTTCCCATGGCGGAGATATACCCCTACCGTTGGAGCCGGGGAAGGAGATAGTATTTGTGTGTCCCTGCGAAAAGGTCTGGGCGATCAAGCTCGGGAGAAAATAACAAAGAGAGTTTTGATGAGACCGCGAAATATGCAAAATACGCAGAATTTTCATATCCTGATACCTTACACAGAGCGACTCTCAATGAGAGTTTCGGTAAGGTCTGTAGAAATGCACCTGAAAACATCCTCTTTTTCGCGTATTTGGCGTATTTCGCGGTAAAAAACCCCGAGCTTGATCGCCCTGGCGAAAAGGTTGGGAAAAAAGGTTTGCCATCGAAGAAATTGCTCGCTAGCTTCCGCCCGCATCCCCACAGGATCTACTGGACAGGTGGCAGAGTGGTCGAATGCGCACGCTTGGAAAGCGTGTGAGGCAGCAATGTCTCCGCGGGTTCGAATCCCGCCCTGTCCGCCATCTGTCAACGGCACTCCTATAAGTGCCTCAAAATCAAAGACAAACGCCCCCTCTGGGGAATCTGCGACAGGAATTCCAGAAAGAATTCCAGCACAATTGACACGAAAACCGGGTCGTATGGCCCGTAAACGAAAGCGTCGCAACAGTATCGTGGAGATCGGAACAGGTCCCGCGAGAGTCAAAATCTACACCGTCAATCGCAAGGATGGCTATCCGATGTTCTCGCTCTACTGGAAGGAGGGCGGACAGCGAAGGGCCAAACATCTCGCCTGCATGGAGGAGGCCAGACTGATTGCCCAGCAGATCAGTGTCCGGTTGGAGAACGGATTCGCCAGTGGGACTGAAGCGACCAAGCGAAACCTGGAACTGCTCCGCCACTGCGAGAAAGTCGCCAGCCAGTTCGGTGTAAGTCTCACTGCCGCGATGGACGAATGGGCCAGTGCCCGCAAGACCGCCGGGGATGAGATCGCGCTTTCGGATGCAGTCCGCTTCTACGCGGCCAATCGGTCGATCTTGACCGCTGTGAAGACAGTAGAGAAAGTGGTTGATGAGTTCGTCGAGTCTCGCCGTGTCAGTGGTGTAAGCGATGTATACGTCAGAAACTGCAACCTCAATCTCAAGCGGTTCAATAGACATATAAGCGGCAACATCGACGAGGTCACCGTCACAGACATCAACCGGTTCCTGTCCGGATTGGACGGACTCGGGCCGGTAAGCCGCAACGCGATCCGCCGCAACATTGTGACCATGTTCCGCTTCGCCAAGAAGCAGGGATACCTCCACCCCGACCGGAAGACGGCCGCCGAGCAGAGCGAGTCGTTCAAAGTGCCGGACAAGGAGATCGCCATTTTTACGCCTGAGGAGATGGAGAAGATCCTCATGAAGGCAAATGCCCGGATTCTTCCGCTCATCGCCATAGGTGGGTTTGCTGGAATCCGAACGGCAGAGATCAGGCGATTACATTGGGAAGACATCAAGTGGGATCGCGGTTACATCGAGATTGCTGGCCGAAAAGCGAAGACGGCTGCCCGACGATTAGCGCCCCTCAGCGACAACCTCAAGACATGGCTGGCGCCGTGGCGAATGGAGTCGGGACCAATCATCACGATGGCCGACCCGTCCGGGGCGATGAGCGACACCGCCGTGAAGGCACAGATCCCCGGTGGATGGCGTCAGAACGCCCTCAGACACTCGTTTATTAGCTATCGGGTGGCAGAGACCGGAGATGTCGCCCGAACTTCTTTGGAGGCGGGCAACTCGCCGAAGCAGATATTCCGCCACTACAGGGAGATCGTGGACGAAGCCGCAGCCAAGGAGTGGTTCTCAATCACACCTCCGGAAGACTGGGAACCAAGCGAACTCTGTTGGAGTATCCGGGAGCGGATTCGTCGGAATCTACTTACGTAAGTAAATTTGATGCGTTGACAGTCACAACGGTGCGTTATGAGTAACATAGAACCAACCCTGATAAAGAAGAAGGAACTCGCCAAGCGGTTATCCGTCAGCACTCGGACAATCGACAACTGGGTAGCGAAACGGATCATTCCGTTTATCCGGATGGGGCCTCGATTCTACCTCTATGACTTCGATGCGGTACTCACCGCTATTCGTAAGCACTACGAGGTGGAACCGGTTTCCCGTTCCTGATCTATCAGACGTAAAAATCCCGGATGGATACACCCATCCGGGGACTTGCTGTGGCTCGCAGGCTCACGATCACTAGCGGAAACTTTGGTTCACCTTGCCGTCGTCCGCAATGTCTCCAATCCGGTTAATGGTATCCTTGAGGATCGATGCAGCCGCGAAGATAACTGCACCGACAGCCGGTTCGACGAAGGGGATGGCGTTGAGGGCGGTAACGAATCCGGCGAGCTTGCCGACGTAGCTGAGAATCTTGAGTGCTTTCATGGCGCCCCGGTAGTCATGTCAACAAAGGTGCCCGAGCAGGGTTTGTGCTTTCTTCAATTGCTGTATTGGAATAGGGTCCGCCCGGTAAGTATTCCCAGTATCAACATGTCCCAAGCCGCAGAGTTTTTCGCCCAGTCGATCCAGGATGCAGAGGTGCTCCTCGCTCACTTTGACCAAATGGAGCGGAAGTCTCCGGAGGATGGCGAGGTTCTGAAGCGTGCCGGTCTCGTCATGGCGATGACGGCATGGGAGACTTACGTAGAGGACCGGCTTCACGAGGACGTGAGCGCCCGTTTGCAGGCATTTGATGGCAGCAGCGTTGGCAACTTCATGCGTCGCAGACTTGATGAAGAGCTCAAGCGTCTCCATAACCCTGATACCGAGAAGACTAGGCGATTGTTCAGAGTGTTTCTTGATGTCGATGTGACGAAGGGGTGGAAGTGGGATAACTTTCAGCCAGCGGATGCGAAGAAGGCGCTTAACCGCTATCTGTCCATCCGAGGTGATGTCGTCCATCGTGCCAAAGATAACGACTCGCCGCATCCAGTGAAGCGGCCGGATTTGGATAAGGCGATACGCTTTTTGAAGGGATTGGTAGGCGCGATGGATAGTTTCTTGGACAACGCTCAATCATCGTCGTCTTAGCTTTCGGATTATCGCGATGAGCGACAGGATGCCGACAGCCAGACCTACAACAAGCGAGGCGATCCGTAAGTGCCATTCGATTTGCTCTTGAAAGGACGTAATGACTCCGATCACCGGGGACACGGTGCCGAGAATACCCCGGAACAGAAACTCAATATCGATGGGTGTGCGCATGATTCGGTGAGGGGTGTCAATCACCCGCAGGTTGATATGGACCTTCTCCAACTGTGACAGTGCCATCGGGGTTCATTGTGAACTCGTGGGTTGGGAGTTGGAGGTCGGACTCCACCTCGTCCAGGGCGGCAACGGCAGCGATCACCTGCGTCAGCGCCCCGTGAGCTTGGAAAATGCGTGCCGCGTCGATCCCGAGGGCGTCGACAGCCTGTTGGGGCGTGAGTCTCGGGTGATTCCAGATGCGTTTGATCCCCTGCTTCTGGATTTGGCACAGTCTGCGGTATCCTTCACGGGCATCGGAGAGGACGGCAGATCGCAGGATCGCAGCCTCACGCTCGATGCTGCGCTCGGGTGCGTCCGTGGCTTTCGGTAGGGAGAAAATGGGTTGGTTGCTCATGGTTTTCGGTCGGTTCCTGATTGTTGAAGGAGGGCGATCTCACGCGAGACGCCGGGGTGATTGAACTGGTTGCGGGAAGAAGCTGCACGCACCGCAGGCGGACTGAAGCCGACCCGCGTCACCCGGCACCCAGTGCGGTGGAGAAGATTCGAGGCGATGGCACCTGTGGTCAGGTGATTGCTCAGGGGTTCGGTCACCCGACGGATTTCGACGTGCTTGCCGCAGATCACGGGGAGTTGGGATCGCAGCCAGTCGCCGGTCCCATTGTCGCGGACGATGACGAGTCGTGCCTTGGTAGCTACTTCACGCGTCGCGGGGGCGATACCGGTTTGTTGCATGTGCGGGTTGGCGATGAGGAAGAGGACATCCGCGCGGCCCCGGTCCCATCCGTGGCAATGGTTGATCCAGACAACGGGACGGTCCTGTGGGATTGGTTGTCCATCCGAGCGAGCGACGAGCGTGACTTCGCCGTGTATGCCAGCGTTGCGCAGGGCGGCCATGCAGGTAGCCGCATCCGCTTCTGCCACCGGATTAGGGGCCGTGATGGTGCTGGAGGCGAGCACGCAGGCTTGCACATAGTCGTCCTCGGCATCGATTTGAAGCGAGTTGAGAAGGATGTTAGGGACGGCGATAACCTCCGAGTAGTCTCCAACCTTGCGGGAAGGATAGACTGCCACACAGCCATCCCATAGCGTTTCGGTTCCGGTGTTTTCTCCGCCGACGACAAAGCGGTGAACGTCCCGGGTGCTGAGGATCGTAGAGTTTGGATGCGCCTCGGCCGCCTTCAGACATCGTTCGATGATTCGGTCTTCCCGGAACGGACTGGTCGGCTGGAGCAGGATGCATGGATGTTCGGAGTGTCCCGCCGCTTCGAGTGCGTGCCGGATCGTTTCGGCATGAGAACATTCGTCGGTGGCTAGTTCAGCCGGACGTTCGACCGCATGGCACCCAAGTGTCCGGGCGATCTGAAGGAGTTCTGGGATGTCGGTGGTAACGATTGTTTCCAGACCTGCTTCGAGCGCATGGTGGATTGACCATTCGGCCAGCGGACGGCCGTTTACCGGCAGCATGTTCTTTCCGGGAAGCCGCTTGCTTCCGGCGCGTGCGGTGATGACGGCGACTGGGTTCATGATAGCGGAAGGGTTGCGGTGCGCAGGGTGCCGTAGTCGTTGAGGAACACCGACAGCACGCCGGACGAGTAGCCGAACATCATCATGCCCGGCGGCAGGGTTCCAGGCGTGTGGTTGAACACCGCACCACCTTGTGAGGCGGTAGGAGCCCCGCCGTGAAGATCTGTGACAGAGAACTGGAAGACGTTGTAGCCTGCCCATACGTGTGCACTCAGGCGCGGTCCGGAGCTTCCATTGGGAGCGATCTCAAGGCGTCCTGTGCCGTGAAGCGGGTCGCCTGTGACCGCGTCGCTGCCAATGGCGATGCAATGTGTGCCCTCGGTTCTCGCCCCGTATCCGATCGCCACTCCATGAGGCCATGCCGCAGCGTATTCACCAACCGCAACCGCCTTTCCGTGACTGGCGGCCCCATATCCGATCGAGACACCTGCTCCGGATGCAAGGGCACCAACGATTGCAGCCGTGCCGTATCCGTTGGCAAGCTGGCCTATGGCAACGCCGTGGTTGGTCAGTTGGATTCCATCGCCAAAGGGGAGTCGTAAGGTGGGAATCAAACCTTGACCGTCAAGTTCGGCGTATCCATCGGCCACTCCTTTACGGATCGTCAGCTCGGCGCTGAGCGGAAGCTGTGCAACCGGGATTCGCGCCTCTGAATCAAGCGATGGATAACCGTCAGCGACCCCTTTGTGAGCAATCAGTTCGATCGCACCAGGCAGTGGGTAGGATGGTTCAGAGTCAGTGGGCACGCCCTCAGTACCGCGATTCACGTCGTTCTCGACCACAACCAGAAAGGTGCGGGTTGAGGTCGGCTCTGCCTCGCCTTCGCGCCAGGTGATTTCGCCCATGAGCGTGATTTCTGAGAGTTCAGAGCCGGCCGCAGAACCGACCTGCATCGCAGAATCAAGTTCCACCGTGTTGAAACTGGGCGAACTTTGATAGAATGGGTTTTCAGCGCCAACTTCAGGCAACGTCCATACGGAACTGTGAACGAGATAGCTGACGTCATACCGGCCTCTGGGTTTCGCCCCAAAGCGCATCTCAAGGATTGAGGGGTCGCCGATTTCGGTTGCCGTCGTGCCATTGGTCAAGAAGGTCACATCAAGCCTCGCCGCGTCACCGCGCTTAAAGCGCAAGGAAGTGACCGGATTTCGGAATCCCGGACCCTCGATTAGTTGCAGAGTTTCCAAATCGACGTAGAGCCTCACGCACCCGTTGAGCTGTCAACCGGTTCTCATAGATAGGTCAGTCGATAACCTCCGAAGAATAGTGTGGAGCCGGATGTCGGAGGATCGAGCGAAGTTTCAGCCGTCCGGTTTCTGTCATCCGAGAATGTCACACCCATCTTCATCACAGATTGAGATAAGATCTTTCCATTGTTGTCTGGCCCGTCAAAGGCGACAACGAACCTGCCTTGCCACGTATGCTCGCCCTCCCACCGCTCTCGGGTGGTCGTGTCGACCACTTTTGAGCCGCCGGGAACGAATGCTGAGTAGGGAGGCTCTTCGGGTGTCCAATCGGTGCCATTTATAACTGCCGACCACTGGGTAACATTGCGTGGCTGTTGTAGTCCGGTGTCTGGATCGAACTCCTCAATCCACTCACAGTCGTAGCTGCCGCTGAGATCTCCACCGCAAGTACCGCTGTCGAGTTCGACCGTGCCGGGACTCAAGTGCATCCTGGATGTTTTTTTGCGGTATCGCGATGTCCACGGTGAATCAAATTCCGGGAATCCCCATTTTATGCCACTGCGTTTTCGAATGAGACCGAGAAGGAGAAAATTGCCACAAGGGGTGGTTCCGATCCGGTTGCCGGGCCATTGCCCTTCGTTCAAGTCGGAAACCGTTTTCCATTCGTTATGCACTAACTTTTCAATCCTGACCACGCGGAGGTTCGCCCACTGTCCCGGGTCCGGGAATTCGTAGCTCACCTTCAAGGTCTGGGCATTTGTCGTTAGCACGTGTGTCGAGTAGGTGGACCATTGGGGTTGCTCTCCGCTCCATTCTTCGGAGCCTGCCTCAATGGTCACCCGGTATTGATGGCCTGTGCGACTGACGAGAGTCAGTTCATGTCCCTTGCCGTCACCGATGTAGTTGAGAAGGTTGTCGATGTCCCAACCTGAGGCAGCGCTCAGGGGAGCGTCCTCCAGTTCTTCGCCCTCGTTGAATACGCCGAAGTCGTCCCGCCAGCCGGATACGGGCTCGGATAGCTCCACCTCCGCATAACCCTGACGGTAAATGTTGGGGCCAACCCGCATGTTGATGTCAGGATAGTAATTTTCCGATACCTCCCGGTGGACAATTGGCTCATTCTTGCGCCAAACTTTTTGCATCCATGCCGAGAAGTTGCCGTTCCAATACTCTCCCTCGTCGCCTGTCATTCCATAGGGGGTTCCTCCGAAAGTGGTCGGCAAGGCAAGCACATGACCGCCACCAACCGTCGCAAGGTAGCCGTCACTCTCGCTTTTGGTCGCTCCCTGGCCGATGTAGGAATACATTCCCATGCCTCCGCCAGTCGCTTCGCGAAAATCTTCGGATTGAGACAACCATTCCCCCAGTTTGCCTTCCAGCCATGCCTTTTCGATTGGCTCTGAAAGCGTGATCTCAACATGATCTGGAGGTTCATGGTCTGTGCTGCCTTGCGTTGCGGTAGTTGGAGAGTTTGGCCAGATGTTGCCTATGGTCGGTCGACCGACCTCAATGGTTTCGACCTTCACTTGGTTGTTAGTGGTATCGAAAACGTAATCCCGCGTTCTTGATCCGTTCCACGGATCGTTTGCCTCGGAATCGAGGTCCACGGAAGTGAATACCCGGTAGGCGTCTGTGCCGCAGAATATCTCCTTGTCCTCCGGATCAACAAAGGGGCCGCTCGACTTGAACTGCTGATAAAAATAGTCGCCGTGAAAACCCCGTGTGCGCAGGTCGGCTGAACTTGCGGCCCTACTGAAAAAGGGAGTCAACGGAATCCGGAAAATTGCCTGCTTGAGCAAAATTCTATACGACCCCGGAACCAGATCTGTGGAGTAAAAAGTCATTAGTAACTGAGTCGATTGTAGGACAACTGCTTGCCGATTTGGACTTCACCGCCGCTACCTCCCGGCTGAATCGATGTGATGTGTTCGGTGAGCTGAATTGAGCCACCTCCGTTCGGCGAGATGTGGTGTCTCCCATCTCCATCCACGTAGACATGTCCGAGCAAAATCACCATTGAAGCGGGACGTGGGCTGCCCACTGGCCAGTCTGCTGTCTGATGCGAGTCCCAGGAGGAACCGGTGACAATCTCCCAACTCGCTACCTTTAGTTGATCGCTCGCGGCCAGAGAGATATCGGCAAAGAAGTAGGTCGTCGAAGAAAGGTCGAAGTGGTCGTCCCAGTTCTCCGCAACGATGTCGTTCACCGTTCCCCATTCAATATAGTAGCGCTTGATTCCCTCGGCGGGTGGAGTTGGAGGAGCAGCGATATAGGACGGTCTGCTTGGTAATATTTCAAGCGGGGTGCATTGTGACGATGAACCGAAACCAGCCTGTGGCCTGACCCGGTAGATGAAACCACCAGAACTGAGAACCAGCTCCATGCCCGGCGCCGGGCGCGGTGTTCTGGCCGCGATGGCATCAAGCAGCAGGTTCCAGTCGCTGGCTAGGACCGGTTTGCCGGGACGTTTCTTTTCAGGCAGACGCATGATTTCAGTCGGTGTAGATTTCCGGGTCCCATCCGCCCCTGTCACTGGCCAGCCACTCACGCTCGATGCGGAACGATCTTCCCTCCTGTGTCTGGGTGACGCCGTTGAGCAACCAGTCACGATCCTGGGCCAATGAGGGAGGGTCGCCTGAAGGGTCGTCGATTTCTCCTATCTTGTTCAGTTCCGTGGTTTTCACCCCCTTGTCCCGGACGAAGCTCTCGCGCCAGGTGATTTTGGGCGAATAGTAGGACACCTGTCCGCGCTGGATCTTTGCGAGCGCTTCAAGTCCAAGCTCGCTATCGATTTTGTCTTTGTAGGCCGTGCCAGAATCATCCGTCTCCTTGCCCGACGCGATGGCTTGAAGCGCTTCGACCTCGTCTTCTTCGAGGTCTTTGTATCGGAGATGGGAAAGGAGTGGTTCCTCGCTCAGGGACAGACCGATTGTGTAGGCCGCATGTGCTTCCTCCTGACCTTCGGATTCTTCTGCTCCGGTGTAGGTGCAAGTGATCTCTGCGAGGTCACCTTCCGTCACGCTGGCCATGACTTGGCTTACTGCCACGAATGGTACATCTGGATGCACCGCACCGGGGCGTGGCATCAGACTAACCGCTGAGTTCCGGTGGCAAAGAAAGACTTGGTTGACCGTCCACTTGCCCTCTTGGTCGATCTGGATCGTGTAGTCGGGCTGCGGGTAAAGACGGCCAGGCTGGATGGCAACATGTCTCGGCATCTTGCCCGGGACATGGCGTCAACCGAACGCAGCGGTAAAATTTCTTCCGTTACCCATCTTTTTGAGATGCCCGTTGGATTCCTGGAGCAAGCGATTGGTTTCGTTCGTCAGGCGGTTGTTTTCACGCTGGGCATCCAGCGCTCCAAATGAATACCCACCACCACCCACCTTGCCGAGGGACGTGACAATTGGCGCGAGCCTCGTCTTCTGTGCCGTCAGGCCCGGGGTGTTTGACGTGGTTGTGGCCTCAGCGACTTTGCTGGCAGCCTCTTTTGCATCCTCTGGCTTCGGCATGGCATCCTGAATCGACCGGATGACGCCGACGAGTTGATCCTGCATCGCAGAAGTGTCGATCAATTCTCCTTTTTCCCCGGCATCCTCGATGGCTTTTGCCGCCGCTTCCGCTAGCCGGTCACCGAGGCCCGATGCTCCTTCGCCGGTCAACTGGTCGCCAAGTTGCTCCATGCTGTCGAGATCGAGGCCAAAGAACTTACCATCCTTTCTCTGCTGGTAAAGCTCACCAAAGTTCGTGTTTACGTCATCGGCACCAAATCCAAGCAGCTTCTCCATTCCTGGAATCTTGAGGAGTTGCTTCACCAGCAGACCTCCAACCCATTCCATGCCCGCTGCGATGAAGTTGATCACCGTCTCCATGCCCCGGAGGATCTTGTTGTAAAACTTGATTGCGACCCCGATGTAGAGCTTGCCGAGGTTGGCCCACATTGATCCATCGGTGAGGGCATTCCAAAGGAAGCTGACTGCTACACGAAATCCATTCACCAGCGAATTGATCGCTTCCGTGAATCCGAGCTTCAAGGAAGTGGTGATGAGGTTGAGCATCTGTCCGCTCTTTGAAAGCGGCGATGACGAACTGGATGGCACCTTTCACCGCTTCACCTGCTCGTTTTGCCATCGGGGCGAGCTTTTGAACCAGGACAATGGCCTCGGCGATGAGTGGTCGGAGTGCATCGTTGATCGGTTGGCCGAGGATCAGGAACGTTTCGTTGATGGCGTCCTTCAGGGTCGAGAATAGTCCTGTGGTTGTCTGGCTCTGGGCAGCCATCATCCCATGAAATTTGCCTCCCTCGGAGGTGAGAGAAACAAATGCCTGCTCGATGGCGGGAAAGCCGACCTTTCCCGACTCGACTAATTTCTTCACTTGGGAATCGGACACGCCGAACTGCTTCGCCAATTCACCGATGATTGGAATGCCTCTTCCGGTGAGCTGGTTGATGTCTTCGGCAAATAGTCGTCCTGGACACGAGCCTTGCCATAGAGTTCCGCGATCTCGTTGACGGGTGCCTGGATGCCTGCCGACACATCGCCAATCCGTCGAAGGGTTTCGGGGACGGTGTCAGCGCCCTCGCCGAATGCGATCAATTTACGGCCGGCGTCAGCAAGCTCGGGAATTCGAACGGAGTCTCAGCTCCGAGTTTGCGAAGTCGCATCAGGGTTGTCTCGGCCTTCGCTGCACGTCACCGATCAGAGTGGTGAATGCCACCTTGGTTTGCTCAAAATCTGCCGCCGCATTGATCGCTTTGACGCCACCTGCGACAGCCGCAGCACCGCCAGCCAGCGCGCCACCGATTCCCACTTTGAGGGCTGCACCGGTGAGAGCGAAACTCTTTGCAGAGCCACCGCACCTCCCTTGCCGATTCCAGCCAAGCCTGCGCTGGTCAATCTTCGCATTCGCCGAGCGGACGATGCCACGAGGTCGGTTGCACCAGCCATTGCCCGACGCAATGCCGTGATGTCGGCTCCAAGAGTGACGGTCATCGAACTCACGTTTAGTCGACTGCGTCAACCGAACTGCTCCATTGGAGGCGGAGGGCTTGGATTTGTTCTCGCAGGTCGGTGCCGTCCGGGTTCTCCGTGCTCCATCGTGTTCGGATTGAGTTTCTACGGAAAAGACAGTGCTGGTATTGAGAGAGCGAGCTAACGGCATGAACAGGATTCGATCTTCAGACACCCGGTCTCTGCGGCGATGGCGAAAACCTGCGCGGCTATGAATCCGGGCTCGTCGCAGGGGATGGCTTTTTTCCGCCCAACTCCGATGCGGGCTCCACTTGTGCCGCCTCAAGTTCTTTTGACTGTTCCTCCAAGCGTTTGAAGGCGGTTTGGAAGTCGGTCGGGGTGAGGTCGCCACAGAAGATGAGCGTCTCCTCGCGAAAGCATTGATCATCGAAGGACGCACGAACGACTTCCTTCCATGGTGCGCAATGGGCGTAGACGAATCCCATTAGCGCGGAGGTGAACTCGGGCGTGCCTTCCTCTGGCATCTCACCCCTCACCAACGGGTTGCCCGTGCGAAGGAGCACGTCAAAGCTGGCCAGAGATAGCGGCCGCATCGAGTGCTCACCAATGATCGTTTCCACCTCTTGGAAGGCGGATGAGAGAAGTTTTTGTCGGTCGGGATCTTCCATAATTTCAAAGGTGACGAAGGAACAGGTCTTCGGTTCGGGGAGAGGCATCGAGTGGCAAAAGGGCGATCTTGCCCCGGCGTTTCACGCAAGCGAGTGGCACGTCCTGTTTTACCTTGTCGACCAAGCGCTCCCGGTTCTTGAGGGCACACTTGATGTAGGCGAATGGATGCTCTGGGTTGGCGAGGTGCCATGCGTCGTCGTTCCATGCGCTGATCAATTCCTTGGTCTGAAACTTTCCGTCCGGACTCTGTGGGTCAAAGAACCAGACGACGCGCTCTCCGTGAATACCGTCGCCCACCACTCGGACGAAAGGTTTCTCGGCTAGTGGGATACCGACCGATGCAAGGGCAGCCGCAAGACATGTGTTACTGGTTGCGGTCGAGGAGAGGTGCGATACGGCGTTCATCTTGGAATCTCAGGTGGTGGTGATCAGGAGCCGCCTCCCGCCGTGACGAACGGGTAGTATTTGGCGGTGATGTCGATCTTCTCGAAGTCCTCGTTGTTCAGGCTTCGGGAGATCTGGTTGACGATGGTGGTGCCGCCGCTGCCGTTGAGGTGGCTCGGCACGGTATTGGCAAGAGTGAGCGCGGCTCCGACCTTTCCGGAAAACGGTGTGTCCATGGAAACGAGGCCGGAGAGCTTCACCTCGGCCATCTCCTGATAGAGCGCGAGGCCAATGATTTCTCCTCCCTTGTCGAGGACTGGCTTCTCTTGGTTGGAGAAGTCGAACGAAAGGTCGGTGATTAGAATACCGGCTTCATCCTGAGGAATCCCCCAGTTGCCGGTTGTACCCAGAAGAGATGCGGCCATTTGACCGCTGCCGGGATGTCAACCGTCACACAGCGGAAACGACTGCCTCATAGCTGATTACAGTCTCCCGTCCCCGAGATTCATCCGGCACGGTGGACGAGTCGCGAAGTAGTAGGTCGTGGAGGTAGAAGGTGTCATCGTTCAGGTCATTCTGAATTGCCGATACTCCGGCAAGGAGATGGGCGAGCTCGGCAGCCCATACAGCGCTCGCCTCCATGGGCGTGTCGTCGACCTGGGAGAAAAGGTGAACGTCGAGTTTAATGCGGGTGGTGTGTCGAGCACCCGATACTGGTTTCGTGTCGGAGGTGGCAAGCACGATGCATGGCCGGGTCCGGAGCTCGTCTCGGTTAGCGACGTGAATAGGGACGGTGGATGGGATTTCCTCCGGGCGGTTGGCCTCTAGCCATGTGGCTAGTTTTGTGGCCAGAGCATCTTCAATCAGGTTGGGCATCCTGCATCGGACGCTTCGTCAACTTCGGCATCACTTTGTTTGAGAAGTTTCTCCAAGTATTTTAACGCGTTTCTGCGCAACGCTCCGCCATTCTTTTCTTTCACGAGTTTGTCGAGAAGCTTTCCGGATGAACAGCGATACTTTTTAAGCAGCCAATCTGGATTTAGCATCGCGATACCTTCGTCAGTGAGTTGCACATCTTTCGTGTCTTCACACGTCAAATACAATCCCCTCCCGTAAAAGCTGTGAACTATCGAATTGCGAAAGAATGTGTATACGATCTCGCCCATGCTTTTGGGCTTGGAGACGTTCCAGCGTCTAGCGAATGCTTGAGCACCTGTTTTTGGTAGTTGCCTGCCAAATTTCTGGTCGATCTTGCTGCATGCATCGCAGAAGCGTTGCTTGCTTGCATCCTCTCCTTTTGATCCGTCTCGGAATAGGATTTCTCCAAATGCTTCAATACCAATCATCACTAGGGCTGCTGAGGAGAAAGGGTGGGCGTTTTCGGCTGCATTGGATAGCCCATCCACAAGATAGCTTCTCAGGCGAGCCTCCAATGCCACGATTCTCTCCTGTGAATTCTCCATCTCGCGCAATGAACTCCACGTTAGATTGTCGCCACCCTTTGGATTGGGGCCAAAAACGACAGGGCCGGGAACCCCAAATATATCTGGATTGGATCGTTCGTTGCTCATGTGGGTGGCGTTATATGGTAAATTGACGTCCATTTCAACCGGCCCGCCTGATTTTTCGCCTCGTCCGTTTGTTAATCTTCCGGAGGGATGTAGCCAGAGCCCTGCGCAATCGTCCGGACGCGACTTCCATCGCGAGTCGAACACCGGTTTCACTCAGCACCTCGTCCATGTAGTCGAGTCGGCTGGTCAAGGTAACCGATGGTTTCGAGCCGGTTTTTACCGTCGCCGTTCCGGGTGCCTTGCGGTGACGGGTCGCCCATTGGGAAGCACCCCGAACTCGACCGCCAACTGCTTTTGCAGCTTTGATCCAGACTCCTTTCGCAAATCCGACTCGTCGCTGGATGCGGGCGATGTAGTTGTCCAATGCCTTTCGGCTGGTGACGATCTGAGCTGGCTCACGCCGCACGACGTTCGCGTATGGACCTGTACGGCTTTCCTGGTGATACTTCGGATCAAGTCTGCCGACCGGGAGGTGTTTCCATTTCGATGGTGATTCGGCAAGCGCCTTGCGGGCACGGGCAAAGCGCCGATTCTGGATGTGAGCCCAGAACCGGTCGGCTTGGGTTGAATCGGCGGCTTGGGCGCTCTCATATGCCTGATCCGGTGTGGCGAAGACCTTTAGAATATCGCCCGCCACAGCCTTCTCACCCAGCTTCTTTGCTTTCTGCGAAAATCCATACGGCCGGGTATTGCGTGCAAGCTCGACAGCGAGTCCACGGGCTTCCTGTTTCACCAATGATTCTAGTGCGCGGCCCACTTTTTCCGGGTAGCGGTTGAGTAGTCTCGCTACATCGCTTCCTCCCTTCAATCGTGTGGTGAATTGGATCGGGTCACTCATGGGGAGAAGCGAGTTCAAGTGTGATGAACGGCGAAGTGGGACGGCGGCGGATCGTGGTGATCCGGTAGGTGCTTCCGTCGACGGTGAGGAGTTGCCCGTGCATCGGACTGGCAGTCAGATCGCTTTTCAAGAGGCGTATCGACATGGCCGCTTCCGGCACCAGGCCACCTAGGTCGATCTGAGCGCCAAACTGAGGTTCGGACACCAAGGCCGAAACGCCCATGCCGTTGATTTCTACTTTCAAACCGGATTCGGCGAGGATGGCGCGGAAGTCGGCGATGATTTCGGATTGCAAGGTCATGATGAAGAAAAAGGCCGCCGCGGATGTCAGCGTCCACGACGGCCCAGCCAACCAATGTTAGAAGGAATCAGGCGATGTCGACAATGCGACGGATGCCGTCAGCGCGAGCCACCTTGAAGCCGTAGAGACATTCAACGGTAATGTAGATTTTGTTCGCCCGAGTGTCGGTGTAGCGAAGGTAGCCGAACGTGAGGCCGGTCTGCGGGTCGGTCACCGCCCCTGCTTCGTCATATTTGGCAACGGGGGTTAGGTAGCGCATGGCCACTGCAAGGCCGCTCGGGTGTGCTGCCATGCCGACCAGGTTTTCACCGTTGTCTGGCATGACTGTGGTTTCATACATGTCGAACCCGGCAATCCGGTTGATGCGGGCTTCGATGACTCCCGACTGGGCTAGCGGCGTAATGAAGGACTTCGACACTACATCGTCGGCGAGCAGGTTCGAGAAGTAGGCGTCGTCGAGAATAAGCGAGCGCATCTCGGCGGGCATCTTCACATCCGCGCAGCCTTCCCGGATTTCGATCACTTTCGGGTAGGTCATGTCGGTAGCCGCAAATGCCGGGACCACAGGTGCACCATAGTTGGCCGCCGTGATTTCGGTAAAGATGTCCTGAAGCACGTCGTAGGCGAGCTGACGGATAGCGGAGCCGACAAGATTTTCAAGAAGAGGGAGTGCCGTCTCGATGTTCTCACGAGCGGTCATGTGGACCGTCTTGTATTTGTGCTTGTTGAGAACGACGGGAACCACGGTCACGGTGGAATCCGCGTTGGCGGTGTAGTCCCCCGCGAAGTCACTCGATGCGGAGGGCGCACCGATCAGAGGCACGCGAACCGTGTCGAGTCGGTCGGCCGGGGCTGGAGAAAAATTGGACGAGAACGCCCGCAACGGAAGCAGGTTGTGCATCCAAGGGGCAAGGGCGCTTTGGGCGACCTTAATGTCTTTGACGTTCGTTAGTGTGTTGGCCATCGGAGAAGTCTGTTAGTGTGGGTGTCGGAGGCGGCGTTTACTGGGCGGCGAGAAGTTCGGCACGTTGCTCGTCGGTGAGCTGCTGCCAGAACGCGGTCTGCTTGACCGGGTCGGAGATCTCGGAGAGTTGTTCGGCAAGTGGCTTGCCTTGGCTGTCGCCCTTCGGGGTTGCCTGAGCGGGTTTCGGTGAGGCGGCCCCGTAGTATTCGGCGGCGCGTTCCTCTGCGGACTTGGCTTCAGCCTTGAGCTTCTCAAGCTCGTCCTGGGCGGTCTTGAGGTCGGTTTCGAGTCCGGTAATCAAGCCGCTAGCGTGTTCCGCCTGCTCCTTGAGTTCCTTGTTGGCGGTAGTGAGCGTCTCATTTTCCTTGAGCGCTTCATCGAGGAGTCCCTTCGCGTCGGAGAGCTGCGATTCGAGATCACGCTTCTCGGCGATGGCGGCATCGAGTTGTTCGTCGAGCGTCTGCATTTGCCGGTGGCTCCCGTGTCAACCAAGGTGTCGGAACCGGATGCGCCGTTCGACTTTTGCACGGGTGTCGGCAAGTCCGGAAACCAATCCGTGACCAAGAGCGGAGCCTGCCGGGAAGTGCTGACCTTCCATCGCGCCATCGGCCACCTGACGACGGGAACGAACCGCATCCTTGAACTGTGTCCATGTTTCCTCCACGCCCTGCTGGAGCCAAGCCCGTTGGTCTTCGGTCAGGCTTGTTCCCGGCATACCTGCGCCCTTAAATTTGCCAGCGGCGAAGACCTCGATCTTCACACCGGCCTTGGCGTATGCCTCGGTGCGGTCGACGACAGGAAGAAGCACGCCGATGGAGCCGATGCGAGCGCTCGGTGCGGCGTAGAGGACATCGGCCTGGCATCCGACCCAATAGGCGGCCGAGCACATCATGCCTGCACTGAAGGCATAGACCGGCTTGCGGGTGGCGGCATTCCTTACAGCGGTTGCGAGTTCCGGGGTGCCATTGATCGATCCGCCTGGTGAGTCGATGTCCAGCAGGATCGCTCCCACAGAGCGGTCTCCAGCGGCAAGTTCGACGGCGTTCCTGACCCTCTCAGTATCTGTCGCTCCGAAGAGTCTCGCGATTGGGTCCGGGCGACGCAGCATCACGCCTTGCAGGGGAATGACTGCAAGGCCGGCGTCCGCTTCCACCTTGGCCTCATTCTGTTCACTGACCTCGGAGCCTGTCCCCGATGTGGACGAGGTAGCAACTAGGTCGGCCAAGGAAGCATGAGCTTCAGCTGTGATGAGCCATGGGTGGTGGTGGAGAAGTTCGGGCAGTGACGCGTTCACGCCGGGGGTTGCGGTGTCAATGAGTCCAGCCCGCCAGAGGGCCGGTAAAGTAGTTCCAGAGGAACCTCGTATTTCTCGGCGAGGGCGAGAAGTGCTTTTGCATTCTGGGCGCGAATCTCCATTTCCTCGGAGAAGTCCATCCCGAGTTCCGCAAAGTGCTCGGCCAATGTCTTGAGGCCCATCTCCACGTCCGCGCGGTTCTGTTGGGCCTCGCGTCCGGCATCGACTGTGATACGCCTTGGCGTGGTGAACGTCACGCGGGTCCAGTCCTCGATGGCAGGAAGCTTGCCAGCGCGAATCGCATGTCCGATTACGAACAGCCAGCTCGGTCGAACCATTCGCTCGATCAACACGGTCTGGCGTCGTGAGAATCTCCGGTCAGCCTTTGCGACCACGAGTCTCACCCCGGCACCTCCGACCTTGGACGAGTCTGCCGCAAATTCGAACGGGATCATGCCGAGTGCCGAGTCTCGTCGGAGATGTTCCAGAAAGCCGGTGAACGTGGGGGAAGGGCGGTTGCTTTGGAAGCTCTCCAAATCCTCTTCTGGATTCAGCCGAACCATCTTTCCGCCGATGATCTGCTGAAGCGTGGTCGGGTCGCTCGGTTCACTGGTGGCGGTTGCTCCCTGAATCTGGAAATCGCCGGTATCTTCACTATCACTCCGGTTTGTTTTGAGGACTCGGGACACATCCGCATTGTCTTTTACCGCGTGCTTTTCCAGAGCCAACAGTTCCATCTCATCGAGCAGGTGGTTGATCGAGTGTTGCAAAGTTGGAGCGCCCCGAACCTGACTTGGTGCGTCAGGCTCGAATACATGGAGAACGAGTGCGGCCTCCATGTCATCGAATCCACCATCGTCATCCAGCAAGCGATAGGCAACTGGTCGCCCTACGGAATCGAGCCTAACACCGTCGATGGTTTTGTCTTCTCCGTCATCACCAATCCGGTGAGCCTCGATCAGCTGAAGTTTGGGTAACTCGCTGTCGTCTAACACGCGGTGAATGAAGATTTCACCATCGGTATCCAGCGCCCGGCACGCAAGGTGCTGGCATTCGGAAAAACTGAAACGCCCCGTGATGTCGGCACGGCGTGCCCATCGCTGGAAATATTCTTCTGCCGCCCGGTTCCACTCCTGATCCGGAGTAAGGGCCTGGGGACGGATACCATCACCCACCGCGTAGAGGGCCATGTTGCCGACCAATTCTCGGAAGAACCCCGAGTTCTTCACCAGGTAGCGTGAGCGTCGGACCAGCTCGCTACGCACGGATGCGGTGAGGTCAAACTTGGCATCCTGTGGCGCTGCGCCCGGGATGCTTCCCCGGCGCGACGAAGTGTTGGCGGCCTCGTATGGGCCGGTGCCAAAGAGCAGGCGAACCGCGATGCGTTGAAGGATATTCATTTCGGGAGGTGGCCGGAGATGAAGGAAACCGAAGCCTGGCCGGACGGTCTTCCATAGGTGTCGGGGTCAAGGACCCGCAGCGCGTGGGCGCATTCGGCAAGCACCTCGTCGACGGGCATGGTGAACTGCTTTCCGGCTGACGTTCCTGAATCGCTCCAGTTCATGAGCGTCTTGCCTTCAAGCAAAAGCTCCTTCGCCCTCGCTTGAACCGCGAGGACCTCGACAAGAGTGAATCCGGTTACAAACAATCCGCGGGCCATGTGATTACGCCCCGTGTCAAGCGACGGTCTTTCCGTCCTTCACCCGCTGGCGTGCCTCTGCCAGAGTGATCGCCATATCGAGCTGCAGGTGTGCTTTGTCCACGAACCGCTTCCAGGTTCCACCCCATTCAAGGCCGATTTCTTTACCGATCTTTCCGCACCGGTCCATGAGCGGACTGTCCCATTGGGGTTGGCCTTGCTCGTCAAAGACAACAAAATCCCACGCCACCCCGAAATTGTGCCACGAGTAGCCGGGTCGTGCATTGGTGACCTTCTTCCCAGGCTCGGTGCGTCCCTTGGCGTAGAGCGCGGCCTGTTCCTCATAGCTCCGGGTGCCGCAGATGATTTTCACATAGATTCCGGCTTCCTGGCACATCCGTAGCCATTCACGAGCCTTGCGCTGGGCATTTGGCGCGAGGGTGGCAAGGTTCTTTTCAGAGCGTGAGTCGAACTCGGTGGGAACCGGATTGGGGGTTGGTTTCGGGGTGCCAATGCCCAACTGTTCCATGACGGCCCTTGCCGTGATCGGCCCGGGGATTCCATCCGCTTCTACTCCAACGAAGGACTGGATTTTTTTCCAGATCGTCTTGCTCATGACCGGGTGGATGCGTCAACTGCGGCTCACTTGGTTGGACGAGGCTCAATCACGACTTCAATCCTGCCATCGGGCGTCACTCGGATTTCACCCTGTTCGGTGACGATGGTTCCACTAACCGGGGGCGAGGTGGTGCAGGACGTAAGAAAGGTGGCAATACCGAGCAGAAGAATGGAGTGCTTCATGATGCCCCGGCTTCGTCGTCAACCGACGCTGTCTCCCTGACCGACTCGCGGCCGACGATCTTGAGCATAGTCGCTGCGGCGGCCTGCATCGCCTCACAATCGAAGTAGTGGTTCGGCCTGCTGCCTATTTGCTTCCACATCCATTGGCCACGTTCCTTGATCCGTTGTTCGCTCTCCATCTGTGCGAGGAACTCGTCGTCGATGTCATCGGGCACCTCCCACGTCGGCCCCTGTGCTGGATCTTGGTTTCGGCGCAGGCGGGCGAGTGTGTCTTTGATGTTTAGGTTGCTCCAATAATGGACGTGGCAATGCTGCCGGTGGGACAAGACGACTCTACGGCGAGGAGAGTAGAAGCGCTGGATTCGTTTTCCGTCCCGACTTTTGTGAGCATAGACTGGGCGGCGATCACCAATCAGCGCGACCCATCCGCGTTTGGCGCACTCCCGGTATACGTCATAGGTCGCATACCCAGCATCGAGGAACACAAGACTCGGGTGGATGTCGAAGCGCTCCTGGAGGATGTCGATGTCGGTGAAAGTGAGAATCCTTTCGTTCCAGACCAGTCGGGATGATCCGTCTTCGGACCATGACCGCACAACGGCAAAGAGGTGGTCCAACTGGCAGTCCACCGTGAGAACGCGCAGCGGGATCAGTCCTTTGCGTTCGGGTAGAGGAGCGGCCAGCACGCCTCCGGTTCGTGGGTCAATGGCACCTTCTTCCTCCCAGCTCTCGCCTCGCTTGTAGCCGGATTTGACGATCTCCAGCTTGTAGTCTTCGACGTATTCACGCCACGGCAATCCGAGCCGTTTCTGGTAAAACTGTTGAAGCAAGGTCACGTCACCCTTCCGGGCTGCCGCTTTTGCCCTGAGGTAGAGTTCGGCCAAGGCTCCCCAGCTCATCGCGCACAAGGCGTTCCAGTGGAAACCGACGTTCTCAGCAGACGCTTTCGGGTTCTTTTTGATAAACTTCCCGAACGCATTGAGTTCCCGGCGAGTGCGCTCGGAGTCGTTGAAGTAGTGGTTGCACGACTCGCACCGCATCGAGGTGGTTCGCCGAACCTCGTCAAAATCCCATTCCCCAAAATCATCCTTGGCCGACTTGCTCCACTCGACGTTTTCCCATTTGAACGGTTGCCGGTGGTGACATTTTGGGCAGGCAAACGTCCACTCGCGCTGGTCGGTGGTGAGGAATTTTCGGTGGGTGTCGTCGTCCTCCTCGCCTCCCTGGCTCATGAAGATGCATTTCCCAAGCCATCCGAAGGCGGTGACTCTCGCCTCGGCTTCCGCCATGTGTCCCTCGGGCCAGCGCCACGTTTCATCACCGACAAGCCAGCGGATCGAACGTCGTTGGAGG
Organism: Akkermansiaceae bacterium; assembly: GCA_024233115.1. Classification (NCBI taxonomy): domain Bacteria; kingdom Pseudomonadati; phylum Verrucomicrobiota; class Verrucomicrobiia; order Verrucomicrobiales; family Akkermansiaceae; species Akkermansiaceae bacterium. Next base: position 948,070 of record JACKQB010000001.1, read on the forward strand.
TTCGTCTTGTTATGGGCTCCGAGAATCCAGAGCACCATGCCATTATTAAAGTGGATTGCGTTGTTCTTCCGCTTGTGCCGATGAATGCCTGTGGGCATCAGACGGGCGACCGGCTCGCATTGGTCGAAGAGTTTTTGGAGGCGAGCTTCCGAGTAGTCACGGGCGTCCTCATCGGTCTGGTCGAGCCACAATGCCGGTCCCGGTAGGTTCGAGATGATGTAGCAGAGAGTCAGCTCGGGGGCGGTGGTCTTAGACGACTGGACTGAGGCGATGATCGAGACGAGCCGGATACGTGGATCGACCACGGCTTCCATGACCTCGCGAATCCACGGGGAGTTCTCGGAGCGGAAGCGTCCGGGATTTGGTGAATACGGGATGCCGTTGATGTGCTCCTCGCACCATTCCCATGGTGGTCGTCGGTCGGGCGGTTGCCAGGCCTCGCGCCAGATGTCGTGCAGCACCTTCATGACTCGTGGAGACAGCGCAGAACCTCATCAATCGCCTTGCGGCATTCCCGCTGGATGCCGGTGGCGTCGAGTCCGGATAGAACCGGAGGAAGCTCGTTCTCAAACTTCGCCCGAAGAACAGAAGTCGCTTGTGCGACGAGTCCGATCCACTCCTCCCGGACTTTCGTGAGTGGCACGTATTCACCTTTCTTGACCGCGATCCTCAGTTCACGTTCTTCCACTTCGGCCAAGAGCTTGCGGGCTTTGAGTGCCTCTTCGTTGACCGTTGGTTTCGTAGATCCTTTTAGTCCGTTTTCACGGACAAACTCACGCCATGCGGATACCGACCACATCCCATTGGAGAGTGGTTTCGGAGCTCCCTTCCGCTTTTGCCATGAGCTGAGTGTTCGCCTGGTGACACCGAGCAAGTCGGCAAGCTCGACCTTCGTTTTGGCGTAGGCGGTCGTGTCGGTGCTTCCGGATGCACGCGCTTCGATACGGGTACGCTCAGCTACGGTAAGAGGCTTGCCGGCGGCGACTTTCTTAACGATGTTCTGAAAGTCGGCGTCGAGAATCTTCCCTGCAATCTCCGGGTCGAGCGGTGACCTGGCCTCATCCGATGGGAGTGCCTTGCTCATGGTTTTACCGCTACCCACCCTGCGAAGTTCAAGTGCCGCCAGAAACAATCAACTGAGCGGAAACCTTCTTCATGGAGAAGGTTCTCGTTCCAGCGGGCGGTGACGGGGACGAGCACACCCTCTAACGACAGCCGCTTGCGATCAATCTCGGCTTCGGAATAGCCGTTCTGTTTCTTGATCGCCAGGAACAGGTCAACGAAGGCGTCGTCAAGTTCAGAGGTTGCGCCCAAGACCTTCTCCACCAGAATGAACGCACCGCCTGGAGCGAGGGAATTAAACACCCGGCGGATGATGCGCTGGCGGTATTCGATTGGGGTAAACTGGAGCGTGAGCACCGACAGGACGACACTGGAGGTCACACATGGGAACTCGTGCCGGAGGTCGGCAGACTGGATGGTGACGCGATCTCCGTGTGGGTGTTTGGAAAACTTGGTCCTTGCTGCCTCTATCATCGGTTCACTGATCTCCAAACCGATGTAGTCGTTTGCCGCCCCTAAATTGGATACGAAGGGCAAGAGTGCCTCGCCGCGTGAGCATCCCATGTCGATGATTGTGGTTCCGGGTTGGACAAAGTTACGCCCAACCTCGAAGGTGACCATCCGCATTGCATTGTATTGTGGGATGCTGCGCTGAAGCATGTCATCGAACACGGCCGTGACCTCGCCGTCAAATTGCCATTGCCCTGCGGGCATCACGTGATCGCGATCTTCGCTCATGCCTGCGTTGAGTATGTCAACGGGGCAGGCGTTTCATTATCCGCGTCCCTTCGGTAAGGCATGTGCCTTCCTTCGCCACCCAGATGCACGGGATCTCGTAACGAGCGTACATTTCACGGGTTCGGGGATTGCTTTCAATGGCGATGTAGCGGGCATCCTCACCATGGACCGGGAAGATGGCCTTCTTGAGCAGGTGCTCCTTGATGGCTGGCGGATTCCACCAACCCTTCGGTGCGAAGCAGGCGTCGTCTGGTCGCCACCCGGTCTTTTGCTCGATCCGGTCGAGCGTGCGCACCATCCATGTTTCTGGCCGCGCCGAAATTAAGATGACCGTGTGCGGTCTAACCAGTTCGACCAACCATTGCCGGTATTCTTCCGAGGCGAGGCGGGTCTCCATGCGCGGAGGGGTCGTTCCTCGCGGCGGGTTGTTCGCCACCAGGGTATAGTTCAGGTCGAGAAGGATCACCTTTTTGGATGGGTCGGCGGTAACGGTATTCATAGTAGGTCAGTTTGAAGACGTTGGGAGAAAGCGTCCATAGCGCATTGCACGAGATTCATGCGGGTGCCGTCCGGATAGGGGAGATTGAACTCGAACTCGATAGCGGCACGGAGTTTCGCGTGATCGACCGGGCGGGCTGATGCGCAGGATGCGTTGATGTTGTTGGAAAAGTCATCGACCTTCACCGAGCGGAAGAACTGGCCGAATAGGTCTCGGAACTCGGGGATCGTATGATATTTCTGGACCTTGGGTTTGTCTTGGAAATCGCCGATGCGGATGCCTGGCTCGTAGTCCAGACGGAACGCGATATTGCCCGCGTTGCTCTCATTCATAAACGCCTTGCCATTGACCTGCCTCCACCCTGATTCCCCGGCCGAGGAGGCGCAGGCATAGACCTTGGTGAATGGTTTGCACAGGGCAGCGCATAGGCAGGCGATGTGCTCGCGGTCTTCTCGGAACGGCACCGAATTAAGAACACTTGCAATGAAGATGCTCGTCCATTCCTTGCCTGCTGCCACCTCGGCAAGGAACTCGCGGGCAAGGTCCACGCTCTCGTCCTTATTGATCCCGCCAGGACCAAGCCGGTACGGTTCAAATGGAGTGCAGTCGATTCCCTGTTGGCGGAGCAGAAAAGTTTCGGTCAGGTGCCCGGCTCCGAAGTCGAGAATGGTCGTGCCGTGTTCCTTGATCCAACGAGCCCGGTCGTTAGGCCTGCCAATGTCGAAAGTGTGGCACGGCTTCGCTCCATGGGTGGCGAAGATGAAGCCATTTCCGAGTTCACGCCTGACCCGTCGAGCCCTCCGGAATGAGTTGAACCGCAGCATGTCAGCATAGCGGGTGTGGATGTCGAAGTCCATCGAGAGCAGGTTCATCATGGCTCGGGCGAACTCTGCCTCGTCATCCGTGACGAATACAACCGGAGCATTGGTCACCTTCTTCTCGGCAAGCATTTCGAGCCGGCCAATCCCGTTGATCACAGTCAGATCTTCACGGCAGACGATGGGCATGAGGATGCCGTGACGGTGGAGCGTCCGGGCAAGATTGCGGGCATACTGAATCCAACGTCCTGCGTTCGCTCTGCATAGATCCTTCACTGGCACTTCCGCAGGCAGGCAGCGTAGAAATTCGTCGCTTCCAACCTTCTTGTTGGGGATGCTCTCGGCCAGCGCTTGTATGTCGATGGATTTAAGTTCGCTGGTGACTTTCCCGGGCGTATGATGAAAGTCGAAGTCGTTGGTGGCACGGTTGAATACGATGTTGAGAGCCTTTCGTTGGTCGAGGTCGAGCGCCTTGGTCCGGAACACCGGGACGTGCGTCGCTCCCATGCGTTCGGCGACCAGGTGGCGCTGGTGACCAGAGAGGATTTCCCCGTCCGAGTCTGCGAAAATCGGGGCGATAAATCCGAGTTTCTGAAGCGATAGCTCGATCAAGTCCAGACGTTCCGGGACAGCGGAGCGTGGGTTGTAGGTCGAAGGCCGAATGGCGTCTATGGGTTCGAGTGTGATCATCACAGGTCGAGGCGGGTTCGGATTTCTTGGAGAACGCTGTCCTTGTCGAATCCAGCGTCCTGCTTCAGCCGATCGCACCAAGCGATGAACTCGTCCTGACTGATACGGAACCGGTAAAGTCCGACCGCGACGGTGACATCGCTCTTCTCCAATTCTTTGTCGTGGCGGTCGTCGTCCGCTTCTTCCTCCTCAGGATCGGGGGTGAGCAGAGCGTCGAGGTCGGCTGGTTCGAACCCGGCAAGGATCGTGTCGAAGTCAGCCTCCTGCCATTCACCCGCGATTTTTTCCAACTCGTTTAGATCAACGGTCGAGAGTTCAGCCAGGCGGTTGTCTGCAACTAGCACGGCAAGTTCGTCGTTTTCGCTGGCAAAGTCTTGAAAGTCGACGGGCACGACCTCGGTGCCGAGCTGTTTTGCGGCCATCAGTCGACCGTGGCCGGAGACAATCAGCCCACTACGCTTGGAGACGGTGATCGTCTGCCTCCATCCGAAGTAACGGATGTTTTTGGCGAGCAGCTCGATTTGTCGCTGCGGATGGGTGTTTGGATTGCGCGGGTTTGGCTTCAGTTCGCCCACTGGCACCAGCTTGTCGTAACTGCACCAGACTTCGATGCCGTTGGCGAGGGTGCGGGCTTTGGGATCATCGGTCATCGTCGCTTCCAGTGGTGTCAACACCCGCCTACATCAAGCCAGCTTTCGAGGTCAGCCAATGCGGCCCGAACGCAAGCCAGTGGAGGCGTTGTCGGGCTGGTTGCCTCTGTTTGCTGAATCTTCAAGGGTCGTGCCATGGGAATCGTGGTTGGAGTTGGTGAGGGCCGAAGCAACCGCTTCAGCGCCCTTGCGGTAGACCGTCACGGCGAGCAGTTCACCATCGACGAGCACCGCCCAGTAGCGCGATGGGTAGCCATCGGATTTGAGGTAGCGTGTGACTTCGGTGCGCATTAGAAATTGTAATCGTGGAAGTGGTGACGACCGGGGATTACCCGCTCGTTGTTAGTGGTTCGGTAGCGACCGTCCTTGCGGAGGGATGCTCGATAAACAGCCCCCTCCGGATTTGGGTGATAGGTGTAGCGTTGGCTCGTGTTGTTCACGCAGTGGCCGGCGAATCCGCCCTGCACGATCTCGGGCTTCCAGTCGTCGAGTGTGGCGACGTCTTCCTGCAGGTGGATCGTTTTGCCGCTCGCACTGACCTTGATGATCGTGCATGCGGTCCGGTCTGAGTAGCGGCAGACGGTGGCACCGTCTCCGACTTTCGGTGTCCAGTCGATCATGCCTCCTCCCTCCATTTTTCGCGGCGGGCGCGGGTTTTCACGCTGTTGGGCGAGAGCCCGAACTTGTCAGCCGTTTGCTTGATGCTTCGGCATTTCTTCCAGAACGCCCGGGCCTCCGACCAGATTGCCTCGCCCAGTCCGGGGTTTCCGACCTTCGCGGTGCGTTTCTTTTTCGGGTGTTTCTTGGGTGCCGGGCCCTCTGCTGGCGGTGAGTCGGGCTCAGCCGCATCGGCGAAGGCATCGTAGCGTCCCGCCGGGGGTTCTGGCTCGGGGGGCTTGATCGGCACGACATTCGCCGCGCCGGTTCCATCTCCTCCGGCAAGAATCTCAGTGACAATCTCACGGATCAGCGGGACCGGAATCTCGGTGATGGTGAAGACCAATCCGTTGAGACTCTTGCGGCCGAGGGACTGTTTCAGGAACTTGAGGGCTGCTCCACGAGTGCGTCCCTGATAACGGCCCTCGAATAGCGTGGTTTCTTTGTCTTCGCAGACTATGTAATACAGTTTGTCCATTGTTGTTGTGGTTTGGGGTTCATTGTTGGTTGTCATTGAGTGGGCGGTTGATGCGGATGGTCCGGCCTTTTGTTTCACCAGCGAAGTAGCTCGCCGAATCAACCCGACGGCGGCGCTGGGTCCGGTTGCGAAGTTTGCCGTAATTCTCGTCGACATAGCGGGTGATTGCTGCGTTCTGGTCGACCACGGCCAGCGCGTAGGTTTGGCGGGCGTCGTCGCCGTAGGAATCCTCGGCACGTTGCTTTGCGGTGTTAAGTTCGGCGTGTATTCCATCGCGTAGTCCCCGGTAGTAGGATGCGCGGTCGGGATTCCACGCGGTCTTCTTGAACTCGTTCCAACAGCGGAAGAAGGTCTGCCGTAGGAAGGACAGAGCGTAGATCGCGAAGTCCACGTCCTCGGGTGCGCCGATGATATCGACCGGCGTCTTGCGATGCCCGGACATCAGGATGACCCGCACGTTGAAGTGTCCTTGAAGCAGGGACAGGATCAGCATGTCCGCCGGGTTGAGGGACTTGGGTAACTCGTAGAGGCCCTTGGTGACGTCAATACCCGCCTTCTTTCCGGTTTTCATGCGGAGCAGGGCCGAGTCGATGTTGTGGCGGGTCATCAACTCCTGTGCTTTGGAGAGCGCCACCTTTGCTTCGTTTTCAGTGGCACCGCGTGACCGGTCGGCCAGGCGGAGGAGTTTGCGGACTTTGTTTAATATCTCTGACTTTGGGAATGGGTTTGGTTCTCTCATCATCTCTCATCTGCCAGAGTGAGCGGGCACGTCCATGTCTTTCGGAGGTATTTTGTTCCCACTACGAAAGCCGTAATTAGCCATGGACATCGGGTGCCGATATGGCAGAGCGGATACCATGGCATACCGACTCATGAACCCACGTTTCCCACTCGGGAAAATCGTCGCCACGCCCGGAGCAATCGCTCTTGGGATCAACCTGCAATCCTACCTTCATCGTCACCATTGCGGTGACTGGGGAGACCTGTGCGACGAGGACAAGCAAGCGAACGAGGAAGCGCTCGAAGAAGGATTTCGTATCCTGAGCTGCTACCAAGTTGGCGGCGGCAAACGAATCTACATTATCACCGAGCAGGATCGTTCGTCGACGTGTCTCCTGTT